>NZ_VOXS01000003.1:0-282652 GCF_013420655.1 Acinetobacter sp. Q186-3 | reverse complement strand
TTGTTCCATTTTAGAGATTTGTTTAAGATAAGATATAACTCATTGAGATGTGTCATAGTATTCGTCGTTAGAAAACAATTATTGTGACATTATTTCAATGAGTTATCTATTTTTGTCGTGTACAGAGGACGATAATATATCCGCCTGATCAGTGAATCGTCATCACATGATCAATCTGTCTTATTGGTATTGAAAAATCAGGTTAATCATTCAAATCTAATACGCAGATGTGCTGGATGGAATGATCGAGTTTGAAGGAAAAAAGGCGGCTCTTTGAGTGTTTTTCTTACCCAAACAGGCAAGTGTGGATTCAAATCAGGCACAAATATCACGAATTAAAATGCATCATTTTTCAGCGAAATGTCGTTATCACGGATATTACGTTGACTGAAAAGGCTTGAGGGTCGATACTCTCAAGGTTTTACTTAAGCAAACCGGTTCGCAGGGGCTGATTCATCACTTTCACCCCCTCAAAACTCAATCAACGCAAGGGGCTATATATGGCTGGTGGAAAGTCAACCATCATTTACACACTGACTGACGAGGCGCCATTACTGGCGACTTATTCGCTGCTGCCGATTATTGAGACCTTTACTAAGCCGGCCGGCGTAGAGATCGTTAAAAGTGACATCTCCGTGGCCGCACGCGTGCTCGCAGAATTTTCTGACTACCTCACCGACGAGCAAAAGGTCACTGACAACCTCGCAGAGCTAGGTCGTCTTACACAAGATCCAGATACGAACATCATCAAACTTCCAAACATCAGTGCTTCTGTTGCTCAGTTGACTGCATGTATCAAAGAACTTCAGTCTAAAGGCTATGCGGTTCCTGATTACCCTGAAAACCCGACCACTGAGGAAGAAAAGGCAATCAAGACCCGTTATGGCAAATGCCTGGGCTCTGCAGTAAACCCGGTATTACGTGAAGGTAACTCTGACCGTCGCGCACCAACTGCAGTAAAGAACTACGCGAAGAAAAACCCGCACTCAATGAGCGAGTGGAAACAGTGGTCACAAACTCACGTTTCTCACATGGACGAAGGCGACTTCTACCATGGCGAAAAGTCCATGACTTTAGACCGCGCGCGTAACGTGAAAATGGAACTGATCACCAAGTCAGGTGAAACCATTGTTCTGAAGCCAAAAGTTGCGCTGCAAGACGGTGAAATCATCGACTCGATGTTCATGAGCAAAAAAGCGCTTTGCGACTTCTATGAAAAAGAATTGGATGACTGTAAAGAAGCCGGCATCCTGTTCTCTTTACACGTAAAAGCGACCATGATGAAAGTTTCACACCCGATCGTATTCGGTCACTGTGTGAAAATTTACTACAAAGATGCTTTCGAAAAACATGGCAAACTGTTCGACGAGTTAGGCATTAATGTCAATAATGGTATGGCCGGTCTTTACGAGAAGATCGAAACTTTGCCTACTTCTTTACGTGAAGAAATCATCGAAGACCTGCACGCGTGTCAAGAACACCGTCCTGCACTGGCGATGGTAGATTCTGCAAAAGGTATCACCAACTTCCACTCTCCGAACGACGTAATTGTTGACGCATCTATGCCAGCAATGATCCGTTCTGGCGGTAAAATGTGGGGTGCTGACGGCAAGCCTTACGACTGTAAAGCAGTAATGCCAGAATCGACTTTCGCGCGTATTTACCAGGAAATGATCAACTTCTGTAAATGGAATGGTAACTTCGACCCACGTACCATGGGTACTGTGCCTAACGTTGGTCTGATGGCGCAAAAAGCGGAAGAATACGGTTCACACGACAAGACTTTCGAAATTCCTGAAGCGGGTGTTGCCAACATCACGGATCTGGAAACAGGTGAAGTGTTGATGTCTCAAAACGTGGAAGAAGGCGACATCTGGCGTATGTGTCAGGTGAAAGACGCACCAATCCGCGACTGGGTGAAACTGGCTGTTACACGTGCACGTAACTCTGGTATGCCAGCCATCTTCTGGTTAGACCCGTACCGTCCACACGAAAATGAACTGATCAAGAAAGTACAAAAATACCTGAAAGATCACGATACAGACGGTTTAGACATCCAGATCATGTCACAAGTCCGTGCAATGCGTTATACGCTTGAGCGCGTTGCTCGTGGCCTGGATACCATTTCTGTAACCGGTAACATCTTACGTGACTACCTGACTGACCTGTTCCCGATTATGGAACTGGGTACATCTGCGAAAATGCTGTCAATCGTACCGTTAATGGCTGGTGGCGGTATGTACGAAACAGGTGCTGGTGGTTCTGCGCCGAAACACGTACAACAGCTGGTTGAAGAAAACCACTTACGTTGGGATTCTTTAGGTGAGTTCCTGGCACTGGCGGTATCTCTAGAAGAGCTTGGCATTAAAGAAGACAACGCGAAAGCGAAACTTCTGGCGAAGACTTTAGATGCTGCAACAGGCAAACTGCTGGACAACGACAAATCTCCATCACGTCGTACTGGCGAGCTGGACAACCGTGGCAGCCACTTCTACCTGGCAAAATTCTGGGCAGAAGAACTTGCTGCACAAGACGAAGATGCTGAACTGAAAGCGAAATTTGCTCCACTTGCACAAGCTTTAGCTGCAAATGAAGAGAAAATCGTGGCTGAACTTGCAGAAGTCCAAGGCAAATCAGTAGATATCGGCGGTTACTACGCGGTAGATCAAGCGAAAGTAAATGCCGTGATGCGTCCAAGCGAAACCTTGAATGCAACGCTGGCTTCATTACAAGCTTAAACTGGATTTGACTGACCTTTGTTAGTCAACTCATAAAAAAACCGGTGCTAAGGCGCCGGTTTTTTTATCTCACTACTCATTACAAGCTGAACCAATACCTATTTTCCCTCTTTAAATATTTCATGCGTACGTACGTGAACTCATTGGTATTCAATAACCTACAATAGAAATTACAATTTTAAATTATGCTTATTACTCGTTTTGAACAAGCACCTGTTATATGCAAAAAATTGAAATTAATATTGGCAAAAGCAAACAAGTATCTGTCACCATGGACTACGCAGAATATCTTCAACTAAAAGAGGACTCACATCAAACAGGGAAAACACATCGACAAATTTTCCTAGAGTCTTACCGGCTATGGAGGAAACTTAAAATATGCAATCAGGATTGATCAAAATACTCGATTAGTCATTTATTTTTTGATTGTAAATACAGTATCGAATAACAAAGCGATATGAGATAGCTATCCATAAATTTGAGGCAATAAAAAACCCCAAGTCTGAATATGCTTGGGGTTCTTTAAAATCTGTGGTCCCGAGGGTCGGACTCGAACCGACACGTCATCTCTGACAGCGGATTTTGAGTCCGCCGCGTCTACCAATTTCACCACCTCGGGAAGGTGTTGATGCGTATAATAAACTGTTTCACCCGCTTGTCAACGCTCGCCTCCCATATTTGTTTAAAAATAAATCAACCCGATTTTTTTTGTCTTATAATTAGGCAATTTCAGCGATAAAACCAAAAAACGCATATACTACGCCCAATCCTGTTATTGTTTTGCGCATTTATTTAACCATGCAACTTTCTGATTTTAATTTCGATCTCCCTGATGAACTGATTGCCCGTTACCCGCTGGAACAGCGCAGCGCCTCACGCCTGCTGCATGTCAATGCCGAAGGTCAGTATCAAGATCATCAATTTACCGATCTTGTCGATTTACTTGAAGCTGGTGATGTGCTGGTCTTAAATGACACCAAAGTCATGAAAGCCCGCCTGAAAGGTAAACGTGCTACCGGTGGCGCTGTGGAAGTGCTGGTTGAACGTATGCAAGATCAGTTTATTGCGCATTGTCATATTAAAGCCAGCAATTCACCAAAAGCTGGTGCTGAACTCTTCATTGGTCCAGATGAAGTGAAAGTCACGGTACAAGGCCGGCATGAGAACCTGTTTATTGTCGAGTTTTCCCAGCCCATTCTAGAGGTGCTGGATCGCTACGGTGCCCTGCCTATTCCACCGTACTTTAACCGTGAAGCAGAAGCGATTGATACCGAACGCTATCAAACCGTATTTAATGATCCGACCAAACTGGCCAGTGTCGCTGCCCCGACTGCCAGCCTGCATTTTGATGCCGAACTGCTGGCCAAGCTTGAAGCCAAAGGTATTCAAAAAACCTTTGTAACCTTGCACGTCGGTGCCGGAACCTTCCTGCCGGTACGCACCACTGATATTGAAAACCATATCATGCACAGCGAATGGTGTGATGTACCAGCCGCCGCTGTGGAGATGATCCAGCAGGCCAAAGCACGTGGCAATAAAGTCATTTCAGTTGGTACCACAGCCACCCGTGCGGTCGAAAGTGCAGCACAGGCACACGGTGGCACACTGGCCGCCTGGACCGGTGATACCCAGATTTTCATTTATCCGGGCTATAAATTTAAAGTGGTAGACCGTCTAATCACCAACTTCCACCTGCCTGAATCAACCCTGCTGATGCTGGTGTCAGCCCTGTCGAGTCGTGAAAATATCATGCGTGCCTATCAACATGCGGTGGCTCAGCGTTACCGCTTTTTCAGTTATGGCGATGCCATGCTGATTGATCAGGCCCACAGCTAGAGCACTGTCCCATGCCAATCGAGAATATTCAGCACAGCATTCATATTCGCCGCAAGAAGAATCAGCTGGTGTGGAATAATCTCGCCCGGCTCTGGGAAATTGGTGCACAAGCCAAATCCCAGCAGGAACTGCTTGACCGGCTGCATCCCTGGAATGCCCCGATCAGCCTGCGTTTTGAAAACAAGCTGCCAATTTTGCTTGGCATCATCGGCCTGATACTGATCCTGCTGTTCTGGCTGGCCCCTGCGCACTGGGCCTTGCAGCTGTGTCTGCTGCTGGGAGGCCTTTTGATCTTTGGTGCGTTTCTCTGTTATGAATCCAGCCGCCCAATCACCAATGCCATTCAGGAACTGGAGCAACAGGCACTGGCGCTCAAGTATCAGTTGGCCTTTAACAGCATTCCCCGGCATGAACAGATCATCTTCCAGCCGGTCCGTTTTATTGCGCAAATCAAACAGCTGTTTCCGCTGTTCCAGCAAGGCAATCTCAGCAATGACATTCGCCGCTATGCTCTGACCCACTGGCAGGATGAACAGGGCCAGACCCATCAGGTGATGCTGTTTGAATATCGCTATGTCTCTGAAATTCAGGTCCAAGACCAGAATGGCAACAAAATGCGGCTCAAAGAAATTGAAAAATTCCTGTGGGGTGCCATTGTCTTTGGGGTCGAGTTACAGGGACTGGCGCTCAGCTCGCAGCGCAAAAGCTTTGCCTACCCCTATACCCAGCCGTGGCATACCAGTGATATTCAGATTAACCGGCAGTTAAACATCTATGGCACCGATACCCACCAGATGGCCCGGCAGCTGACTCCGGCGGTGGTGCTGAAACTGGCCAATTTCCTGAACGCGCAGCCCGGCGATCTGCTGTTTCATCCTGAACAGAAAATCCTGTGCTATGTAGGTAGCCAGAACCTGTTTCAGGCCAGCAGCAACTATAAAACCATTCAGGATATTTCGGCTTTACGTGGACATCTGCGTACATTTAAATTACCGTATCTAGAACAATTACAACGCCATTTGCTGCAGCTTTTATAAATTTGGACGTGGGGAGATTTCTATGGGATTGATGATTTTTCTGGCTATCATTCTGGCCGTGCTGATTATCGGGATTCTGATTCGCAACAGTATTGTGCGTTATCACAATGCCAGTATTCGTGCCTGGGCCGATGTCACCAGTTACGAACGCCAGAAAGTCAAGATTCTGGAACAGCTGATTCCTGTGGTAGAACAATATTCCAGTTTTGAACAGGGCACGCTGGCCAAAGTAACCGAACTGCGCCAAAACGTATTAAACCTGAAACTGGACAGTACCGACAGCGCCCAGCTGCAACATATTGAGCGCTTGAGTAAAGAGCTGCTGCACAACCTAAACGTGGTGGTCGAGAA
The DNA here is from genome assembly GCF_013420655.1 of Acinetobacter sp. Q186-3. Classification (NCBI taxonomy): domain Bacteria; kingdom Pseudomonadati; phylum Pseudomonadota; class Gammaproteobacteria; order Moraxellales; family Moraxellaceae; genus Acinetobacter; species Acinetobacter sp. Q186-3. The sequence goes on along the minus strand of NZ_VOXS01000003.1, from coordinate 276,690 downwards.
CTATCCTGAGCTGAAAGCCAATGACATCTATTTAAAAATGATGCACGAAATTGAAGAACAGAATGAAAATGTCGGTGCTGCGATTACCATTTTTAACCGCAATGTCGAGCTGTTTAATAACCAGATTCAGATTTTCCCAAACAACATCATTAACACCTTAACTTTGGGCAAAAAAGCCATTCGCCCGTTCCGTGATCCAAGCATGCAGCAAGGCTTTGAGTATCGCCCGAATTTTTAAAACCAAGATGACCTCTTGATTCAATGTCAAACCGCCTGTCGTGATTACAGCGAGATTTTCCCCGCGCAGATGACATCCGGTTGACATTTGGCTGCGCTTTGTCACAATCAGAACACTGAGCAAAATATCAACAATAGCTCAGGCATTACCACAGCATGATTAAAAATAAAAAAGTTAGTCCCGACCATGTTAGAACATCTGCAGAGCTTTCAAGCGGCACTCATTCACGAGTTTTTTCAACTTTATGAGCAGTATGAACAGGACCAGATTTATGCCTGCGCCCTGGTACTGAATGAATATCTGGGTTTTGAATATCTGGCCATTTCCACCCGGCGCAGCCTGTTTAGCGAGCAGGAAGATCCGGCTCAGTACCTGTCAGACCATGACAAATGGTCAGTCCAGAAATGGCGCTATCGCAGCCAGCCACATCAGCAGCATTTGAATCAGTTTAAACGCCTGTTCACAGACTACTTTCAGCAATGTCATATTTTTGGGCATCCACTGGCTCAGCAGTATGATTCCACGCAACAGAACCGCCTACAGGTTTTGCTGAATGTATTTCAGCAAGCCCGGCAGGCCTTGTCGAATGCCTATGGATTGGACCTGAGTTCAATGGTGTTTTTCATGCAGGTGGCCAAACAGCCACAAATGGCAGCGGACTCTGCGCGGCAACTGAATGCGCCTGGCCCCTTACTAGAAGAGTTTCTGGCCCATCAACAGCGCCCTGCTCTGCTGGATGCTTCATCCCATCCACCGGCGATAAAACTGCAACAGATTGATAAAGACCTGCTGATTGATCTGGCGCAGCTGCTGGAAATTGAACCCTATGATTATCTGGAAATAGCCCACGCCGCCTATTTGCTGACGCTAGAACCGGGCTTTATTGACAGCAATCTGTATATCCAGCGTCTGATTCACTCGATTGCCGCCATGGACAGTAATGAACAGGGCCTGTTTGCCCTCCCGAAAGATGAAATCCAGCAACGGATTCAGCAGTTTTATGCCATGTAATTACCATGATTTTCCTCCACAATATTTACCCAAGAAAACGCATCAAAACTAGCAATTCACGGCAGAATCTAGGAAAATGATGAACTTTTAGCGCAAACAATCAGCGAACTGTTTTTTCGCCTTGATTTGGAACCTGTATGAAGTTTGAAAAATTAGGCCAATCGGGTCGCGCCCGTCGTGGTCGTTTAACTCTTGAACATGGTGTGGTGGAAACCCCTGTGTTTATGCCTGTCGGAACCTATGGCACCGTTAAGGGCATGCTCCCGCGTGATATTGAAGACATTCAAGCACAAATTATTTTAGGCAACACCTTCCATCTGTATTTGCGTCCGGGTCTGGATGTCATTAAAGAACATGGTGGCCTGCACGAATTCATGAAATGGGACAAGCCGATTCTGACCGATTCTGGCGGTTTCCAGGTCTTTAGTCTGGGCGCCATGCGCAAGATTAAAGAAGAAGGCGTGACTTTCCGTTCACCGATTGACGGCTCCAAAGTATTCCTTTCTCCAGAAATTTCCATGGAAATCCAGAAGGTTCTGAACTCGGACATCGTCATGATTTTTGATGAATGTACGCCGTATCCAGCGACCCATGAAGAAGCACAGAAATCTTTACAGCTGTCATTACGCTGGGCCAAACGCTGTAAAGAACATCATCACAATGTCCTTGAAAATAAAAATGCCCTGTTCGGGATTATTCAGGGCGGGATGTATGAAGATTTACGTGATGAATCTTTAAATGGTCTGCTAGAAGTCGGTTTTGATGGCTATGCCATTGGCGGTCTGTCGGTGGGTGAACCGAAAGAAGAAATGATCAAGGTGCTGGATTATCTGCCGAACAAAATGCCGGAAGATAAACCGCGTTACCTGATGGGTGTCGGCAAACCGGAAGATATCGTGGAAGGTATTCGCCGCGGGGTGGATATGTTTGACTGCGTAATGCCAACCCGGAATGCCCGTAATGGTCATTATTTCGTGACCGATGGTCTGGTACGGATTCGTAACAGTAAATACCGTCATGACCAGAGCCCGCTCGATCCGCACTGTGACTGCTATACCTGCAAGAACTTTACCCGCGCCTACCTGTTCCATCTGGAAAAATGCGGCGAGATGCTCGGTTCAATGCTCGGTACCATCCATAACCTGCGCTATTACCAACGCTTTACCCAAGATATCCGTAATGCCTTGGACAATGGCACTTTTGATGACTTTGTACAGGACTTTTACGCCCGTCGCGGTCTGGATGTGCCGCCTTGTCCGCAAGATTAATCTTTTCAGTATTTGCGCTGAAGAAAAAGACAGGGTAAATTGCAGAACAAGTCAATTTATTATCAATGTTATTGATTCCAGTTTTTAGTTTAGGAAAATGAAATGAGCCTTTTTATTTCTACTGCTCACGCAGCAGGTGAAGCTGCACAACAACCAAGCATGGTTGCTAACCTTTTGATGATTGCAGTATTTATTGCAATTTTCTACTTCCTGATTTGGCGCCCGCAATCAAAACGTGCCAAAGAACACCGTGCCCTGATCGACAGCCTGGGCGTAGGCAGCGAAGTGGTGTTTGCTGGTGGCCTGATGGGCAAAATCACCAAACTTGAAGGTGATTTTGCAGTGGTTGAACTGAACCGCGGCGTAGAAGTAAAAATTCAGCGTGCCAGTGTGATTTCAGTTCTGCCTGAAGGCACATTAAACAACCTTTAATCAAAAATTAGTCGTGCGCCCGCACGACTTTTTCATTTTAAGAAGAAAATTAAATGCGTTACCCAGCATGGAAATATCTACTCATCCTTGTGGTTCTGGTGGTGAGTACATTATATGCCCTGCCAAGTTTGTATCCAGATGAACCTGCGGTTCAGATTTCTGGGGCCAAAGCCGGTACCCAAATTGACCAAAGCATCGTACAAAAAGCAGAGCAAATTCTAAAATCAGAAAATATTGCCAGCCATGACAACAGCTTTACCAATAACGCAGCCCTGTTGCGTCTGGACTCAAGCGAAGCACAGCTTAAAGCCAAAGATGCATTACGTCAGGGCTTGGGTGATGATTATGTCGTGGCCCTCAACCTGGCGCCAACCACTCCTGAATGGCTACAGAAAATTGGCGCCAAGCCAATGAAACTGGGTCTGGACTTGCGTGGTGGTGTTCACTTCCTGCTGGAAGTGGATATGGACAAGGCCATCAGCCAGCGCATGGAAACCTCTGCGACTGACCTGCGTCGCCAACTGCGCGACAACAAGCTGAAATTCAACAGCCTGTCTTTGAATAACAACACCATTACCGTGCAGTTCGCCAACAATGACGACCGCTCAGCCGTAATGGACTTCTTGCGCCGTAACGGCAACGAGTTTAACCAGCAGGCACTGGCCACCACAGATGGTGCCATGTTGCGCCTGACCTATACCGACACGCGCAAGCAGGAAATTGAATCCTATGCCGTAAACCAGAACTTGACCACGCTACGTAACCGTATTAACGAGTTAGGTGTGGCCGAAGCGCTGGTACAAACCCAAGGCAGCAACCGTATTGTGGTGGAATTGCCGGGTGTACAGGATACTGCTGAAGCCAAGCGTGTTCTGGGTCGTACTGCGAATCTGGAATTCCGTCTGGTCTCTGATCTGAATGATCAGCATATTGACCCGTATACCGGTCAGCTCAGCAGCCAGACCTTACCACCGGGCACTGAAGCCTTTGCCTTTGAATCGCTCGACAGTGGCCGTCAGTTGCTGCTGAACCGTAGCCGTATTTTAACCGGTGAGCGCGTACAGAATGCATCGAGTGGCTTTAGTCAGGATACTGGCGGCGCCGAGGTAAACATTACCCTCGACTCTGCAGGCGGCAAGCTGATGGCAGACGCGACCCGTAATGCGGTCGGCAAACGTATGGCGGTACTGTTCATTGAAAACAAGCAGCGCATCAGCTATGTAACTGATCCGGAAACCGGCGTCCAGACTGAAGTGCGTACCCCATACACCGAATCAGTCGTGATTAACGCCGCAACCATTCAGGCGGTATTAGGTTCACAGTTCCGGATTACCGGTCTGGATTCACCGCAAGAAGCGGCTGAACTGGCACTGATGTTACGTGCCGGTGCCCTGGCTGCGCCAATGTACTTCGTTGAAGAACGTGTGATTGGTCCTAGTCTGGGTCAGGAAAATATCGACAAGGGCGTAACCTCGACCCAGATCGGTTTTATTCTGGTTGCGATCTGGATGGTGGTGTTCTTCCGTCTGTTTGGTGTGATTGCCAACTTCGCGCTGGTATTTAACCTGGCGATGATCCTGACAGTGATGTCATGGATTGGTGCTTCTTTAACCTTGCCAGGTATTGCCGGTATCGTGATTACCATTGGTATGGCGGTCGATGCCAACGTCCTGATCTGTGAGCGGATACGGGAAGAGATCAAATGGGGGGCCTCACCCAAACAGGCCATCGTAGCCGGTTATGACCGGGCCTATAACACCATTTTCGACTCGAACTTAACCACCTTCCTGGTGGCGTTCATTCTGTTCGCGATTGGTACCGGTCCGATTAAAGGCTTCGCCGTGACCCTAATGATTGGTATTGTCTGCTCGATGTTTACGGCCATTACCGTAACCCGTGCGATTGTACAGATCATTTATGGCAAACGCCGTAACCTGAAAAAGTTGAGCATTTAAGGAGATCGATGATGACTGAGAATACTCAACTGAATCCGAAAAAATACGGCCGTCCGGATGATGAGCGCGTCATTCCGTTTATGAAGATTGCGTTGCCGGCGGCATTGCTTTCGATCATTTTAACCGTGGCCAGCATCTTCTTTATTGCCACCAAAGGCTTAAATCTGGGTCTGGACTTTACCGGCGGTATTGCCGCAGAGCTGAACTACAGCAATCCGGTGAAAGCCAGCGATGTCTCTTCTGCCCTGACGCAGGCCGGTTTCCGTGATCCGGTGGTACAGACCCTGGGTTCTGAACGTGACCTGATGGTGCGTATGCCGGTGCAGGACGAGATTGAAGTCGAAGACCTGACCCAGACCATTACCGCAGCGGCACAATTGCCGGGCAACAGCGCCGATGTGACCAAGGTCGATGTGGTCGGCGGTCAGGTCGGTAACGAGCTATATGTGCGTTCTGCAGGTGCCGTGGCACTGGCGCTGATCCTGATGCTGATTTATGTCACCATCCGCTTCGAGTTCAAACTGGCGATAGGTGCGGTACTGTCCCTGTTCCACGATATTATCGTGACGGTGGGTATTTTTGCGATGATGCAATGGCCATTTGACCTGACCGTTTTGGCAGCCCTGCTGGCAATTATCGGCTTCTCGCTCAACGATAACATTGTAGTCTCGGACCGTATTCGTGAAAACTTCCGTAAAATTCGTGGCGCTTCGCCGCTGGAAGTGGTCAATATTGCCTTAACCGAAACCTTACGTCGTACCATCCACACCTCGATGACGCTGTTACTGGTGGTGGTGGCGATGATGCTGATGGGTGGTGATGGCCTGAAATGGTTCTCGATTGCCATGTTTGTCGGTGTCTTTGTCGGAACCTATTCTTCGATTTATATTGGTACCGCCTTTGCACTGTGGCGTGGTCTGAACCGTCAAGACTTTATTGTGCAGGTGAAGCCGGAATTTGAAGAGGAAGAAATTCCTTAATTCTTTTCCTTTCTGTACCCATAAAAGCCCATCTCCGGATGGGCTTTTTTAATGGCGAATCAGTTGCAGCTTAGGAAACTGAAATCCCTTGCAGGAGCGTTCAGAACGCCAGGCCACGGTCAGCATACAGCCACCAATCTTCAGATGCTGATAGGCAAATGTACCCAGGCCCTCATGATGACAAAACCCACCCTGCTGATGCGGATGAACCCCGCTATTCAGCTGATTCAGACTCATGCGAATACCCAGCCCTGATGCTTTCAGGACGGCTTCCTTGGTGGTCCAGACCTTAAACCAGTAATCTGTCTCCTGGCCATAAGCCTGCCATAATTCCCATTCAGCCGGATGAAATATGTGCCTGGCCAGACTTTCAAAGCGCACCTTGCGATCCAGATCTTCAACATCCACCCCAACATCTTGCAGCTGCTCGCTATAGGCCAGTGCATAGTGCTGACGGCTGTGACTATGATTCAGGGCCAGCTGCGGATACGCGGGTAAAAATGGCTTGCCATATGCAGTACGGGTAAAATCTTCCGAGCAGATTGGCGCGTTTAAATAGGCCGATAGGCGCTGGTTACGAAAAGCATAAATGGCCTGCTTCTGCTGCTGGATGTACGCTTTACGCTCCAGCGCCGGCTGCTGCGGTGCAATCTGTGCCAGACGGGCCAATTCTAAAATGATCTGTGCGCTCATATGTGGACGCATTCCCTGCCTAAACAAAAACCAGCGATCAAGATCACTGGTTTTTTCAAAGATAAGAAAGAAAGTTTAATTGCCCTGTACCAAACGACGTGCGCTGATAATCCCCGGCTGCTGCTCCAAACGTGCCAGCAGACGTGACAGTTGCGCCAGACCTTTGACTTCAATTAACAGCTTCATATTGGCAATACCATCATTTTCGGAAATGGTATTCACCTGACGAATATTAATCTGATCAGAGAAAATCACCTGGGTCAGGTCTTTCAACAGACCACGGCGATCATAGGCTTCCACCACAATCTGCACGCTTTGACCACGGGTTGGCTGCATTTCCCAGTCGGCTTCCACCGCACGTTCCGGCTCCTGGCTGATCATGCGTACATAATCCGGACAGGCCACCTTATGGATACTCACGCCGCGATTCAGGGTGATATAGCCGGCAATGGATTCACCATGTACCGGCTGACAGCACTGGGCAATATGCAGCTCGACGTTATCCAAACCATCAATCAGAATGCCATGCGCCGACAAGGTATGGCTGGCACGCGGATTCAGGGTCGGTTTTAATACCAGTTCCGGTTCATCCTGATCCAGATGCATATGCCGGTTAACCTGGTTAATCAGCGCATGCAGGCTGATTTCACCATTGACCAGACCAATCAGAATGTCTTCACCGAGTTTGACATTAAAGTGATTGCAGTAATCATTCAAGTCGATACTTTTCGGGTGAATCGCCAGACGCGACAATTCCTTATTCAGAATATCACGGCCAATTTCCAGATTCTTGCTGCGGTCCTGCTGTCTGAACCAGTGGCGTAACTTGTCACGCGCCCGCGCAGTCTTGATATAACCAAGTGAGTTCACCAGCCAGTCACGGTTTGGTTCACGGTCTTTCTTGGTCAGAATTTCGACCTGTTCACCGGTTTTTAAGGTATAGGTCAGCGGCACATAACGCTGATTGACCCGCGCGGCATAACACTTGTTACCGACTTCGGTATGTACATGGTAGGCAAAGTCCAGCACGGTCGAGCCACGCGGTAATTCTTTAATATCCCCATCGCGGCTAAACACATAAATCTTTTCAAAATCTTCAAACTCTTGCAGCTGCTCGAAGTTTTCAGTTTCATCATAGGACTTATGCGCACTGGCATCATTACGTTCCTGATAATGTTCCAGCACCGCACGCAAAGAATGCAAACGATGATTGAAGGAATGATCGGTGGTTTTGCTGCCTTCTTTATAGTTAAAGTGCGAACACACGCCAAGTTCTGCTTCTTCATGCATTTCCATGGTACGGATTTGCACTTCCAGCGACTTGTTTTCAGCAATCACTGCAGTATGTAGCGAGCGATAACCATTGGCTTTCGGATTGGTAATGTAGTCATCAAACTGATGCGGAATATGCCGCCACAGCTGATGTACGATACCGAGCGAGTGATAACATTCCGGAATGGTTTTGACCAGTACCCGCACTGCACGAATGTCATAGAGCTGGTCGAAGCTCAGGTCTTTGCTCTTCATTTTTCGATAAATCGAATAAATGTGTTTGACCCGGCCGGTAATTTCCGACTCAATGCCATGCGCCGCCAGTTCACTCTTGAGCTTATCAATCACAAACTGGATATATTGCTCACGTTCTAGCCGCTTTTCATTCAGTAAAGACGCAATTTCTTTATAACGGTCCGGCGCCAGATAACGAAAAGCCAGATCTTCCAGCTCCCATTTTAACTGGGCAATGCCCAGACGGTGCGCCAGCGGCGAGTAAATGGTCAGAATTTCACGCGCCACCCGCTCCTGACGCTCTTTGGACGCTGTGGTCAGTTCACGTAAGGCATAAGTACGTTCAGCCAGCTTGATCAGCACCACACGCACATCTTCAGTGACCGAAATCAGCATTTTGTAGATACCGGTCAGATGCTCGCGCTGGTTGTTATTGAAGTGATCTTCCAGCCGTTTATTCTTTTCAATCAGCTCGGACAGCTTACCCATCGACAGGGTGCCTTTGACCAGGGTATGTACGCTGTCACCGAAATGCTCACGCACTTCTTCCAGGGTCATCACCCCTTCACGCACACTGCGGTACAGCATGGCAGCCGACAAGGTATCTTCATCGACATGCAAATGCGCCAGAATATCGGCCATTTCAATTCCGGTATACAAGGTATTGGACCGGTGCTTGACTGTCGTTTCCAGCTCTTTTTGTAACGTATAGGTGGCAACTTCTTCGAGTTTTGCTAATGCTGCCCCATCTAAGATGTCACGAACCCGGTCCAGCCATTCTGCCAGATCCTGTCGTGCTTGCTCGGCATGTTCTACAGTCGTTTCCTCAGACAATTCGTTTAATCGTCCAGGAAGTTGTTCACGTACTGTGACCATACCCTACTCCTACCTCTATATACTTCATTTTCTATAAATCGTTTATTGATTTTTCTTGCTCAAATAAGGCAATCGATTCTACATGACCGGTATGGCTAAACATATCCATCACCCCGGCTTTGCTTAAACGATAGCCCTGTTGCACCAGCATCCCCGCATCCCTTGCAAGTGTAGCCGGATTACATGACACATAAACGATTCTTGCCGCACCAAATTTGGGCACATAATGCATGACTTCCTCGGCACCGGAGCGCGGAGGGTCAATCAATAATGCATCAAATCCTTGATTTGCCCAAGAATGATGCGAAAAATCTTTTGTTAAATCTTGTGAAAAGAATTTCACCTGAGTTAACCCGTTCAGCTGGGCATTTTCCGCACCACGATGCACCATTTCATCTGAACCTTCCACGCCAACCACCGTACCACTTTCGCCGACACAGCGCGCCAAAGGTAAAGAGAAATTGCCTAATCCACAAAAAAGATCCAGCACACGCTCACCTGCCTGCAACTGAAGCAAATCACATGCCAGCTTGACCATTTGCGGATTCACGGTGGAATTTACCTGGGTAAAATCCAGCGGATGGAAAGCAAATTTCAGCTCAAATTCCGGCAGTGCATAATGCAGACGCATGGCCTGATCAGGTTGATCTACACGTTGCACACTGTCTGGTCCCGCAGGCTGCAGATACAGTTGCCATTGTTTCTGTAACGCAAATTTGAGCAGTTGGTTGACATCTGACTCAGATAATTTTTCCGTATGCCGGACCAACAGGGCAATTTCCGTGTCACCCATCGCCAATTCTACATGACCAATGTCAGCTTTGCCTTTTAGACTTTGGAGTAGTTGTTTCAGGCGGGTGATTGAACCGAGTTCACGGTCCAGAATCAGACAGCGGTCAATTGAGGTCAGCCGGTTGCTCTGGCGTTCCCGGAAACCAACCACCAGTTTGTCTTTATTTGGGAAATAGCGTACTCCAATCCGGGCACGGCGGCGATAATCCTCCCGGGTTGAACGTAACGGTGTCAGCCATTCATCCGGTTGAATGCCTGCAAAATGCTGCAGGTGCGACTTGAGTACATCCTGTTTTAAACGAATCTGCTCATCCAGCTGGATATGCTGCATATTGCAGCCGCCACAGACACCAAAATACGGACACGGCGGCTCGACCCGCATCTCGGCAGGTGCAGATAACAGTTCGATACAGTCGGCTTCTTCTAACCGTTTGGTGACATGATGAATCCGTGCTTTGACTGTTTCACCCGGCAAGGCACCCTGAATAAACACCTTCTTGCCGTGTTTATCCTGCGGATGTTCAGGCTGTGAACCATAGTGTGCAATCCCGCGCCCTTCATGGGACAGCGACTCAACCTGAAAGGTATGGATCAGGGGTTGAGCTGGACGAGCGGATGGACGATGTTTCATGAGCACCTAAAGTGTGGAAGATGGGAAGTCTGCAGCAGTAAAGTATGTGGCTTGTGCATTCTGGCGCCAGGCTGCGAGGAACTCGCCATGCTGTGGCAGGCTGGATAAATACTGGATGGTGGTCTGAACCCACAGGCGATGATCATCCAGCTGCAACTGCCCTTTCAGCAAGAGCCAGCGCAGATAGATCAGCCAGGTATTCAGCACATCACCTTCACAATAGCTGGTGAGTTTGAGCCATTCACCGGCGCGGATATATTCCGGCACATGATAACCGGCTTCACCGCGTTTACCCGGAAAACCCAGCAGATGCGCCATATCATCCAGTTTCTGGAAATTCCGGCCATTAAACATGGCCATCACATCCATCAAGTCAATATGCCGCTGATGATAGCGGTTCTGGTAGTTATTATAGCGCTTTTGCGTGTCAATTTCGCCCTGATCAAACAGACTTGGCGCAGACAGGCCATGATACATGGCACGATATAAAATCACCGGCAAATCAAACTGCGAACCGTTCCAGCTCACCAGAGTCGGATGACGCTTGTCAAAAATCGACAGAAATTTTTTCAGGATTTCGGCTTCGGTATACTGTTCCCGGCTAAAAGAAAACAGGGTCATTAAGCCGGTTTCATCAATCCACAGGCCGGAAATACAGACAATTTCATGCAGCGGCAAACGCTGAAAATCCATACCTGATTCCTGACGGCGCAGCTTCATCAGTGCCTGCTCCAGATCTGCCTCCGGCAAATCCAGACCATACAGATGCGCCCCCGACTTCAGGTCGGTCCATGTTTCAATATCAAATACCAACACCGGTAGACGCATAATTTTCTCTACAGCTTGACAGTGGTTTATTCAGGATCTTGAACTGAAAATAAACCGGTCGATAAATAACGGTCACCCCGGTCGCAGATAATACAGACAATCACCGCACCCGGGTTTTCTTCTGCCAGTTTCAGCGAAGCCCAGACCGCACCACCCGATGACGTCCCGGCACTGATACCTTCTTTTTGTGCCAGTTTACGCATGGTCCGCTCGGCTTCAATTTGCGGAATATCAATAATCCGGTCGACACGACTACGATCAAAAATGGTCGGTAAATATTCTTCCGGCCAGCGGCGAATACCGGCAATGCTGGAACCATCTGAAGGCTGTAACCCAACAATCTGAATATCCGGATTCATTTCTTTCAGGTATTTGGATACCCCCATAATGGTACCGGTGGTCCCCATCGAGCTGACAAAGTGGGTAATTTTACCGCCAGTTTGCTGCCAGATTTCCGGCCCGGTGGTCAGGTAATGCGCTTCGACATTGTCCGGATTACCAAACTGGTTCAGTACCAGACCTTTACCTTCGGCCTGCATTTGCAGGGCCAGATCACGCGCTCCTTCCATGCCCTGTTCTTTGGTCACTTCAATCAGTTCGGCACCATAGGCACGCATGGCATCTTTACGTTCCTGACTCATGTTGTTCGGCATGATCAGCTTCATCTGATAACCACGCATGGCAGCCACCATGGCCAGTGCAATCCCCGTATTTCCGCTGGTGGCTTCAATCAAGGTATCACCCGGTTTGATCTGACCGCGCTTTTCCGCCTGCATAATCATGTTATACGCTGGGCGGTCTTTGACTGAACCTGCCGGATTGTTGCCTTCCAATTTGGCCAACACCGTGGCTTGGGTATGACTTGCAAGACGCTGCAAGCGTACCAATGGCGTTTTGCCCACATAATGATCTAATAGAAATTCATCGGCTTGGAAATCAGGGGTGGTATTACTCATTATTTGCACCTTTCTCTAGGTGCGCATATTGTATGAAAAAAACCACCCGCCTGCACTCTTTTCACCAGCTTTTTCGTGAAAGTGCTTAAAGCACAGTCAGTTTTAAAATAAAGCGTGCTAAACTGCTCGGCAGAACGAATAAACTGCTTTAACCATGTCAAATATCAATAAAAAGTTATTTAAGCGCCTACATTTAAATCATGCTTATGGGCAACTGATTGCCCTGATATTTGTGCCCATTATGGTGCTGGCGGCAGTCGGTGCAGGACTGGTTCTGACCGAAACCTCGAATGCAGCGCGCGCCCAGCAAAAGCAGATGGCGATTGCGATTTTAACCCGCTATGAAATGCTGTCTGAAGTGGCCTTGCAGCAGCTCAACACCTTTCCCTGGCAATATGAGCAGGCGCGCAGCTATATGCAAAACCTGCTCAATGAAAAGCATTTACTTCGGACTGCCATTATTGATTCCCAAGGCCGTAGTCGCCTGAGTATGGGCTATCAAGATCAGGCCGGCTGGCCCAGTTTTCCGCGCGATGCCGCCTTCTTTGGCCCCATTCAGCATAAAGACAGCCATGTCTATGGTTTACGTATTGATGAAAGCCAGAGCCAGTATGCCTGGCTGCTAATCGAACTAGACAATCAACCCCTGGAAATTGCCCGTTATCGGGTCATGACCGTGCTGATTACCACCGGCCTGCTGACCCTGATGCTTCTGTTGCTGTGTCTAAATTTCTATTCGCGCCGCTGGATTGCGCCAATGTACGAAATCCGTATGCAACTGCAACGCCTGAATGCCGACACGCTAGATCAGCACATGGTAATTAACAGTACCGGCGAGCTGCGTTTATTGCAGCGTGATATTGCCAATGTGGTCAAGCGTCTGCATTTCAGCTTTCTGGAACTAAAAGAACATACCGAACAGACCGAAGATGACTTGCGCCGCACCCTAGATACCTTGGAAGTCCAGAACATTACTTACCGTCAGGCACGTGACCAGGCGATTTCAGCCAACCAGTCCAAATCGGTCTTCCTGGCCAATATCAGCCATGAATTACGTACTCCGCTGAACAGTATTGATGGCTTTATCCATTTATTACTGCGCCAGGGTAATCTCAGCAATGAGCAGAACCTGTATCTGCAAACCATTCGCAAATCCTCGGCGCATCTGCTGGCGCTGATTAACGATGTACTGGATTTCTCGAAAATTGATGCCGGCAAACTGGAACTGGAAACCGCACCTTTTGATCTGGAAGAAGCCATTTATGATGTAATGGACATGCTGTCGCCGCTGGCCGCGCAGAAGCAGATTGCGATGGCCTTTTATTATGCTGACAACGTGCCAAAGCATGTGATTGGCGATGCCCTGCGCTTTAAGCAGGTGCTGACCAACCTGATTTCCAATGCCATTAAATTCACCCCGGATGGTGAAATTATTGTACGTGCGCGCATTGAACATGAAGATATCGGTCAGAGCATGATTCATTTTAGCGTGCAGGACAGCGGTATTGGTTTAAGCGGCACCGACCGGAAAAAACTGTTTGAATCCTTCTCGCAAGGCGATGCTTCTGTGACCCGTCAGTTTGGCGGGACCGGTCTGGGTCTGGCGATTTCCAAGCAGCTGGTACATTTAATGCAGGGCCAGATTGGCTTTGAAGACAACCAGGAACGCGCACCGACTGAAAAAGGCTCGACCTTCTGGTTTACTGCCGTATTCAGCATTGATGAAGATGAAATTATTGTGCACCCACGCTTTGCCAACAAGCATGTGGTATCCTATCTGGCGCATCCGGCAACCGCCAATGTGCTGCGTCACTATCTGGAAAATTATCAGGTCCAGCATACCGAAACCACTTCGATTCTGGACTTATTCAGCCGACTCAATCACCTGTCTACACCGGAAGAAGACACCTGGTTAATTGTCGATCATAGCGGTGACACCGAAGCCTTACTGAAAGAAATTCGCAGCCGCTATCAGGGCAATCTGGCCATTTACGGCTACCAGATGGCGCTTGATCCAAGCATGCTGAATGAATATCGCACCCGCCCGCTGTATCAGCCTTTAAGCCGTGGCGCGCTGATTCAGTTACTGAACAATGAAAATCCGTTTGAAGATACAGGCACCGAAGTCTTTGATGGACAGGGGCTGCATGTGCTGGCGGTAGATGACCACTTGCCAAACCTGATTGTTTTAGAAGCCTTGTTAGGTGAACTGAATGTCACCACCACCAAAGCGCTGAGCGGTCAGGAAGCCCTGAATATCCTGCAAGAGCGGATTGAACAGGATGCCAAACCGTTTGATCTGGTGTTTATGGATATTCAGATGCCGGTGATGTCCGGGATTGATACCACCCGCGCCATCCGCTCGCTGGAGTCCACCCTCGACAAGCATAAACGCCTGCCAATTATCGCCCTGACTGCACATGCGCTGGCCGATGAAAAACAGAATCTGCTGAAGGTCGGCATGGATGATTACGTCACCAAGCCAATCCAGATTGAACAGATCATCCAGATTCTGACCCACTGGACCACTGAAAACTTTAACAAGGTGCCGGCAGTGGAAAAAGCCGTGGTGATTGAAGCGCTTGATCCGCTGGTTCTTGACTGGCAGCAAAGCCTGATGCTGGCCGCCAACAAGGAAGATCTGGCACTGGATCTGCTGCGTATGCTGCTCGACAGCTTTGCCACCGAACTGCATGAAATGCAGCAGCTGATTGAACTGGAAGATTTCCCGCAACTGGAGCATGTGCTGCATCGCCTGTATGGCGCCACCCGTTATGTCGGCACCCCAAGCCTGCAGGAAGCCACCGGTTCTTTTGAGCAGTTTGTTTCGACCTTACGTAAAGAACGCCGTAAAGCCGATGATGCCTTTATTCAGGAAGTGCTAAGACGCTTTGATGAATTACAAGCCGTGATTGCTCAGGTTGAACATGCCGCCGAGCAGATTCTAAACAAGCACACGCAGTAGTCTGACTCGACTAAAGTCAGGGTGTTGAAAGATGGATGTGACTGCCCTGTCATGTATCATGCGTATCTGCATGCTATGCTCAACAGAGGAAAAATAAGAGTTTAGACCATGACCATAGTACAGGTAGAAAAAAATAACGGCATTGCCATTGTGCGACTGAATCGCCCGGAAAAACGCAATGCCATGAGCTTTGCATTATTAAAACAGCTGGTCAAAACTGCCAGGCAGCTAAAAAAAGACCGTAGCTTGCGCTGCGTCATTCTGACTGGTGAAGCCGAAGTGTTTAGTGCCGGTATTGATCTGGCCGATTTAAACAATCCGCAAAATCGTGCCTTTGCCGCCTGGGAATTACTCAAACCCGGCCAGAGCCTGTTTCAAAAAGCCTTTCTGATCTGGCAGGAATTGCCCGTCCCTGTGATTGCTGCGATTGAAGGTTACTGTTTTGGAGCGGGGATGCAACTGGCACTGGCAGCAGATATTCGTATTGCCCATCCTAAAACCCAGATGTCAATTATGGAAAGCCGCTGGGGGCTGGTACCGGATATGGGTCTGAGCCGCTCTTTAAAAGGCCTGATTGGCCTGGACCTGGCCAAAGAACTGACCCTCACTGCCCGCATTTTTGAAGCACAATATGCCAAAGAAATTGGCTTAGTCACCCACTTAAGTGACACACCACTGGATCATGCCCAGATTCTGGCGCAGGAACTGGCGCAGCGTTCTCCGGATGCGCTGGCTGCGGCCAAACAGGTGCTAGATGCCATGGAACATAATCCACAAAAATCCTTACGTCTGGAAAAAATCTGGCAGCTGAAATTACTGCTTGGCAAAAACAGTCAACTGGCGCGTAAAAAAGACAAGCAACCTGACACCAGTTTTTTACCGCGTCAATTTAACTAAGCACAGAGCATCAAGATCGGGAAGAGAAGCATGAGTTTTGATCGCAATACGCCCATCGCCTTTCTGGGTATGGGCTTAATGGGCACACGCATGGCAGCACGTCTGATTCATGCCGGTTTTCGGGTCGCCGTCTGGAACCGCACTGCTGCTGCCTGTGAGGAACTGCTGGACATGGGCGCTGAAGCGCTGGCCCTAGAAAAGATTGGTCAATATCCGGTAATTTTAAGCTGCCTGGCTGATGACAATGCAGTCCAAGCGGTCTTTGAGCAGATTCAGCCGCATTTGCAGGCCAAGCAGGTGATTGTGGATTTCTCCAGCCTGTCTGTGGATAAAACCCTGGCATTGGCCGAACAGGCAGCCCGTCAGCAGGTGGAGTGGATTGATTCACCGGTGTCGGGCGGTACAGCGGGCGCAGAACAAGGCACCCTGGTGATCTTTGCCGGCGGTGATGCCGCCACCATTGAAAAATTAACCCTGATTTATAATGTGCTCTCACAGCGCGTGACCCGTATGGGGGCCAGTGGCACCGGACAGGCCACCAAAATCTGCAACCAGCTGATTGTCGCAGCCAACAGTACCCTGATTGCCGAAGCTGTCGCGCTTGCAGCTCAAGCTGGGGTAGACACCACTTTACTGGCACCTGCACTGGCTGGTGGATTTGCTGACTCCAAACCATTTCAGATTCTAACCCCGCGCATGGCCAGTCATAGCTTTGAACCGGTGCAGTGGAAAGTCCAGACCCTGTCTAAAGACCTGAACAATGCCCTGACCCTGGCCGCGCATTATCAGCTGAATATTCCGGTGGCACAGCAGGCTTTGCAACAACTGCAAGCGCATCAGGCCAAAGGCTTTGCGGAAGCAGATTTATCCACGGTCATTCAACAGGTGGAACAGACCACTTAATTTCACCCTTTGCACAGGGAATGCAGGACATTGTTTATGACGAAACTTGCCGTAAATCTTTCTATGATTTTTACTGAAGTGCCGCTACTTGAGCGCTTTGCACTGGCCAGACAACACGGCTTCCAGCATGTTGAAATCCAGTTTCCGTATGAACTGAGCATTGCGCAGATTCAAAGCCAGCTAACCTTGCATGAACTGACGCTGTGCCTGATTAATGTTCCGGCCGGAGATTTAATGCAAGGCGGCAACGGGCTGGCCGGTGTGCCGGGCAAGGAAATCGAGTTTCGTCATGCCGTTGAACAGGCCATTGAATACGCGGTTGCACTCAAAGTGCCAAGTGTCAATATTCTGGCTGGTAAACAGCCTCAGGATGCCGATCTGCTGCCTTGCCTCAGAACACTGGCCGAGAACCTGAAAATGGCCAGCCATATGCTTAGCAGCCAGCAGATCCAGCCGGTAATGGAAATGATTAATGGCACCGACATGCCGCGCTTTTTAGTACAGAACATTGCCCAGGCCCAAGAGATGCTTGAAGCGGTGCAACATCCGGCGCTAAAAATGCAGTATGACTGCTATCACATGGCCATGATGGGTGAAAACGTACTGGAAGGACTGATCGAGAATATCCAACAGATTGGCCATATCCAGTTTGCCGACTGCCCGGGTCGTCATGAACCGGATACCGGCGATATTGCCTTTGCGGAAGTGTTTGACTGGCTCAAACACAGTGACTATGCAGGCTATGTGGCGGCGGAATATCGACCGAGCAAAGATTCAGCAAATTCCTTTGCGTGGAAAAACAAATACTTTGCCGAATATCAATAATTCGGCACTGTCATAGATTTGAAATTTAGGCTCAAAGCCGCTATATTAGACAATGAATAATTGTCAGGAAATTATACCCTTTATGAATTTAGAACCATCGCCCGGCGCTTCTAATTCTCACGATCTCGCAATGACTTCCCCAAACAATGACGTACACGCTTGCCTGCAAGTTGTGCGCGATGCCCTTGAAGATGTAAAAGCCAAAGAAATTGTTGAGCTGGATGTTAGCAGCATCAGCAATGTTGCAGATGCTATTGTGATTGCTAGCGGCACCTCAACCCGTCATGTTAAATCTCTTGCTGATAACGTTGCTGAAGAAGCACGTAAAGCAGGCTTCCGCCCGATTGGTATGGAAGGTGAACGCGATGCTGAATGGATCTTGATTGATCTGGGTATCGTGGTGGTACATGTCATGCTTCCAACTGCCCGTAAGTTCTACGACCTAGAAAGCTTATGGCGTACAGCACCTGAATCTGTAAACTAAGATTTCCCAAAAAGCGACCTGAAGGTCGCTTTTTTATTGGGTCAAAATAAGAGCTGGTCACAGCTGAATCCAGACACCGACTGATTTTTCCACTTCCCAATAGCTGAACTTAAACCTCTCGGCAGTGCTTCTCGATCTCCCCCCAACCCAAAGATTGAATCGTATGTAATAAAAGATTCTATTTAGTCACAGATATTAAAAAATCCCCCTCAATCGAGGGGGATTTTGAACGCGGGTATCGGACGTCTTAGTGACCCGTACCGTTAATCGCTTTGGTCATGTCTTCAACCACTTTCTTGGCATCACCGAAGACCATCATAGTCTTGTCGTTATAGAACAGGTCATTGTCCAGACCTGCATAACCAGTCGCCATTGAGCGCTTGATCACCATAATGGTACGTGCTTTATGTGCTTCCAGAATTGGCATACCGTAAATTGGCGAGTTTGGATCGTCTTTGGCTGCCGGGTTGACTACGTCGTTGGCACCTATCACCAATACCACATCCGTTGCCGGGAAGTCCGAGTTAATCTCGTCCATTTCCAGAATGTCTTCATACGGCACGTCGGCTTCAGCAAGCAAGACGTTCATGTGACCTGGCATACGACCCGCCACCGGGTGAATCGCAAAACGCACCGTTACACCCTGCTCTTTCAGCAAGTTGGCCAGTTCTTTCACCGCATTTTGCGCACGGCCTTGTGCCATACCATAACCCGGCACAATCACCACACTGTCCGCATTGGACATTAAGAAGCCAGCATCATCTGCAGAACCTGAACGGTAGTTACGCTGTACCTGCTCACCCGCACCTGCGGTAGGCGCTGCCGCCCCACCCATCGCACCACCAAACAAAACGTTGATGATTGAACGGTTCATGGCTTTACACATGATGTACGACAGAATTGCACCTGATGAACCAACCAGTGAACCCGCCACAATCAGCATGTTGTTTTCCAAGGTAAAACCAATCCCTGCTGCCGCCCAGCCCGAGAAGGAGTTGAGCAGTGATACCACCACCGGCATGTCGCCACCACCGACTGGGGCAATCCAGACCCAGCCAAAGGCTAAAGCCAGTGCGGTCATGGCCCAGAACGAGGTCATGCTACCGCTTAAGAAGAAGTGAATCCCAAAGCCCAGCATGGCAATGAAAATCAGTGCCTGAACCGGTTTAACCCAGCCACCCGAAATGGTCTTGGCCCATTTTTTCGCTGCCAGTTTACCGTAAGCAAATACCGATGCAGTAAAGGTAATCGCACCAACAAAACAGCCCACGAACAATTCAAACAAATGCACTTTGCTCATTTCATGGAAGCTGACGCCATTGGCTGCCAACAGCTCTGGACCCAGTTCAACCAGCTTGTTGTTATGAATAATCGCTGCAATTGCAATTAACACCGCTGCCAGACCGACCAGTGAGTGCATCAGTGCTACGGTTTCTGGCATTTGCGTCATCGGTACGGTACGCGCACGGGCAATCCCGACAATGGCACCCAGAATCATCGCCCCCACAATCATCCAGATAACCGGATGATCCGCCACAAAGAAGGTAGTCAATACGGCAATCGCCATGGCGATCATGCCGTAACGGTTACCAGCAATCGCCGTTTTTGGCCCAGACAGGCCTCGTAAAGTTAAAATAAAGAGGACAGCCCCAATCAGGTAGAACCAATCCGCATAGTCTCGAATAAATTCCATCAATTAGCCCTCTTTTTTCTTTTGTTTTGGTTTAAACATTTCCAGCATACGCGCAGTCACTGCGAAGCCACCGAAAATATTAATACTGGCCAGGAATACTGCAATCGCACCAAGTACGCTCACCACATTAATGCTCTGAAACTGCACATTGGCATCCACACCTAACACAGGCAAGCCAACCGTTTGAATCATCGCCCCCACGATAATGATCGAAGACAACGCATTGGTTACTGCCATCAGTGGCGTATGCAATGCAGGTGTAACCCCCCAAACCACGTAGTAACCTACGAAAATGGCCAGGACAAAAATTGTAATTGTTTCAACCATGACTGTTCTCCTTAACCTCGTTTCAACAGCACTTGGCCGCCGTGCGTAACCAGTAGGGCTTTTTGAATTTCATCGTCCTGACTGATGGCAAAGTTCTTTTCGCTATCAAAAAGGGTTTCCACAAAATTCAGCACATTACGTGCATACAGCGCCGATGCTTCAGTAGAGACCGTTGATGGAATATTCGGTACACCGAGAATTTTCACGCCGTTGTCGGTCACCACGGTTTCACCGCATTGAGAACCTTCAACGTTACCACCCGTTTCTACCGCCATATCCAGAATGACTGAACCCGGTTTCATCTTGGCCACAGTTTCCGCCTTGATTAAACGCGGTGCATCACGACCTGGTAACAACGCTGTGGTAATCACGATGTCAGCATTGGAAACGGCTTTATCGACAATAATGGCCTGATCTTTGATGTACTGTTCGCCCGGCATCCAGCCATAGCCGTTTTTGGCGGCATCAGCAGCTTTTTGCTGTTCTTCTTCAGACATCGGCACGTCTAGCCATTTCCCGCCCAGAGATTCAACCTGATCTTTGGCAGTTGGACGCAGGTCAGTGGCTTCCACCACCGCACCCAGACGTTTTGCGGTCGCAATCGCTTGCAAGCCGGCAACACCCACCCCCATGATCACGACACGGGCAGGTTTGACTGTCCCTGCTGCGGTCATCAGCATCGGGAACATACGCTGGTATTCAGCTGCAGCCAGCAATACCGATTTATAACCGGCCAGGTTGGCTTGTGAGGACAGCACATCCATGTTTTGCGCACGGGACAAAGTTCGTGGCAATAATTCCAGGGCAAATGCAGACACCTGCTGTGCAGCAAATTGGTCAAGTTCAGTATTGCGGTATGGGTCAAACATTGCCACCACGGTAGAGTTAGGAGCAAGTTTTTGAATTTCCTCACCTTTCGGTGCGCGAACTTTCAAAATTATTTGACTGCCGGTATAGGCATCATCCGTAATTTTGGCACCCACGTGCTCATAGGCGCTATCGATATAGGCAGCTTTTAAGCCTGCACCACGTTCAATAACCACGCTATGACCCGCGTTGATCAACTTTTTTACTGTCTCTGGCGTTGCAGCGACACGATTTTCACCGACGACAGTTTCGGTTGGGATTCCGATCTGCATGAGCGTTCCTCAAGCTAATTTTTCTTAAGTAAACATCGCCAAAACGATGCTTCCCCTCAGGTTATGTTCTTGTTGAATTTTTGGATTCTAATTGAACTTTTTTAAATTACCACCCAATATTTATTTAATAAATACCCATATTTTGAACTGATGATTCATAAAAAGAAGGGTGGCAGATATAATTGATCAGTTTGGCTTTATATTCTTCATGGCCCTGATCTGGAAATAATATGTATAAATTTTCAGCACAGCTCCTGACTTTTTACAGCGAATTACGTCCTGTTCTGTTTTTTCTTTCCTTAAAATTGATTGTTTTGACAAATCTTATCGTGTAGAGCCGGCTTACAACAGGCTGATAAATACCAATAATGAACGGCTTTTTCGCAGCAAAAAATGAACATCCAGTTCATGATTGGCTGAAATGACATCTTAATCACAGAAGAATCCGGGATAAATTGGTCAAAACTGCCCAATGTTCGGGCAGAAAAGTAAATCCTGCGGCAAATGCACCGATTGGCTAAATGATTTCCTGCCCGCTGATCTGGCCTTAACCTATACATCTGGCGGTAAAAGCGCGATAAAAAATTAAAAGTTTTTTTATTGATCATTTTGCCTGATGATGAATAAAGCAGTGCAACTGCTTAAATTTGCGTATTTTGCACTATTTTTGTGCAACAATTGCCCGCAAGACATCAATAGATCTTTGCCTGAAATAAACCATCTTAAAATTTTCATAAAATGAGAATAAAGCCTATCTTTACACATTCATTTCTTCGAGCAGACAGCTTATACTCAACACATGAAAATCTGGTGACACCTACTCTATTGATTAAATTGCTCTGAATATGTCCATTTCCTTGACCAGAACGCAGTTAGGTTCACTGTTTGCACTATGCGCGGCCTTTTTATTTAGCACCAAAGCTATTTTTATCAAGCAAGCCTACGCACTTTCACCTCTGGTGGATGCCACCACCTTAATGACCCTGCGGATGGCCAGCGCACTGCCGTTTTTCCTGCTGATCTGCTGGTTTAACCGGCATCGCAATACCCAGATTCAGCTGCGCGAATGGATACTGCTCGTGGCTGCCGGGCTGCTCGGCTATTATTTTGCCAGCTGGCTCGACTTTCTGGGGCTCATGTTTATTAGCGCCTCACTGGAACGGATTATCCTGTTTCTGTATCCCACCTTAACCGTTCTAGCCAGCAGCCTGATCTACAAGCAGCGCTTAAGCCTGAAAACGATACTGGCCTTGCTGCTCAGTTATGGTGGAACGGTACTGGTGATGTTACAAGAACAGCAAAACATGCCAGATGGCCATTCCTTCTGGCTTGGTGCCAGTCTGGTATTTGCCAGTGCGGTGGCTTTTGCCGCCTATTTACTGGTGACGCCGCGGCTGATCCAGAAATTTGGCAGCTGGAATTTTACCGGCCTGGCGCTAAGTGTGGCCTGTTTCGGCACCTTACTGCATTATCTGCTGGCCGTACCGGAGCCACTGCAACGGCTGAGTCAATTACCGGGCAGCGTCTATGCCTATGGCATTGGACTGGGTATTCTGGTCACGGTGTTGCCAACCATTTTATTAATGCAAAGTATCGAACGCCTGGGAGCCGCTCATTCGGCCATGATCGCCTCTATCGGCCCGATTCTGACCATTGTGCTGGCCACCCTGTTTTTAGATGAATATTTAAATGCCTGGCAATGGCTGGGTTGCGCCCTCAATATCATTGGGGTGATGATGATTAGCCTGTCCAAGAAAAAGCTGATGGCCTGATCCATGATCAGTCAGCTCAGCCTGTTCCGGACTGCTACGCATGTATCTCGCACGTGCAAAAAGAATGTTGCAAATGGTGGTCTTTGGCCGTCATGCTGAATATTACCGAAGATGCGATTGAATGAATTAACCTGAACTGGACCTTGTATGAATACCTCTCCCGATATTAGTCAGGATAAAACCCTGCTCTGGCTTATGGCGCTGGCTTGTGGTCTATGTGCAGGGGCCAACTATTATTGCCAGCCGCTGATTAACTCGATTCATACTTATTTTCAGGTGCCGGAATCCCAAGTCGCGCTCACAGTGACGTTTGCCCAGGTGTCCTATGCGCTGGGGCTGTTATTTATTGTGCCGGTTGGCGATACCGTCAATAAAACCAAATTCATTCCACTGCTGATGTTTCTGGCCGCGTTTGGCCTGTTTCTATGTGCTTTTTCAGTGAATCTGCCAATGCTCTGGATTGGCACCATCATGACCGGACTATTTTCCGTGGCCGCGCAGATTCTGATTCCGTTTGCCACCATGTCGGTCAAGCCGGAGAAAATGGGCGAAGTGGTCGGGCTGCTGATGAGTGGTTTACTGGTTGGGATTTTACTGTCGACCAGTCTGGCCGGACTGTTATCCAATTTATATGGCTGGCAGCTGATTTATATTATCAGTGGCGTGTTGATGATGGGACTGGCGATTATTCTGAAAAAACGCTTGCCACATATTCCGACGGTGCGCATGGCCTATGGCAAAATCCTGCATTCGATGCTGCAACTGATCCGCCAGGAAAAACGGCTGGTCTATCGCGCCCTGATTGGTGCCAGTGCCTTTGCCGCCATGAGCGTGCTGTTTTCCACCATTGCAGTGTTACTTGGCTCCTCTTTTGGTCTGCCAGATGTGGCCGTCGGTTTAGTCACCTTAATTGGGGTATTCGGCGCACTCTCTACCAAAAAAATTGGCAAAATTGCCGACCGTGGCCATGGCAAACTGATCACCTGGGCCGGCCTCTCTTTATTGGCGGTCAGCTGGAGTTTCCTGTATTTCGGCGCGCAGTATTTATGGAGCTATATTATTGGTTTTGGCCTAATTAACTTAGGTCTGGCCAGTGTGCATACCAGCAACCAGAACGTGATTTTCCATTTACGCCCCGATGCCAAATCACGCCTGAATGCAGTCTATATGACCAGCTATTTTATTGGCGGCGCCTGCGGTTCGGCACTGGGCATTTACGCCTGGCATCATGGTGGCTGGAGCATGAGCTGTCTGGTTGGTTTAACCCTGGTGCTCTGCTCGGCCTGTTTTGCCTGGTTAGATCAGCAACATCTGCGCCGCCAGCAACTGGCTTAAAACTGTATAAATCGTGCAGACAGGTTTAAGACACCTGCACCATCGGATAATGTGGCTGGGCCGAATCAATACTGGCCGGATATTCCAGCAGAATCTGAATAAAGGATGGAATTAAGGCAGCAAAAATACTGGTTGCCCCAGCCAGAATGTCACGGTTTAGCAGGCTGTTATAGTTGGCACCGCCGCTGGCAAACTGGTGACGCAGACTGTCAAAACGTTTAAACACCGCCATTAGCAAGGCCACCGACTGTTTATTTTGCAAGGTCTGTTGCAGATCAATCTGCTCTTGGGCAGCGCGCTGCTGCCATTCATCGCGCGTGAGCTGTAAATGCTGATAGGCCCAGAATTCCGGATGGGTATAGGGATGTGCCAACAGAGCCTGAATCTGCTGCTGGTATTTTTCCCATAACACATAATCAATTTTTCGGGTTTCATCCTGCTGGTGCAGAAGCTGAAAAAACTGCTGTAACTGCGCAGCGGATGGACTGGCCGCATCTTCACGGTAAATGGCCTGAAAGGCAATCCATAAACTCATAAACTTGAAATCCAACTCCTGATCCAGACTCAGGGCTTTTTTAAACCAGCTCAGGCTGCGCTGTATTTTCAGATTAAAATGCACCGAATTTTCATTCTTTTTACTGCGGTAAATTTCCTCAACCACCAGCATCTTTGTTATCCTTTTTCTTGTCTTACTGCATCAATGTAATGGTTTTTTTATTTTGTCTCAACCTTTTGATCCTTCAATTTATTTATTACCCGTCTATTTTCCAGCAAAAATAAATCTGAGTATTTTCCTTTTATTTAAATAAAATAAATAAAAAATCTGAAAGCTTAAAATATATTTAAAACACATTTTATCTAGCAGCTACTTAAAATAAAGAAATGTAAAGTTATATATAAAATCACGAAAAATGTAATTACACAAAAGATTACATTCTTAAAAATCCTATGTAGGACAGCCAATTAAAAATGCCGGCTTAAAATCACCGCTTACAACTAAATAAGATGTAACAGAGCCAGGGTTTTTCATGAGATGTTTCATGTTAAAAAGAAGCTATCTGTTTTTCTCAGATGATTTCAGCGCGCTAGCGATAGCGTCGATATCTATAAAAGAGGTGTTCAAATGCAAAATCAAAACAATGGTTCAAACCAACAGCAACAGCAGCCTCAACAGCAAGGCAATCAGCAGCAGCAACAAGACCGTCTGCAGCAACAGCAACCTCAACAACAGCAAAATAACCAGCAACAAGGCAATCAGCAACGCCAGCAAGATCAACAGCAGCAACAGCCTCAACATCAGGGCAACCAGCAGCAACAACAAAACCAGCAACAGCGCCAGCAAAATGATCAGCAACAGGATCAGCTGCGCCAACAACAGCAACAGCCTGGCCAGCAACAAAACCGCCAGCAGCAACAGCAACAACCGCAGCAATATGGTCAACAACGCCATAACCAGAATGCGCAGCAGCAAAACAATCTCTTAGATGATGAAGATATGTAAAACCATTTTTTGTTTTTCACTTATTTTTATTATAAATAATCGAAGGAGATGATCATGGTCAACAATGCAAATGATCCACATGGGTACTGGCGTGACAACCATGCAGACCGTCCTTACTACAGTGATTTTAAAAGAGATATCCCAGATATTGATTATGATCGGGACTTATCTTCTGCTTATGACCTCGGTACACGTGCCCGCAGTGAATATGGCACAGATCGCGACTTTGAAAGTTCTGAAGGCGACCTGAAACAGCGCTGGGAAGAGTTCAAAGCAGATTCTCGCTTAAAATGGGAACAGGCCAAGCACGCGATTAAAGATGCCTGGGATAGAAACTAGATTGCCCTCAGTCTGGTTCTAATACGGTTCAGAGTTATAGGTCATTATGACCTATAACTTTTTTATATCTAAGGGTTTTATCTCTGCAGATTTTCTATTTTGGGTTGTCTATTTGATTTATATATCCCTATTATTTTTGCTTGACTACTTCAATAATACTCTGACTAATTGCCCGCGACAGCTGTTCCAGTTTTTTCTTTTTGGTGCCATTAAATACACAGCGATAATGATGCAGTTTATTCTGATACGAAATACAGTAAAAAAATGTTCCGACCGGTTTTTCCTTAGTTTCAGAGCCACCACGTTTTAATAAACCGGTACAGCCAACAAAAATATCAGAATCAATGATCTGTTTGGCTTTTAAAACCAGCTGTTCTGTCACTTCGGCAGATTCAGGAGAGTATTTTTCCAGGAATTTCTTTGAAATTTTTAAAATACTGACTTTTAAATTGGCGTCATAACAAACCAAGCTGCCATTTAAAATATCGCCTGAATTTTTATTTAATGAAAAACGATAGGCCAGATACCCTGCCGAAGCACTTTCAATAAAGGTGACTTTTAATTTCTTTTTGGCAAGTAACTGGCAGCATTTATTCATTTATACCCATCCTGAATATAATTATTCCTTCCGATTTAAACATAGCTCTTTTTCAGTGCTTTTTTCTGAAAAGTAACATTTCATTTATTTTTTTAAAACTAAAAGTATAACCCTCTGATTTTTATACCTATAGGTTAATTGCCCATATACATACTTTACATGAAGGCACACAACTCAGGCTTAAGTTTACAGCCAACTAGATTACTGTTTTCTAGGGTTAAATCATGGAGCAGAATAATGCCAACGGTCGTCAAACAAAGATTATTAGACATACTCAATGATGTGCCTGAAACCTATTTTGATCTGGTGTCCTTTTATTTAGATGCCGATATTGCTCCCACCGCCAAACAACAAAAAGCCCTGTTCAGTTTAAAACATGAAATTGAAACCCTGCCGTTGGCCCTACCCGATTTCCCTCGCCAGCTGGATCAGCTGGAGCACTGGATGATCCAGCATGAACAGCAAGCCCAGCTCGAATTTGAATATTATTTAAAGCGCCGTGCCTGGGGACAGCCACGCGAATATTTTCACTGCCTGTCCGATGCTTATGAGTTTCTGATCAAGATTGCCCCGACCCAGCGTGCGCAGGCAGCCTGGCTCTACAGTTTTAGCCAGCACTGGGATGACCGGCGCTATACCGAGCTGATTCAGCTGTATCTGCAAGCTCTGGCCTATGGTCACACGCAGCAGCATCAGCTGTATCAGTTCAATGCACTGCTTGAAACCCTGCAGCTAGATAACTTTGTACTCGGTCTGGACGATGGCTATTTTCATCAGGCTGCAATTCAGCTGGCACTGGCGTACTGCCCTACCGATTTCATGCCTTTGACCTTAGGGTTTCATATTGGCAAACACCTGTGCTCGCTGCATCAGCTGATCATTGCGCATGAACTAAAAGAACTCGGTATTCACACCCGCTGTTTTCAGCCACAGCAGCGTTCAACATCACGGCATACGCCCGTGCTACATGCCATTGCCAGTCTGGCCCCGGACGAAAAACAGCAGGCTCAATATCTGCGCCTGATTCAGCTGGGCTATGCCTTAAGCCAGCAAGGCATGAACGAAGAAAAAATCCTGCAGCGGCTGCATCTGCACGACATTATCCAGAAAATTTTCCAGCATAAAGCCCTGATGGGCAAATTCATTCATGACAATAAATGTATTTTTACCAACCGCAGCATCAACCAATGGCTGGAAACCGTCGAAGGCGTGGATGGTTTTATCCAGCAGCTGCTGGAAACCGACTGGATCCGTTTAGGTCAGGACCCGGAGCAGAGTAAATTCTGGCGTCTGATTCATCAGCAGGAAAGCCAGATGTTCGGGCTGTTTAACCGTACCGAACAGCAGTTTATTTATGACTGGATTCTGGGAGATGCCGCAGCACAGCATCCTGCCCCATCTGCGCTGCAAAGTACATCAGACCATTTTAAAACCAGCGATTATTTTAATTATATGGC
Organism: Acinetobacter sp. Q186-3; assembly: GCF_013420655.1. NCBI lineage: Bacteria > Pseudomonadati > Pseudomonadota > Gammaproteobacteria > Moraxellales > Moraxellaceae > Acinetobacter > Acinetobacter sp. Q186-3. The sequence continues at coordinate 248,289 of NZ_VOXS01000003.1, read as the reverse complement.
CGAGCTGGAGCTGGAAGAGATTCAGCTCAAATACGCCCAGGCATCATCTTTTAACGACAAAATCCGGCAGCTATTGCCTTATTTGGCCCCGCATAAATCTGCCAGCGATGCCGGACGCTGGTGTACCCAGCAATACAGCCAGGCCCTTTTTCCGGCGCTGTCGCAGGCGCTCGACCCAATGAATCATAAAAGTTAATTACGGAGAACAGCAACAATGAAAAAAGATCAACAACCGAGTGAAATGGCCGGTGCAGATGCGGCAAACCGACAGAACAGTAATGATAAATCCGTCCAATTAGACCCGTATCGCAGTGATGCGACACAACAGGCGCTCACTACCAATCAGGGCGTTAAAATTGCCGATAACCAGAACAGCCTCAGAGCCGGTATTCGCGGGGCCACCCTGCTCGAAGATTTTATTTTTCATGAAAAAATGACCCACTTTGACCATGAACGGATTCCGGAGCGTATTGTGCATGCGCGTGGCACCGGTGCGCATGGTTATTTTGAAGCCTATCCGGGCAATGAAAAATATACCAAAGCCCATTTTCTGACCACCCCAGAGCATAAAACACCAGTCTTTGTACGTTTCTCGACGGTACAGGGGCCGCGCGGCTCGGCAGATACGGTACGTGATATTCGCGGCTTTGCCATCAAGTTCTATACCCAAGAAGGCATTTATGACATGGTCTGCAACAATGCCCCGGTGTTCTTTATCCAAGATGGCATGAAATTCCCGGATTTTGTGCATGCCTTAAAGCCGGAACCAGATACCGAAATTCCGACCGGTGCCAGTGCACATGACACCTTTTGGGACTTTGTTTCGCTGGTGCCAGAAACCTCACATGCGGTGATCTGGGCCATTTCCGACCGTGGTATTCCGAAAAACTTCCGCAGTATGCAGGGCTTTGGCGTACATACCTATCGTTTTATTAATGCCGAAAATAAATCGGTTTTTGTGAAATTCCACTGGACCCCGAAACAGGGCATGGCCGCCTTAGTCTGGGATGAAGCACAGAAAATTGCCGGTAAAGATCCGGATTATCATCGCCGCGATTTGTATCAGGCCATCGAAAACGGTTTCTACCCGGAATGGGAACTGGGCGTACAGATTGTGGAGCAGGAAGATGAAATGAGCTTTGACTTTGACCTGCTTGATCCGACCAAGCTGATTCCAGAAGAACTGGTACCGGTCATTCCGATTGGCCGGATGGTGCTCAACCGCAATATTGACAATTTCTTTGATGAAACCGAACAGGTCGCCTTCTGTCCGGCGCATATTGTGCCGGGAATCGACTTCACCAATGACCCACTGCTGCAGGCGCGGATTTTCTCCTATACCGACACCCAGCTCAGCCGTTTAGGGGGTCCAAATTTCCATCAGCTGCCAATTAACCAGGCCGTGTGTCCGTTTCACAATAACCAGCGCGATGGCATCCATCAAAGCCGGGTTCATCGCGGTCAGGCGGCGTATCAACCCAACTCGATTGACAATGACTGGCCACGAGAAACCCCACCCGCGGCCAAAGGTGGCGGTTTTGAAAGCTATCAAGAACGCATTGACGGGCATAAAATCCGTCAGCGCAGTCCATCCTTTAGCGATCACTTTTCGCAGGTGCGTCTGTATTTCAAAAGCCTGAGCCTGCCTGAACAGAAACACGTGGTCGATGCCTATGTCTTTGAGCTGAGTAAAGTGCAGCGCAAACCTATCCGTGAGCGTGTGGTGCACAATATGCTGGCCAATATTGATGCCAATCTGGCCAAAATGGTCGCCGATAAACTCGGCATTGCACTAGATGAAAGCCAGCTGCCGCCTGATCTACCCGAGGAAAAAACCTCAGCCAAGTTATCCATGACGGCATTTTTACCGCCGAATATTGAAGGCCGTAAAATCGCGGTACTGGTACATCCCCATGCCGCCACCGACAATATTGAGCCGATTCATCAATGGGCCTTAAAAGAAAATGTGATGCTGGATTTTCTGACACCCACCCCTGCCCCAACCACCACCATTGAAGATGACATGATTCCATCTGATGGGATGCAGCAGGCCGAACCCTCAGTGCTGTATGATGCAGTGATTGTGCTGGATGGCAACAATCTGGATGCCTTTAAGCGCGATGGGGTGGCCTGCCATTATGTGATTGAAGCCTATAAACATTTAAAACCGGTGGTACTGTTAGGGGATAAAGCCGAGCTGCTGGAACATCTGCGATTGCCGGCAGATGAAGGCGTATTTAGCGATGCCAGTTTCCAGAATGTGGCGGAAGGCTTTAAAGAAGCGATTCGTCACAACCGGGTCTGGGCACGTGAAGCCATTGCAGAATCTATTCCGGCTTAATTGTTCTGCACTCATACAAGCCAAACCAACAAAAGGGAAGCCAATGGCTTCCCTTTTGTTTGAATAGATGGATGAGATTCAGATTAAAACTTGATGTACATAGTGCTTTCCTCTCACCTTAATCTGCAATCTGCGCCGTTTGATACCGCTCCAGCTCCTTGTCACTCGAGATCTGTGGAGGGGCTGCAATATCCAGCGGTTCTAAGCTCATTAAGGGCACTTTGATCTTCTTTCCCTTTGGGGTCTTCGGCTGATCTTCATCAACGGTAATTTTCTGAATAAATGTCGCCAACCAGAGTATAAACTCTTCTTTATTGCTGCTTTTCGGCACAATGCTCAAGTCCAGTTTCAGCTCGTTGGCATATAAAGGGTTGACCATCAGCTCATTAAAGTCGATGCAATTGACCAATAATTTAAGACGTGTTTTTTTGATTTCAGCACGCAGCTCAATCATTAACATATTTAAATCATTGATAATATCTCCTCTAAAGTCCTTATTTTGCTCGACATTTCTATAGATTATTTCAGCAAGTTTAATATACTGGGGCATACGATCATCCATTTATTATTCTGAATATAGTAATATTGAAGGATTTTGCGTAATTTTATGTAGTATTTAATAGGTATTTTGCAAGAAAAATGCTTCTTGTTACATTGGAATTACATATTTTTTTAAACAAATCAAAGAATAACTATAATTTGTGAATTGATTATCAATTTTTCCAGTGAATTAATTTTATTATTTTTATTCTAGCTGGGAAGATTATATATGTATTTTGATTATATATTCTAATTGAATTTAAAGATCATTTTCGGGAGTATTCATTTAATTTATAAAATAACTTAAACTTAATATCAATAATTATAATTTATATTTTAACAATATAACAGTTAAAATAGCAGCAAGCTAAAATATGGATATTCACCCTCCCACCTTCGGACAGCCAACAACAATCTTTTTTCGTCAGCCGGATTTTGTGCTACTATCTCGCCCCTGCACGCCCGGTGGATGTGAGTAAAACCCTCTGCCTTGTGCTGCCCGATCTGTGCGAATAGCGCCTCAGTTTTGTTTCCCGTCGTTGCAAGGTTTGCTGTTGAATGTCAAATGTAAATACGCTTGAAAATATCCAACTGCCAAGAATTTCCGTGGCCCCCATGATGGACTGGACCACCCGGGATTATCGTTTCTTTGCGCGCCTGTTTAACCCAAACGTGATTTTATACACAGAAATGGTCACCACTGGTGCCATTATTCATGGTGATGCCAAACGCCATCTGGACTTTAATCAGGAAGAACATCCAATTGTGCTGCAATTGGGCGGTTCCAATCCTCAAGATCTGGCCACTTGTAGCAAAATGGCGCAAGACTGGGGCTATGATGAAGTTAACCTGAATGTCGGCTGCCCAAGTGACCGCGTGCAGAACAATAAAATTGGTGCCTGCCTGATGGCCGAGCCTGATCTGGTGGCAGAATGTATTGCAGAAATGCGCCATGCGGTGGATATTCCAGTGACGGTTAAACACCGGATCGGGATTGATGACATGCATTCGTATGAAGAAATGCTGCATTTCGTCGATACCGTTGCCAAAACCGGCTGCAATAATTTTATCGTGCATGCCCGCATTGCGCTGCTACAAGGCCTATCACCCAAAGAAAACCGTGAAGTGCCGCCTTTACGCTATGAAGATGTCTATCGTTTAAAGCAGGATCGCCCGGAGCTGATCATTGAAATTAACGGCGGCATTAAAACCCTGGCAGAAACACAGGCGCATTTACAGCATGTCGATGGGGTGATGATTGGCCGCGAAGCCTATCACAATCCGTATTTACTGGCCGAGCTGGGACATTTCTGGAATCTGCCCCTCCCAGACCGTTTCGAGATTATGCAGCAGATGATGCCATATATCGCACAGCGCGTGGCTGAAGGTGCACCACTGTCGATTATCACCCGTCATATTCTGGGCCTGTTCCAAAACTTGCCGGGCGCACGCAAATGGCGTCAGGCGCTAAGTGGTGGTAATGCCAAAACCTTAAAAGATGTGGAAGTGGCCATTCAGAATATTCAGGCCGCGATGCAGCGTACTGAAAACTATCTGCAGGAACACGCTGTTCAGCCTTAAAAGATCAACAAAAAGCCCTCAATTGAGGGCTTTTTTTAGAATCAGATCGTAACCGGATTATGCCTGTTTGGCTTTTAGCTGATCGAGTTTTTTCAGAACTTCGGCCACGGCCACCATCGCAAAACTGGAAGTAACCACTACCGCCGAACCATAGCCACCACAGCGCAGCCCGGCACTGGCACAGACATCAGCACTGGAAAACGGATTATCAATTGAATAGATGCAGGTAATCCCGAACTTCTCTTTCGGCTTTTTACAGATGCCTTTGCTACGCAACTGGGCACGCAGTTTGGCCAGCATCGGGTCCTGTTCGGTTTTAGATAAATCGGCCACACGAATTTTCAGCGGATCGAGTTTACCGCCGGCACCGCCGGACACAATCAGCGGCACTTTATTAAAGCGGCAATACAGCATCAGCGCCAGCTTGGCTTTGACATCATCAATACAGTCCAGCACCACATCGGGCGTATGCACCAGCAGGTCTTTGACATTGTCCGGGGTCAGGTAATCATCAATCAGGTTGATCTTGATGCGTGGATTAATAGCACGGCAACGCTCGGCCATAATTTCAATTTTTTCATGGCCCAAAGTGCTGCTCATGGCCGGTAATTGCCGGTTGATGTTGGAAGCGGCCACCACATCCATATCCACCAGGGTCAGCTCACCAATACCAGTTCGTGCCAAGGCTTCAACCGCCCAGGAACCGACCCCGCCGATACCAATCACCATGACATGACTGTTGGCATAATACTGAAAGCTGTCCTCACCATAAATTTTGGCAACACCGGCAAAACGGCGGTCATATTCATCATCTTGGAGCAGTTCAGTCATTGCACAATCAAATCTTATACAGAAGGGCTTATTTTAACGGTTTTTTCACATGGCGTGTGAGATTGGAGGATTTTTGCATGGTGCAACAGCAGCGAGAGATTTAAATTTTAGGCCAGATGTAAAGCCTGTAACGAATTCTGCCAGATCATCTCAGCCAGTGCTGTCTGCTCCATCTGCAGGCTTTGCGCCAGCCCTTCAAGTACATAAGGCAAATTGGCCGGCGTATTGCGGGTGCGCTGCTCGGTCGAGGACTGGCAGCACAGCGGTGTCATATCCGGACAATCGGTTTCAAGCACCAGATGTTCTGGGCCTAATTCCTGCACCACCCGATGCAGTTTCTTGGCATTCGGATTGGTAATTTGTCCGGTCACGCCAATTTTAAAACCCAGTTTGATAAAGGCTTTGGCTTCTTCAACACCGCCACTAAAGGCATGGGCAATTCCGCCATAGCTAAAATTCTGCTGTTTTAGCAGCGCCAGCACATCGGCATGGGATTTACGAATATGTAGCAATACCGGACGCTGAAACTGGTGTGCCAGCTCCAGCTGGGCGGTAAAATACTTCTGCTGTTTCTGATACAGCTCGGGCTGTTTATGCTGCTTTAAAAAGGTATCCAGGCCAATTTCACCAACCGCAACACAGTCCTGTTTACGCAATAACTGTTCTACATCCAGCAGATGTTGCGGCTGATGCTGCTCGATATAAAACGGATGTAATCCCGGTGCCAGATGGCTTCGCGGCGCCTGGCTTAAACGGTTCAGCCATTGATGGGTATTCAGTAACTGCTGAAAACGCGACTGCACAAAGCCAATTAAAATCAGCTGTTCGACACCCGCCTGCTTCGCCTGATAGGCCAGTTGCTCCCGATCGGCATCAAAATCCGCCACATCAAAGTGGGTATGGGTATCAAACAGTGCCAATGCCATTAGATGGTTTTCGCGTCAGCGCTGGACGCAGCTGCTGTAGTGGCTTCGCTGGCTGGCGCTTCAGGTGCCGGCAAATATGGTTTTTTCAGCACCTGCTGCAGCTCTGCATAAGGAATCATCAGCCGTGGCAAACCGACCACATACGGTCCAATTTCATATTCGGCATATTGCAGAATCAGGCCTTGCTGCCCCAGATAGAAATTATCCGACAGCTTGAATTTCCAGGCCTGCTCATATTCGGCAACATTATTGGCCAGTTTGCTGTCTACCACCCATTGTTTAAAGGCGTCATAGGCGGCAGCTTCCAATGCAGCTCGTTGCTGCGGCTGCAAGATGTCAGCCAGTTTGACCTGCTTTTTCTGCTCCAGATCAAAATTAAAATAGGTTTGTGCGGTAGCGCCATGTGCGCCGCCCAGATAGCTGCTGCTATTTACCACCACGGTGGCCAGCGGCCCTTCCGAGTTTAAAATTTTTGGTTTAATCATCAGGCTAATCTGATGATTGGCACTCAGCGCCTTGATTTCCTGATCCAGACTCAAGAAGGCCGCAATAAAGGGCTGCACCTGCTGTTCCAGTTTCTGTTTTGGCGTTGGAATTTGCGTTAGTGCCTGTGCCGAGGAAGCTGGCTCTGCCGCAGAGGCCGGTGATTCAACATTCAGAGGTTTATCTGCCGGGGCAATTTCCAGGGTCTGGTTCAGTTCTTTGAGAATGTACTGATCAATCTGCTCATCGACAAAAGGCTGGTTACTCTGTAAACGCTCAACAGAAAGCTCCGGGCAGTTTTTACCTTCACATTCCGGCAAGTTCAGCTGCAGCTTTTCCGGCTCGCCAATCAGTTTTAGCGCCTGCTGTTCAACTTCTGCGGCCTGCGCCTGCTGTTCCTGTTTCGGTTCATTATTTTTGGGCTGACATGCGGTCAATGCCATGGACACGGCCAAGACACTCATCACCCATGCTGTTTTTTGCTTTAACATTGAATAACCTTTATTGCCTTTTGTGCATCCCAGATTCAAAGCGGATGTTCTAATTATTAAAACATGCGCGAATAAATTTCAGCTTTTACAACTTGTTGAGTTTGTGCTTTCGTTAAGTAAATATCAAGCTGTGTTCCATCTTTCACAATTTCATGGGTGCGATAATGCAGCCCCATGCCTTCATGATCAAAGAACCAGTCGGCCTGTCCCCAATATAGGGTTTTCGGTGCGGTATTTTGCACCTCTGTACTCTGTTCTTTCAGCCATTGCTGATAGGCCTGCTGCACGATTGCATGCATCGCGGTTTGCTGCTCGGGCTGAATAATATCCAGTGCGGTTAAAGCCTGCTGCTGTTGACGATCAGCCACGAAAAAATAATAACGCTCTTTAACTTTTACCGTTTCCTGATGACTATCCACCCCTATCTGCAATAACACATACTGGTTACGCTGATAGGCCAGCCGGGTATACAGCGCCAGTTCATAGGCCGGATTTTTGGCAAACTCGGCCTGCCAGGCATCAGATTTTTTCACATAGGCATTCACCGCCTGCTGCAGGCTCATGTCCTGTTTCAGCCCGATCTGGTCCTGAATCACCTTGGCCTGACTTTTGGCAATCCACTGGTTCAGCCATGGATCCTGTGTCTGAATGGTTTGAATATCCAGATCAATACAGTTTTTCTTTTCACAAAATGGCAAAGCAATCTCTGCCGGCTGCTGCTTAATCTGCAGGAATGGCAGCACCTCAGCCTTTTCCTGCTGGAAGATATTTTTTTCAGGACGTGCATCTTCAGCCGATTCATTGTTCTGGGAAGATGAGTCGCAGCCCCCCAAAGACAGTGCCAGCACGGCACAAGCGATAAAACTGATTCTTGTTTGCATTGTTAATCTCTCTTCCTGAAATTTTCCCCATCCTAGAAAAACAGCTTCACGAAGAAGCTGTTTTAACGGCGATGACCCTTTAGTGTTCGCGGGTGTTACGGAACACGATGTCCGGATAACGCTCCTGCATCAACTGCAAATTAACGCGGCTTGGCGCCAGATAAGTCAGATGACCGCCACCATCCACCGATAACTGGTCATGGGCTTTTTTCTTGAACTCGTTGAATTTCTTCTCATCTTCACAAGATACCCAGCGTACCGTGTTGATGCTGACCGGCTCATAAATACAATCGACCTTGTATTCTTCTTTCAGACGATAGGCCACCACTTCAAACTGCAACACACCCACCGCACCCACGATCAGGTCATTGCTGTTTTGCGGCATAAATACCTGGGTCGCCCCTTCTTCCGACAGCTCTTTTAAGCCTTTTTGCAGCTGCTTCGATTTTAGCGGATCTTTTAAACGTACACGGCGGAACATTTCCGGTGCGAAGTGTGGAATACCGGTAAACTGCAAGTTTTCGCCCGAGGTGAAGGTATCACCAATCTGGATGGTACCGTGGTTGTGCAGACCAATAATATCGCCCGGCCATGCTTCTTCCAGATGCTGACGGTCACCGGCCAGGAAGGTTAAAGCATCAGAAATACGCACGTCTTTACCAATACGCACATGCTTCATCTTCAGGCCTTTTTCATATTTGCCTGAACAGATCCGCATAAAGGCAATCCGGTCACGGTGTTTCGGGTCCATATTGGCTTGGATTTTAAAGACAAAGCCCGTGAAACCTTCTTCAGTCGCTTCGACCACACGGTCTTGAGTCGGATGCGCTTTTGGCGGCGGTGCATAGTCGCTAAAAGCATTCAGGACATGGTCAACACCAAAGTTACCCAGTGCAGTTCCAAACAGTACCGGAGTTTGACGACCTGCCAGGAATTCTGCACGATCTAACGGTTCATTGGCCATTTGCACCAGTTCTAAAGATTCTTCAAATGCCGCCCAGGCCAGTTCACCGACTTTTTCACGCAGGTCAGCATGGTCATAGCCATCACGCACTTCAATTTCAGGAATGGTTGAACCAAAACCAGCTTTATACACGTAAAACTTTTCTTCCAGCAGGTTAAACACGCCGGCAAAATCACGCCCGGTGCCCAGCGGCCAGGTAATTGGTACACATTTAATTTTCAGGACGTTTTCAATTTCATCCAGCAGCTCTAAAGGCTCACGGATTTCACGGTCCATTTTGTTGACGAAAGAGATAATTGGCGTGTCACGCATACGACACACCTCCATCAGTTTGATGGTCCGGTCTTCGACACCTTTGGCCCCGTCAATCACCATAAGTGCCGAGTCTACCGCGGTTAAGGTCCGGTAGGTATCTTCCGAGAAGTCTTCGTGCCCCGGGGTATCGAGCAGGTTGATCATCTTGTCTTTATACGGGAACTGCATGACCGAGGTGGTAATCGAAATCCCACGCTCTTTTTCCATTTCCATCCAGTCCGAGGTCGCCGCCCGATCCGATTTACGGCTTTTCACCATTCCCGCCACCTGAATCGCCTGCCCCCATAACAGCAGTTTTTCTGTCATGGTGGTTTTACCGGCATCGGGGTGGGAAATAATCGCAAAGGTCCTGCGCGCCGCGACTTCTTTCGCGAGTTGATCTTTAAACATAAGGGAAATCTTCAATATATACACAGTTTGCGACACACATTTTCATGTGAATCCAAGCCGTGAAGGGATAACTTAAAATTGGCGCAATTGTAGCAGATTTCAGCCAACAATCATTAGAGCACTTGGGCCGGAATCGGTTTAAATTTTAAGTGGAAAATAAAAGTATCTGGAGATCGCGACTTTGCGATAAAAGTTTTCAAAATCACCATCTATTTAGTTTTAAAAGACTTAGGCTTTTCACCGCAGAACAGAACTCCCCATATTTCTTTATCATTTGGAAAAATCAGGAAAAATCAGCATCCTCTCTGCGGATATTTTTGATTTAAATATCTCATTAAAGCCAATTAAATAATAATTACTATCAATAGAGAGTGATATTCAATATCATTTACGGCAGGCTATTTATTCCCCACACTGCATGCACTTTTTTCGGGGTCCATCCAGAGCATGTTATGAAATCTTCTCTTTTTTTGCTGTCTTCACTCAGCTTGATGACAGCGCAAGCCTATGCCAACGAAACAGCCAATGCTGTGACTTTACCCACACTCAACTCTTCGGCACAGGCAAGCCTTAGCCTGAAAACGCAAGTAGAGCAAGCCTCCACCGCCAGCAAAGGTATGGCACAAGAGCAAGCCTCCACCGCCAGCAAAGGTATGGCACAACTGAAAGATATTCCTCAAATTGTGAATGAGGTTCCTCAACAAGTCTTAAAAGAACAGAATGTGACCTCCCTGCAAGGCGCATTGCAGAATGTGACCGGTTTAAGTTTTAGTGTCGGAGATGGCCAGCGTGATCAGGTCATGATTCGCGGCTTTTCAGCCATTTCCGATCAGTATGTCGATGGGGTACGCGATGACGCGCTGTATTATCGTGATCTGTCAAATGTAGAACGGGTGGAAGTGCTAAAAGGGCCCGGCTCGGTGTTATATGGCCGGGGTTCAGCAGGTGGTCTGATCAACCGGATCAATAAGAAACCCCTGGATGAAGCACTGCATGAAATCAGCCTGATCGGCAGCAGCCTGGGGCAAAAACGTGCCGAACTTGATTTTGCCGATGCTCTCAATGACCAGCTCAAAGTCCGTCTGACCGGTGCGCTTGAACACTCAGATGGCTATCGCAATCAGAGTTTCGTCAATCGGGAAACTGTAGCACCGTCTGTGCAATGGGATATTTCAGATCGAACCACTCTGCTCTTGCAAGCCGATTACCTGCACGATGACCGTTTGGCCGATCAGGGCTTTCCCATGGACCCGCTGACCGGTAAACCGGTACGTACCAATCCAAAAACATTCTATGGCGCATCCAACGCAAAAGATGTAGGCAATGTCGATACTGAAGTGTCCAGCCAGACGGTTACGCTAGAACATCAGTTCAATGATCAGCTGAAATATCGCGGTGTCGCCCGGCATTATAATTATGCCTTGGACCGGGAATACAGCAACGCCAGTCCAGCAGCAGATCAGGTCACGCTCAGCCAGATTAAACGCATGCGCGATGAAGATGGCATCTTCTTGCAGAATGAATTATCTGGCGTCTTTCATACTGGTCAAATCAAACACGACACCTTAATCGGCACGGAATACAGCCAGCAGCACAAAGATGAAATATTCTGGTTAGGGTCAAAAGCCACGACCGATTTGTATGATCCGGTCTTGCCGCACTGGTCACCGGTCGATACCTCCGCCACTCCAAGAGTCAATACCGCCAGCGAATTTGAAAATTATGCCGTCTATGTACAAGACCTGATCAGCCTGAATGAACAGCTCAAGGTTTTGAGCCGGGGTACGTTATGATCATCTTTCCCAATACAGGCATGATCAGAAAAATAACAGCAGCATCCAGCGCGATGACCAGACCCTCTCCCCTCGCCTGGGCGTGGTCTATCAACCGACCAAAAATTTATCCTTATATGCCGCCTATAATCAGTCGTTTCAGCTACTTGCAGATTCATTCGTGTTTTATAGCAACAGTGCCGACCTGAAACCAACCAAAACCAGAAACCTGGAAGTCGGGACCAAATGGGACATCAATGATCGGCTGAATATGACCCTGGCCGTATTTGAAATGACGCAGAGCAATATCCAAAATAAAATTCCGGACAGTAATCCGCCGCTGGCGATGCTGGCTGGGGAACAAAGCACGCAAGGCGTTGAAGTGTCCTTGACCGGTCAGCTCAGCGATCAATTATCCCTGTTGGCGGGTTATGCCTATATGGATGGAAAAATTGAAAAATCGACCATCGGTCTGGCTGGCAAACAGGCCGCGTTAACGCCCAAAAAACAGCGCCAATCTCTGGTTAAAGTATCAACTGGATGAGCACTGGTTTGCAGCCGTGGGTGGCCGGGCAGAATCCTCCCGCTTCAGTGCGCCGGACAATAAAAATGTCTTGCCGGGCTATGCGGTTTTCAATGCCGCGCTGGGTTATCAGACCGCGCAGTATGATGTAACACTAAATCTGAACAACCTGTTTGACCGTGATTATTTTGTCTCAGGACATGGTGAAGGGAACGATTCCAATATGATGGGCGACCCACTGAATGCGCAGCTCGCACTTCGTTATCGTTTTAATATGTGAGGTAAATGGATGTCACTTGACATCCATTTTTAAACCATTTTTTCTTGCAACATCGACCGTGATTTTTTTAACATCTGGCTATCTAAAAACAGTACCTCAATCAGACCCGATAATTTCATTTTGTACTTGCGGCAAGTCTTCCAAACGCTCGACCTCAACCGGCATCGACAGCAAATAACCTTGTAATTGCTGACAACCCAAACGCGCCAGAATTTCGGCCTGTAATGGCGTTTCCACCCCTTCTGCGGTAACCGTCAATCCCAGTTTGGTCGCCAGCTGGATAATACTTTCCAGAATCATTTCTTCTTTGGAATCGCGATACAGGTCTTTAATAAATGCGCGGTCAATTTTCAGCTCATCCACCGGCAGGTCTTTTAAATACAGGAAACTGGAATGGCCCGTGCCAAAATCATCAATCGCCAGTTTCACGCCCATTTCTCTTAAGCGCCTAAAACTGCGAATACTCGATTCCACATGATGCATGGCAGTGGTTTCGGTAATTTCAATCATGAGATGACTCGGGTCAATCGCATAACGGCAGAATAAGGTTTCCAAGGTACTAAACAAATGTTTATGCTCGAACTGCACCGCCGACAGATTGACTGCCAATGGAAACAGCTTCAGTCCCTGCTGTTCCCATTGCTGAATCTGTTTGCAGGCCTGCTCGAGGGCCCAATAGCCCATCTGGATAATCAGGCCGGACTTCTCCGCACCTTTAATAAACATATTCGGGGTCAGCAGACCATGCACCGGATGCATCCAGCGAATTAATGCTTCAACGCCACAAATCTGCTGGGTGCTGGTGGTAAATTTGGGCTGGTAAAACAGAATAAACTGCTGTTCATCGACAGCTTTATATAAATCATTTAACAGCTTGGTCTGGCTTTTGGTTTCCTGCTGGTCAATGCTGTAATTAAACACCGAATAGGTGTTACGGCCCTGATATTTTGAAGTCAGCATGGCGGCATCGGCATTCATCAGTACATCTTGCAGGTTGTTGCCGTGCTCCGGGTACATGGCAATACCAATACTGGCCGAAATATTAATACTCTTGCCGGCAATCAGGAAACTCTCCTGTACACTGTGCAGCACATTTTCTGCCGCCTGAATCGCATCCTCAACCGTGGCCTGCTCCAACACCAGCAAGAACTCATCACCGCCAATTCTTAATAATTTTTCCTGCGATTTCAGCTGCTGATGCAGTCGTGTGGTCAGCTGAATCAGCAACTGATCACCAACATGATGGCCAAATACATCATTCACCGCCTTAAAACGGTCCAGATCAATATATAAAAACGCGACATTCTGCTGATTGATGCGCTGGGCGCTAAACAGCAAATGCGCATATTCAGCCAGATATAAACGGTTCGGTAATTTGGTCAGATTGTCCTGCACCGCCTGATTGGCCAGCTCACGGTTAACCAGCGACAGCTGGCGGTTACGTTCTTCCAGACGCTGCTCCAGCACGGCCACACTAAAGGCGGCAACCATCACCAGACTGGTCACAAAAATCACGGTAAACAGCAAGATGCCATTACCGGTTTTATAAATCGCATCCAGACGTTCTGTATCAATCGGATAGTAAGACACCGAGGCCATGCCGGTATAATGCATCCCGACAATGGCCAGCGACATCATAATGGCAATCATCACCTTATAGTGACGATGGTAAAGCAAGGTATTTTTAAAACGAAACGCCAGCCAGAAGGTCAGGCCGGAACCACTAATGGCAATGAGCACCGAAAACACCACCAGTAGCGGATCATAATAGGTCCGATGATTCTCTACGACCATGCCCAGCATACCGGTATAGTGCATGCCGGAAATGCCGAGTCCCATTAACACCGCCCCAATCATCAGACGGGCAAAAGGCAGGGTGGGTTTGGTGGTCAGCCAGATGGCAAAGGTGGAAGCAATAAAGGCAATAACGCCAGAAAAAATGGTTAGCGGCAGATTAAATGCGTAATTGGCCGGCAACTGGCAAGCCAGCATCCCGACAAAATGCATACCCCAAATAGCAACGCCAAGGCATAGGCCACTGAGCAAGAGCATGGCTTTTTCAGATTTCTGGCGGATTCCCCCGAGCAGGAACTGCTGGGTTGAAATAGCCAGATAACTGGCCAGAATTGCAACCGCAATTGAACCTACCACCAGGCTAAAGTCATAATGAATATGAACCATAAAAAGCTTCCGTATAGGTTATTTTTTTGTTGTTACTATACTCAACGCTAAATACTCATGAATTTGCCGCTTTAAAAGATAACAATAAAACAAGGAATTAAAACTCAAACTAGAATCTTATACTATCGCATTGAGGTCAAGCCTAAATGCGGTTTTTCCGCCCTGAAAACCGTCATTTTTTATGTTGATTTGCCGGCTCATCTGGATCTTGAGTTATTCAACTCAAAAGCATCAAAAAAGGCCAGTACATCTACCGGCCTTTTTCTCACATCCAAGGTCTTATTTGGCTGTGCCTGATTGTAACTGACTATAATCCAGTAACACATTGGCCGCTTCGCTCACAAAGACTTCTTCTTCCGGCAGTGGTGGACGCTGGTTGGCTTTCATTTTGGCCCGTGACTCGGCTTGCGCTTCCAGTGAGGCCTGATAGCTTTCCCAGTTTGGATACGGCGCCAAACCGGTCGCCTGACGACGTACGTTTTCAGCGGCTAAGGTTTTACGCTCCAGCTCAATCAGCTCGGCACGGCGCTGATCTAAATCCAGCACCGCCGTTTTGCGCTCTTCTGCCTGTTTGGCAATATTTTTACGCTCAGTCAGATACTTGAACTGCGGATCAATACTGACCCGGGTCTGCGAAGATTTGGCCAGTTGCGGCACATAAGACTGCACCACACCCTCACGTTTAAATGGTGCGGTGGCAATGGTATCCCACTTCAGCGCATTCTTGGCCTTACGCTCACCAAATTCTTCATTGTAGATATCTACCAGTTTAATGTCCGGAATCACCCCTTTGTTCTGGGTACTGCCGCCGGTAATCCGGTAGAACTTACGCTGGGTGAGCGTGGCCTGACCATAGGCCAAGGTATCCAGCTGCACCTGTGCTGTCCCTTTACCGGTGGTTGTGCTACCAATCACAATACCGCGCTCATAATCCTGAATCGCGGCTGAATAAATCTCGCTGGCAGAAGCCGAAGCCAGGTTAATCAGGACTGCTAGCGGGCCAGCATAGGTCTGTTCACCGCCATCATTGTCTTCAAACACGCTCACGTTGCCATTGCCATCACGGATTTGTACTACCGGACCCGATTTAATCACCTGACCCAGCATACGTGCCACCTCTTCAAGTGAGCCGCCCGGGTTATTGCGTAAATCGACAATAATCCCGTCGACATTTTTGGCAGCCAGCGTTTTCAAGGCATTGTTGGTGTCTTCCGATACCGAACGGTATTCCACCCCGGCACGGCGCGCCCGATAGTTCAGATAAAATGATGGAATTTCAATCACGCCATAGGTATAGGTTTTGCCATCACGTTGAATTTGCACGGTTCGGTTACGCACCCCGGCATCTTCTTCCTGAATAATGTCACGTACCAACGTCACGGTACGTGCCTGACTCATCGAGGCACCCGGACCGAGTAAACGCAAGGTCACTTTGGTGCCACGTTTACCGCGAATCAGACCGACCACTTCATTGCTTGGCCAGCCAATCACATCCACAATTTTCTCGCCATCCTGACCGACACCAATAATCCGGTCGCCAGATTTGACCTGACCAGATTTACTCGCCGGTCCGCCTTCAACAATGGTTTCAATCTTGGTGTAATCTTCATTGCTGCGATCCGGACGAATCGACACCCCAATCCCTTCCAGCTGCAAGGTGGTCTGACGGTTCAGCTCCATTGCATCAACAGGCGGGAAATAGTTGCTGTGCGGATCATAGGTCAGCATCATCGCATTTAAGGTTTTGTCCAGCACATCGTCGCTTTTCAGACGGCTCATGCGTTCCAGCTGACGAGTATAACGCTTGGTCAGGGTTTCCACCGGCGTCATATCTTCCGGGCCGGATAAATCTTGCCCATTGGCCAGTTCTGGATTTTCCTTGAGGGCTTTTTGTTTGGCCTGCTCTTCTTCTTTGCTGATGGTCAGGTTAATCAGCTGGGACACCAGCATTTTTTGCCAGTGGGCACGCTGCTCGGCCTGGGTCTTAAAGAACGGCGCTTTTTCACGATCCAGCTCAATGGTGACATTCGGCTGTTTTAAATTCTGCGGTTTTTTCAGCTCGGCCAGCATAAACTGATAAAAGGCCTGCATGCGTTCACGATAATGCGCATGAATCTGATACGGGCCCGATAAATCACCGGCTTTTAAGGCGGCTCCAAAATTGGCGCCATATTTTTTCTTGTACTGTTCGACTTCATCGGCCAGGAACAAGGTGTGCTCCGGGTCCAGACTATCGATGTAAAAATCAAAAATGCGATTGGAAGTGTTGCTGTCTAAACGCTGGTTCAGGTAATGCTGACGGTCAACCAAGGTCGCTAACTGGCGTGACACCAAGGCCTGTTCCCGGGTTGGAACAATGGTATTGGAAACAGCAGCAGTATTATTGGCAGCAATGGCTTCGTTGATTGCGTGACTAAAGAAGAATCCCCCAGTTGCCACGGCAACTGCACAAGCTATCGTTTGAAGTTTCATAAATAATGTGTATTTCCTTGGTTTTCGACCAGTAGTACAAGGTTGCTTAGCGACGAATCAAGCAGATTCAAAATCTTAAACAACTTAATCTGTTTATGTCGTGTAGTTTTATCATATTCTGTGCTGACAAAATGTAGCAAATCATTGCAGAATTCAGGTATTGTTTTTCGATAAAAATTTGAATCCGGAACCGATATGATTGGCGCATTGATGCTCGACATCGCTGGCACAGCACTTACTCAAGAAGATATTCAACTCTTACAAGCTCCGCAAGTCGGTGGCGTCATTTTATTTGGTCGAAATATCGAATCACCGCGGCAGGTACGCGCCCTGACCGATCATATGCGTCAGGTACGTCCGGATATTTTAATTGCAGTCGATCAGGAAGGCGGCCGGGTGCAGCGTTTAAAACAGGGTTTCACCCTACTGCCGGCCATGGGTCGTTTTGGCGAGCTGTATCAGCAGCAGCCGGAACTGGCGGTCGAGCTGGCTGAACAGTGCGGCTGGCTGATGGCCACCGAAGTATTAGCGGTCGGTATTGATTTCAGTTTTGCCCCGGTGCTGGATTTAAATGACATCAGCGATGTCATTGGCGACCGCAGTTTTGCCCGCAATATGGACGATATTATCGTACTGGCACGCGCCTTCTTAAGTGGCATGCAGCGCGCTGGTATGGCCACCACCGGCAAGCATTTCCCCGGTCATGGCTCGGTCAAGGCCGATTCGCATGTGGCCGCTGCGATTGATTCACGTTCTTATGCAGAGATTCAGCAAAAAGACATGCAAAGCTTTATCCAGCTGCAAGCCCAACTGGATGCCCTAATGCCTGCGCATGTAATTTATGATCAGGTCGATCCGAACCCGGCCGGTTTCTCTCCGTACTGGATTCAGACCGTGCTACGTCAACAGCTGAATTTTGATGGCGTGCTGTTCTCGGATGATTTAAGCATGCAGGCCGCCTGTGTGGCAGGTGGTGCCGATGCCCGCATTCAAGCGGCCTTAAACGCCGGTTGTGATATGGGACTGGTCTGTAATGACCGTGCCGCCGCCTGTCTGGCACTGGACGGCATTCAGGATTTACCGTTACCAAATCAGGCCCGTTTAGCCCGTATGCGTGGCCAGATTCCAGAAATTCAGATCGGTGATGTACTCGAGCTCGGCCCGGAATGGCAAGCAGTACGCGACCGTATTGTCCGCTTTAAAGACAGCGGCCAGTAATACCGACAAAGGAACAGGACAAGCTGTTCCTTTTTCTTTATGATGCAAATACATAAATCCACCCCGAATAAATAAAAAGAATAGAGGACCTTGCATGAGCCAACCGCTTTCCGAACATCGCCATATATCCTTTACTGCCCACTATACCGGCTATATCTGGTTTCAAATGGGCATCTCGCATCCGGTATTTGCTACTTCAAAAGGCAAGTTTCTGGCCAAATTGGTCCATCCGCTGGAAAGCTGGGCCGAAAAATATGTCGGTGGCAGTATGCGCACCACCCTGAAAGAACGCCACACCATTATTGACCAGCAACTGACCGAGCTGATTGCCCGCAATCCTCGTACCCAGGTGCTGGAAATTGCCTGCGGCCTGTCCCCACGGAGCTGGAATTTCCGCCAGAAATATCCGGAACTGAATTACCGCGAGCTGGATTTACCGGATATGGCCAAGGTGAAAACCGCCGCCTTGCAACAACTGGACCAGCAGGCACCGGAAGTCTTGAGTGCCGATATTTTCAGTGAAGAATTTGCCCAGATTTTTCAGCATTTTGACCCGCAGCAACCGCTGGTAATTATTAGTGAAGGCTTAATCAATTATTTCGACAAGCCGATGCTCAGCAAACTGCTGCATGGGATGTATCAATATGGACAACATTTTCAGGAACTGCATTACTTGAGTGATATTTATCCTGAACCGGTGAAAAACAAACTGGCCAGCTTTATGTGGACCAGCAGTAAATTACTGAAAGTCATGTCTCGCAGCGCCTTTAGTTTTCATTTTCAAAGTCCGGGTGAAGTCCGTGACTTTGTTAAAGCCAGCGGTTTTGAGCGGGTCGATATTCTGCAGCCGCAGCACTATTTCCACACTCCGGACCTGCCCGCCCCTGAAGAACATTTGGGTGACATTGTCTGGGTGCTGCACGCCTGCCATAAACAGCCCAGTGCCTAAAAGAGAGTTCTGAGCCTCATCAGCCCATAAAAAAAACAGCGCCTTTGCGCTGTTTTATTTTTAGACACCTCAATTTAGGCAATTGCTGCCAGACAACCTTTTTGACGCTGGATATAACGCAGCAAACGCTCGGCAATATCAAAGCTGCCATGTTTTAATAAAGCGCGAATCTGCTGATCCTGCACTTCAAAAATCAGGCACTCAATCTGGAAACTACCCTCTTCATCTTGGAGTGTCAGGGCCAAATCACGCTCATACTGCGCAGCCCGTTCTGCCTGTCCGTCTTCAAAACGTAGCAATACGCCAAAAAAGTTCAGATCGACAATTTCCGTGGCAAAGCTTAAATCGGAATGACGGTGCGTTAACTGACTAAATGGCTGTTGTACAGCAATGCGTTCTTCTCCACGGCGCTCCATGGTCAAGAGCTGGGCACGGGTCATGGGGATAATACCTTCTAACGACTGAATCGGCTCATCTCTTAAAAAGGTGGCAAACAGGCGCATGGTTTCTTTACGGCGCTGCAACTGCGGCACATGATCAGCATTGGCAATCATGGCAAACTCCATGTCCGGACATTGCAGGGCAAAATTGGCATTTTCATGTGGCAAGGTAAAACTGTCATACTGGCCACAGGCCACCAGCACCTTGCACTGCGGAATAGGAACGTGAGTCAGGCGCAGCAGACGATTACAATTAATATCATAGCGTTCCTGCTCGGTGGCGGTGAACTCGGCCATCTGCCGGAAGAACAGCCGCTTGGCGGTTGGCGACATGCGGGTCGCTTCCAGCTTGGCATGATTGACCAGATATAAAATCACCGCCTGACCAAACTCATCCATACGCTGCTCTTTCATTAAATGCAGCGATTCTTCCAGCAGCATACGCCAGCTTTTCCGGGTCTTTTGCATGACACCCATCAGAATCATGCGGTCTATCAGTTCCGGACGCTGATGCGCCAGGCAAGATGCCACCACCGAACCAAGGGACATGCCCAATACCGCGACCTGACTCAAGCCAACAATATCCAGCCAGCGACCGAGCATGGCTGCCAGATCTTCCAGCTCCAGCGTACCGGCAGATATGCCAGTATCGACATTGCTGATTTGCTGGTTGGCGCCCATGGAAGGTAAATCAATCAGGATAATCGGGCCGGCATCAAACAGTTGTTCAACACAGTATTTATAGGAGTTAAAATTCTGAAAAGCGCCCCCGATAATCACCATCGGCGTCATGTGCAAGGTGTCTGGGCGAGCAATCGCCATGTATTCAATCTTCCAACCGTCAATCCAGGTTGTACGCGCTGGCTGTTTGAAACTGTGCTTATCGTAAAGATCAAAAAAACCAAAGTGAGCACTTGACTGCCCGACTTCCGAGTCCATTTGGATAATGGAATTCATATTCCTTTCCTCCATTCTCGCGCTTATTTTTATTGTGCAAGAGATGATTTCTAAAATTGAGCAAAAATCGCATCCTGCTCTTTCATTGTTATTTGTATGACTTCAATGTCCATCGTGTTTCATTCTATACAGGTGTCGTTTTGACACGCAACCTCTTCTGCAACCACTTGTCTGCTTTTAAACAGGAAACAATTTCAAAATGTTTAGCGCTTTTCCGGCTTTCCTGCGGAAAATTCCATCAAACTGCTTCATTGTCCCGACCTAGACTGTTAATATCGAGGAGAAATTTCTAAGTGATCAAACCGCTATGCACGAGTCTATTGAACAATATATGCAAACGGTAGGACAACAAGCGCGCCAAGCTTCCGCAGTTCTGGCAAGTGCTTCTACCCAAACAAAAAACCATGCTTTATCTGCTATTTACACTGCGCTTGAAAACAGTGAAACAGCAATTTTAGCTGCCAACCAGATTGATATGACCAAAGGTCGCAACAACAATCTGGATAGCGCCCTGCTTGATCGCTTAGAACTGACTCCCCCGCGCTTTAAAGGCATGTTACAGGGCCTGAAAGATGTGATTGGCCTGCTTGACCCAATTGGTGAAATTACCGATATGGCCTATCGTCCGTCGGGCATCCAGATTGGCAAAATGCGAGTACCTTTGGGCGTGGTCGGCATGATTTATGAATCACGTCCGAACGTGACCTTAGAAGCAGCTTCGCTGGCGCTAAAATCAGGCAATGCCATTATTTTACGTGGCGGTTCAGAAGCGCTGGAATCGAATAAAGCCATTGCCGAAGCCATTCAGCACGGTCTGAAAACTGCAGGCTTGCCAGAAACGGCGGTACAGGTCATCAATACCCCAGATCGTGCTGCTGTAGGCCAGTTAATTACCATGTCGGAATATGTCGATGTGATTGTGCCACGTGGCGGTAAAGGCTTAATCGAGCGCATCACCAATGAAGCCCGTATTCCGGTAATTAAACATCTGGATGGTAACTGTCATGTCTTTGTCGAAGCACAGGCTGACTTGCAAAAAGCCCTACCGATTGCCCTGAATGCCAAAACTCATCGTTATGGCGTCTGTAATGCCATGGAAACCTTGTTGGTGGATGAAGCCATTGCAGATGAGTTTTTACCGCGTATTGCCGAGCTGTATGCAGAAAAACAGGTCGAGCTCCGTGGCTGCGCCGAAACCCAGCGTATTTTAGGCGACAGCGTTCAAACGGCTACCGAAGACGACTGGTATACTGAATATCTTGGTCCGGTTCTGGCCATTAAAGTGGTGTCGGGTCTGGATGAAGCGATTACCCATATCAATAAATATGGCTCACACCATACCGATGCCATTATTACTGAAAACTTCAGTCTGGCGCGTCAGTTCCTGGCCCGTGTTGATTCCAGTTCAGTGATGATTAACGCCTCTACCCGCTTTGCCGATGGCTTTGAATACGGTTTAGGGGCGGAAATTGGTATTTCTACCGATAAAATCCACACCCGCGGCCCAGTCGGTCTGGAAGGTCTGACCTCGCAAAAATGGGTAGTGTTTGGAGATGGCCAGATTCGCCAATAACTCACTTCTCTAAATATATGAATGTTCAGCCTTTGTGGAGGCTGAACATTTTTCTGCTGTTTTCCCCGTCTATTCCACCGTACACTGTCTTAAGAATGAGAATAAGAGGTGGACAATGTTCTATTATTTAATTGTGACCACATTTGTTCTGGCGCTGCTGGTGTCGTTTGTGGTGATGCGTATTTTTTCCAGTTCCATTAACCGTATTCTGGCGCGTATTATTCATGATCCGATTCATGAAGCCTGGGCCAGATATACCAAATTTGCCGGTATGGTGGTTGGAACATCCTCCGGAATCCGGATTTATGACATGGAAAAATACATTACCCCGCTCACCTATAGCGAAAACGACCAGAAAATTATTATTGAACTGACGCAGGAACACTGGTTTCTGGAAATTTACCGCACCTTAATTGAAACCCTGCAAGGCTTGGCCTGGATGATGCTGGTATTTTTTATGGTGGCGCTATTTGCCTATGTGATTGTGCGCTGGTCGGAAATGAAGTATCAGAAACCTTAAATATGAAGGAATAAGAAATATTTTCAAACAGTTCTGTCACATGCTTTGATTCAAGGCGTGTTATGGTAAACAGAAGAACAACGCGACTGGACATGACTACTATTTTATTAATAAATGAAATCTATCAGCCGATAAATTTTAGTTATTATTCCCGAAAGGGTCGATAGTGCTTAAGTCTAATCTCCTAAAGTCTATCTAGAAGCGATACCCATCCCATGATAAAAATTAGTTATTGATCAAGATTGCACCGTGTTGGAACAGGTGCAGATCAATACGGGATACAAATATTTCAATTAGAATTCGGGTAAAACAACGTGTCTACAACTGTATTAGTAATTAACTGCGGATCTTCTTCAATTAAATACGCGCTTGTTTCTGAACGTCGCGAAGACCGTATTTTTGGTTTGGCTGAAAATTTAGGATCTGCCGAGGCACGTATTAAAGGGATCACTGTCGGAGGTGAACCGCTCGAACTTTCTATTCCGCACGCAGATCATGAAAAAGCCTTAGAAACCATTTTATCGCGCTTGTCACAATACAATCCTCAAGCGATTGGCCACCGTGTGGTACATGGCGGCAGCTTGACCAAAGCCGAGCGCTTAACCCCAGAAATTATTCAACGCATTCGTGAAGCAACCCCACTGGCACCGTTACATAACCCGGCGCACCTGGTAGGCATTGAAGCGACCATGCGTTTATTCCCTGAATTACCTCAAGTTGCTGTATTTGATACGGCATTCCACCAAACTATGCCTGCGCACGCTTATCGTTATGCCGTGCCAAAATTCCTGTACACCGATCATAACGTACGTCGTTACGGCTTCCACGGCACCAGCCATGCCTATGTTTCTGAACGCGGTTCAGAACTGGCCGGCAGCCTGAAACAAGGCGGCTGGTTAACAGCGCACCTGGGCAATGGTAGCTCGACCTGTGCCATCTGGAACGGTGAAAGTGTAGATACCTCTATGGGCCTTACCCCACTTGAAGGTCTGGTGATGGGTACCCGTAGTGGTGATGTAGATCCATCTTTACACACTTTCCTGGCCAGCAACTTGGGTTGGGATATCTACAAAATTGACAAGATGCTGAACAGCCAAAGCGGTCTACTCGGTTTATCTGGCCTCTCTAACGATATGCGCACCCTGATTGAAGCCTCTGAACAAGGCAATGAAGATGCAGCTCTGGCCATTGAAGTGTTCTGCTACCGTTTAGCGAAATCTTTAGCAGCATTAAGCTGTGGCTTACCGCGTCTAGATGGCCTGTTCTTCACAGGTGGTATTGGTGAAAACTCGGCTTATATCCGTGAAAAAACTCTGTCTTACTTACCACACTTCGGCTTTAACTTTAGCAAAGAGAAGAATGACAGCCTGAAACGTGGCACCGAAGGTCGTATCGATAACGGTACCGGTCCACAAATCTGGGTGGTTCCAACCGATGAAGAAGGCCGTATTGCCAAAGAAACCAGTGCGGTGGTGGAGTCTGAGTTGGGAGCAACTCCGGCAAAAAAGTCTGAATTAGAAACTGCGATTGCTTAAGCAATCGCAGTTTTACCCTGTTTACTTTTGGCTGATTTGAATAATACCTTATGAAAACAATTCTACTTGTCCCGACTGGAGAAGGTGTTGGTCTAACATCTGCATGTTTAGGTCTGGTGTATGCTTTGGAATGCCAGGGCATTAAACCCGGTTTCGTCAAACCTTTCTCTCAAGAATTACAGCCTGAAAACGAACGGACGACAGCGCTGTTTGAGCATGTCTCTAAAACCAAAACGGTTCAACCCATTCCTTATGCACAGGTGGTGCATCAACTAAGCCATGACCAGCAAGATGAATTGCTGGAAGAAGCGGTTCGCTTACACCGCCAAGTGGCCAAACAGCATGACCTGATTATTGTCGAAGGCCTGTTACCGAATTTCCGTGACAGCTTCGCAGATGACCTGAATGCCCTGCTGGCTCAAGCCCTAGATGCACAGGTAGTGATTGTCAGCGGTGCCGACATCAACAATCCGCTTCGCTCTGCTGAACGAATTGAACACCAGATTCGTAACTTCGGTGGTGCAGAATCGAACCGTTTACGTGGTGTGCTGTTTATGCGGACCAAAGGTTTGCCAGAAGATTCTGCGCAAATTCCTGTGACGATTGATCCAAACCTGCGTTTACTGTCAGATACCAGCAAGTTTGTGGCCAGCATTCAGCAAACTTATAGCTACATTGGCACAGAAAAACTGCCAGTGATTGGTTTGGTACCATTTAGTAATACCCTGAGCGTGCCGCGCCTGTCTGATCTGGCGGCGCATATTTCTGCCCAGTGGATTCATGAGGGCGAAGCCAATACACGTCGTGTGTTACATAGCAGCCTGATTACTTCGAATATCGAGCATGAACTGCACAAATTCGTGGCCGGTGAACTGATTATTACCGCAGCTGACCGTACCGATGTACTACTGGCCAGCAGTCTGGCCAACAGCAACGGTATTCCTTTAGCAGGCTTAGTCTTAACCGAGCAGCATCAACCGAATGAACAGGCCTTAAATTTCTGTCAAACTGCCATCAAGCAAGGTTTGCCAGTATTACATACCCCTTTAACCACCTTTGAAACGGCGCAACAGCTCTCGACTTTCGGTAACGAAATTCCGGTCGATGATATTGAACGCGCTGAACAGGTAACCCGTTTTGTGTCCAGCCATATTGATCCGCAATGGTTAAACTCGCTGATTAGCGGTGCGCATAGCCCACGTTTATCGCCTTCTGCCTTCCGTCATGAGCTGGTACAAAAATCAATTGCAGCGAAAAAACGCATTGTTTTACCTGAAGGTGATGAGCCACGTACAGTTCAGGCTGCGGCCATCTGCCAATCGCGTGGTATTGCGCACTGTATCTTGCTGGCCAAACCTGAAGCCGTAGTTGAAGTGGCCAAAGCCCGTGGTATTGAATTGCCGCATGACTTGGAAATTATTGATCCGGATCTGATTCGCGAAAACTATGTCGAGAAAATGGTTGAGCTGCGTAAAGGCAAACTTAACGAATTACAGGCACGCGAACAGCTTCAGGATACGGTGGTTTTAGGTACCATGATGCTGGCACTGGATCAGGTTGATGGCTTAGTTTCAGGTGCAGTACATACCACGGCCAATACCGTACGTCCGGCCTTCCAGCTGATTAAAACTGCACCTGAATATTCACTGGTATCTTCAGTGTTCTTTATGCTGCTGCCAGATGAAGTTTATGTGTATGGTGACTGTGCGATTAACCCGGACCCGGATGCAGAACAACTGGCTGAAATTGCCATTCAATCTGCTGACTCGGCCAAAGCCTTTGGTATTGACCCGCGTATTGCCATGATCTCTTACTCAACCGGAACTTCAGGTGCCGGTGCCGATGTAGAAAAAGTAGCGCAAGCGACTGAAATTGCCAGACAGCGCCGTCCAGACCTGCTGATTGATGGCCCGCTGCAATACGATGCTGCATCGGTTGAAAGCGTTGGTCGTTCTAAAGCGCCAAACTCTCAGGTGGCTGGTCGTGCCAATGTGTTTATTTTCCCTGATCTGAACACGGGTAATACCACTTATAAAGCAGTACAACGCTCTGCCAATGTGGTGAGTGTTGGCCCAATGTTGCAAGGTTTGAACAAGCCGGTAAATGACCTGTCACGCGGTGCATTGGTCGATGATATTGTGTTTACCATTGCTCTAACTGCAATTCAGGCTGAACAGCAGTCTGCTTAAACAACTGTTTTTAACAAGCTCCGCTTCACCCACCCTGTCGAAAGATAGGGTGGTTTTTTAATTTAGACCAGACGTATCAAATACATCTCATTTTCTATATAGGTGAAGTGGTAATCACATGCCTTTAACATTAAAAAATAACAACGAAGTTTTTAAACAGATCTTTGAAATCGCCAATCAATTTGACAAAGAGCAAGAAAATTATCTCATTGCGTATTCCCATTTTTTAAATTATTTCAAAAAAACAGATGTACTCACCCTGGATGACATTGTTATCGGCATCAGCTTTACCTATTCGTGGATGCCGACCATTTTGAAAAAAATTGATTTAACTGCAGCAGATGATCTGATCAAAATATTTAACAAAGCAAAACAAGGTCATCGATTAACAGTACCAGAACTTCAAACACTCAAAAGTGCATTCAATAACTCTCTTGTCGGTGTATCTAAATTGTTGCACTTTATTCATCCTGAACACTATGCGATTTGGGATAGCCGTGTATTTAGATTCTTAAGCGGCAACGAACCCCATAACTTCGCATTTAAACGTCCTGAAACTTATCTGGAATATCTAACGCTTCTGGACGAATTAAAAAATGAGGAGGTTTTTGAAAGTTTTTATCGTTTAATGCAAGACAAAGTGGGGTATCAGATTTCAGCATATCGAGCTTTAGAACTTGCCTTCTTTAAAGGAGGATAAAGCAAAGCTATAAACAAATTTTGAGAATTGAGAATTGAGAATTGAGAATTGAGAAAAATATTATTTTTATCAGCCTAAAATGAAAAAAGAAGATAAAGCTTAAGCTTGATCTTCTTTTTGGCCATACATCCAAGTTGCAGCGATATATACACAAAAGCCCGCAACCATCAAAATACCTGTTGTCATCTTTAAGGTCTCGTTTTTGGATGTGACAATTATGCGAAAGTTTTATGACAGTTATATGACAAAGCTGAAATATTTAAATTTTATTAAATAATTAAAATTCAATAACTTAATAAAATTTCATCTAAATTTAAGCTGTAATATGACATTAATTTCAGCTCAAATATGACAAAACCACCCGCCAAATACAGTAAAAATCACCCAAAATCCCGCGTAAAAGCATCACTATAAACTTTCGGCCAATCCGCTTCTAAAACGCCCACAATGCCGTCATTTTGTCTTATAATTTAGCCCGCTAGCTATCAGCCCGCTCAAGAGAATTTTGATATGACAACTATTATCAAGCAAGATGACTTGATCACATCGGTTAAAGATGCGCTTCAGTTCATTTCTTACTATCACCCACAAGATTTCATCCAAGCGATGAGCCGTGCGTATGACCGTGAAGAAAACAAAGCTGCAAAAGATGCGATTGCACAAATCTTAATTAACTCTCGTATGTGTGCAGAGGGTCACCGCCCAATCTGTCAAGATACCGGTATCGTCAACGTATTCGTTGAAGTGGGCATGGATGTTAAATTTGATTTAACAATGAGCTTAGACGACGCAATTAACGAAGGTGTACGCCAAGGTTACTTAGAAAATTCGAACGTCCTGCGTGCATCTGTACTTGCTGACCCTGCATTTGGTCGTAAGAACACCAAAGACAACACCCCTGCGGTGATTTACCACAAACTGGTTCCAGGCAATAAAGTCGACATTACTGTTGCAGCCAAAGGTGGCGGTTCAGAAAACAAATCTAAACTAGCAATGCTTAACCCATCCGACTCTATCGTAGATTGGGTACTGAAAACTGTTCCAACCATGGGTGCAGGCTGGTGTCCACCAGGTATGCTCGGTATCGGGATCGGTGGTACTGCTGAAAAAGCCATGATGCTTGCCAAAGAAGCACTCATGGAAGAGATCAACATGGACGAACTGCTTCGTCGTGGTCCACAAAATAAACTTGAAGAACTTCGTATTGAAATCTTCGAAAAAGTAAACGCACTCGGTATTGGTGCACAAGGTCTGGGCGGTTTAACCACTGTACTTGACATCAAGATTAAAGATTACCCTTGCCACGCTGCGGGCAAACCAGTCGGTATGATTCCGAACTGTGCTGCAACACGTCACGCACACTTCACTTTAGATGGTTCAGGCGTTGCGCATATTCAGGCACCACGTCTTGAAGATTATCCTGAAGTCACTTGGGATTCATCTTCGTCTAAACGTGTTGACCTCGACAATATCACCCAAGAAGAAATGAACTCTTGGCAACCAGGCGATACGCTGCTGCTAAACGGGACCATCTATACCGGCCGTGATGCTGCACACAAACGTATGGTTGACATGCTCAACAACGGTGAAGAATTACCGGTTGATTTAAAAGGCAAGTTCATCTACTACGTAGGTCCTGTTGATCCAGTGGGTGATGAAGTGGTTGGCCCTGCAGGTCCGACAACAGCGACTCGTATGGACAAGTTCACTCGTCAGGTGTTAGAAGCGACTGGTCTTTATGGCATGATTGGTAAAGCAGACCGTGGTCCTGCGGCTATTGAAGCGATTAAAGACAACAAAGCAACGTACCTGATGGCTGTAGGCGGTGCTGCTTACCTGGTATCTAAAGCAATCCGCGAAGCTGAAGTAGTTGCTTTTGAAGACTTGGGTATGGAAGCGATCTACAAGTTTGTAGTAAAAGACATGCCTGTATCTGTCGCAGTTGACGTAAACGGTACTTCTGTACACGCGACTGCACCAAAAATCTGGCAAGCTAAAATTGGCAAGATTCCAGTGGTTGATGCCGCTGCTGGCTAATGAATGCTGTTGAAGCGATTAAAAAAGCACCCAAATCTGGGTGCTTTTTTTATTTCTCGATTCAAGCATTTTTACCAGGTGCGTGGGTCCCACAATTTAAATGGCTTAGTCAACTGCACATCGCTGGCCGGGTCATAATCGGCATGTTTGATTTTTTGTGCCTTAGAGCGAATTTTACCGGTGCTCTGGTCTTCAGCCACAAAATTATAACTGTGCGATTTCAATTGAGTAAAAGCAATTTCATTGAGGCCTACCGTTTCCGGCATCATGATTAAGGGACCAGAAATCGTGCGGCGGGTACTGCTATTTTCTTCATCATATTTAATAAAATAGGACTTGCCTGCTTCAACGGAAAAATCCAGATACTTCGGCTTTTGGAAATGCTGCACACCTAAAGGACGGCTGGTAGATAAACGATAATCCCCGGCTGGCAATTCAATCCAGTAATAATGATTATGCAGCAGGCTTGGAATGCGTTCGCTATTGATAAATAGGCTGGAGGCTACAATTTCCTGACGGTTCCAGCGTGAATCCGGACGATATAAATACACCACGGCGGCCTGATCATGCTGCGGCTGAATGGCTTTAAAGCGCTGACCCAGTTTCTGATTGACCCAACCGCCAATGGTAAACATGCCAAAGCGGTACTGTTCCAGCAAACTTGGCTTTTCATTCTGGTCAATAGCTTTTAACGTAGAGGTGGGCGGCAGCTGCGCCTCGGTTGACGACTTCCCATGACAGCCAGCCAATGCGACAGCCAGAAATACGATTGATATAGCACGCATGAACATCCCTCATTCCTTCGTTTTTATTTTTACACTTAACACTTTTTCAATATTTTTATTGGGTTGGGCATCCAGGCCCTGATGCAGAGATTAGCACTCTGTCTTATTTTTTCAAATAAAAAAACGTGCGAAAACCGTTGATTTCCGCACGTTTCTGACGAATAGCGTCTTAAGCCGTTTTTGAATTCACGACTTTTAAATCGGCTTTCGGCTGTTCTACCGCAACTTCTTTGCTTTGACGTTCCGCTTTTAATTCCGGCTTGGCCTGACCATTAATCACCGCTTCAGTGATGATGACCGTACCTACATCACTACGACTTGGCAAGTCATACATGATTTCAAGCAAGGCGTTTTCCAGAATTGAACGCAGACCACGCGCACCTGTATTACGTTCCAAGGCTTTTTTCGCCACTGCACGTAATGCAGCATCATCAAAGATCAGGTCGACATTTTCCATCTCGAACAGATATTCGTATTGACGCGTCAAGGCATTCTTCGGCTCGGTCAGAATCTGCATTAATGCTTCTTCATCCAGCTCATCCAGCGTTGCAATGACTGGCAAACGGCCAATAAATTCTGGAATTAAACCGAATTTCACCAAATCTGTTGCTTCAACCTGACGGAACAGTTCAGACAGCTTTTTACTTTCATCCTTGTTACGTACTTCAGCGGTAAAGCCAATACCACCTTTTTCCTGACGTTGCTGCACAATTTTCTCTAGACCCGAGAATGCACCACCACAGATAAACAGGATGTTGGAAGTATCAATCTGGATAAATTCCTGCTGCGGATGCTTACGGCCACCCTGCGGTGGAATAGAGGCCACTGTGCCTTCAATCATTTTCAGCAAGGCTTGCTGCACACCTTCACCCGATACATCACGGGTAATCGACGGGTTTTCAGACTTACGGGTAATCTTGTCGATTTCATCGATATAGATAATGCCTTTTTGCGCCTTTTCGACATCGTAATCGGCTTTTTGCAGCAGCTTCTGCACGATGTTTTCTACATCTTCCCCCACATAACCGGCTTCGGTTAAGGTGGTGGCATCGGCCATGGCAAACGGAACATCCAGCAAACGCGCTAAAGTCTGTGCCAATAAGGTTTTACCCGAACCGGTTGGACCCACCAGCAGGATATTACTTTTGGCAATTTCGACTGCATCATTGGTTTTTTGACCGTTATGCGTCACTTTCAGACGTTTATAGTGGTTGTAAACTGCCACTGATAAGGTCTTTTTCGCCAGGTCCTGACCAATCACATATTGATCCAGTGCAGCGCGAATTTCATGCGGTTTTGGCAACGGACGGGCGGCCCAGTCACTCGACTCAACTTGTTGACTGGTCTGAACCAGATCCAGGCATACGTCCACACATTCATTACAGATATATGCGTCCTCGCCTGCAATCAGCTTCCCGACTTCAGACTGCGTTTTACCGCAAAATGAACAATGTTTTTGTCCTTGAGGATGTTCGGACATATTCTCTCCAATTTAAATCTTTAAAACTTATGGACGCTTAGATAACACTTCGTCCACTAAACCGTATTCTTTGGCCTGCTGTGCAGTCATAAAGTTATCACGGTCGGTATCTTTGGCCACTTTTTCATAGTCCTGGCCACTGTGCTCTGCCATTAAACGGTTCAAGCGCTCTTTAATGAACAGGATTTCACGCGCATGAATTTCAATATCAGAGGCCTGACCACGGAAACCGCCTAAAGGCTGATGAATCATGACCCGGGCATTTTCCAGGCAGTAACGTTTACCTTTGGCACCAGCATTCAGCAGGAATGCACCCATTGACGCTGCCTGACCCATACAGTAAGTCACCACATCTGGCTTGATAAACTGCATGGTGTCATAAATCGCCATACCGGCAGTAACTGAGCCGCCTGGCGAGTTAATGTATAAATGAATATCCTTATCTGGGTTCTCTGCCTCTAAAAACAACATTTGCGCCACAATCAAGTTGGCCATGTTGTCTTCAACCTCACCCGTTAAAAAAATCACCCGTTCACGCAAAAGACGTGAATAAATATCAAAAGAACGCTCACCACGAGATGATTGCTCAACGACTACTGGAACCAATGCGTTATCAATTGATGGAACATACATACGTTTATTTATTCCTAAATTCTTGTGAGTTCACCCATGATCACAATATGAGGGATAATCATCTAAATTGCAAAATATTCACCCACAATTCATGGATATTTTTTGCATAAGCTTTGTAAACTTTAAAACCATCCAAGTTTTTATATTATATAAAAAAGGCGCCTTAGGCGCCTTTTTTACTTCAGCTGAAATTAGCCTTGTTGACGAGCTTGTTGCTCTTTCAATAAGTCTTCGTAGCTGACTTGTTTGTCAGTCACTTTTGCAGCTGCAAGAATGTGATCAACCACCTGGTCTTCTAACACAACTGCTTCAATTTGAGCACGTTGCTGTTTGTCATTTTTGAAGTATTCAATTACTTCGTTTGGATCTTCATAAGAAGATGCCATGTCTTCGATGTAAGCATCAACACGTGCAGCATCCACTTCAAGTTTCGCGTCTGCTAAAACTTTGCTCACCAATACGCCAAGTTTTACAGATTTTTCAGCTTGTTCTTTGAACAGTTCGTCTGGAAGCATGCTTGAGTCAAATGCTTTCGCACCTTGCGCACCAAACTGCTGCGTGAACTGTTGGATCATTTGTTGACGTTGACGGTCAATTTCTTGCTTAACCATAGATTCTGGAACTTCGATTTCGTTCGCAGCAACCAGCGCATCAAACGTTGCACCTTTCACCTGGTTACGAAGACCGTTTTTCACTTCACGTTCCATGTTTTTACGAACGTCAGCTTTTAACTTTTCAACGCCTTCTTCTTCAGTTAAACCGAAGATTTTTAAGAATTCAGCGTCAACTTCTGGAAGTTTTTGTTTTTCCACCAGTTTTACATTGATTTTGAACTGAGCTGCTTTACCTGCCAGCTGTTCAGCTTGGTAGTCTTCCGGGAAAGTTACATCAATAACTTTCTCTTCGCCTTTTTTCATGCCCACGATGCCGTCTTCAAAGCCCGGGATCATACGGCCAGAACCTAATACCAGTTTGAAGTCTTCAGCAGAACCGCCTTCAAATTTCTCGCCATCTACTGTGCCTTCGAAATCAAAAGTCACTTGCATGTCTTTTTTCGCCATGCCTTTGGTTTCAGCCCAAGTTGCACGCTGTTTTTGCAGATTTTCGATCATTTGATCTACATCTTTGTCGCTAACTTCAGATGCTTTACGCTCAACTTCCAGACCTTCGAATTTCACTTCAACTTCTGGATAAACTTCAACAGTCGCTTCATATACTAAAGCGTCGTCTTTCATTTCAGTTTTTTCAATGTTTGGCATACCAACAGCATTGATTTTTTCTTGTTGGATTGCTTCAAATACGGTGTCACGAATGATGTCGTTTACAACTTCTTGATAGATACCCGCGCCATATTCACGACGTACAACGTTTACAGGCACTTTACCTGGACGGAAGCCGTTAATCTTCGCAGTTTTAGCTGTGCGTTTTAAGCGAGCTTCGAACTGCTCGTTAATACGGCTCGTCGGTACAGATACATTTAAACGACGGGCAACGCCCGAAACCGCTTCAGAAGTTACTTGCATGGCTTCCTCGATATTTAGTAATAACAGTTTTTAAAAAAGTGCCATATTATATGACAACATTTAAAGATATACAAAATAACAAGCGATCAGAACAATTTTTCGGCTTAAATTCTTCATATTCCCTTCGCTATTTTTATCTATTGTCTAATATTTGTTGCAAATGATAAGTACTATCATTAATATTCAATGGTTTTTAACTCATATTTTTAACTATTCTTCTTATATCCCAATACTGGAATTCGGTTATGCGCACCTTTAACCTTCGCCCGCTTTCGCTCGCGATTCTTGGAATTTCTGCTAGTTCCACATTTGCAAATACAACCACTGAAACAACAGCTGACCCGACACATCAATTATCCACAATTGTGGTTTCTGCGGCGGGTTTTGAACAAGATATTAAAAATGCACCTGCTTCTATTAGCGTGGTCACAAAAGAAGATATTGAAAAGAAAAATGCCATCAGTATTGCTGAT
This sequence comes from Acinetobacter sp. Q186-3, assembly GCF_013420655.1. Lineage (NCBI taxonomy): Bacteria > Pseudomonadati > Pseudomonadota > Gammaproteobacteria > Moraxellales > Moraxellaceae > Acinetobacter > Acinetobacter sp. Q186-3. The sequence goes on along the minus strand of NZ_VOXS01000003.1, from coordinate 214,306 downwards.
TTGTTAGCAGATGTTCCGGGTATCGACGTGCGTAATGGCGTTGGTAAAACAAGTGGATTAAATGTCAGCATGCGTGGTATGGGAGCTGATGACACTCTTATTTTAATTGATGGTCGTCGTCAAACAACATCTACTGATGTAACTCCTAACGGTTTTGGTGAAACATCAACAGGATTTATGCCACCACTTTCAGCAATTGAACGTATTGAGGTCATCCGTGGCCCAATGTCTACCCTGTATGGTTCAGATGCCATGGGTGGTGTGATTAATATTATTACTAAAAAAGTATCAGATGAATGGAATGGCAACGTGACTGTCAGCGGTAATGTCATGGAGCATGGTAAAGAAGCTGACTCATGGAAAACAAGTTTTTTACTCAATGGTCCATTAATCACTGACAAACTCGGATTACAGTTACGTGGCTCTTATTTAGATCGACAACGTTCTGAACGTGTAGTTGAAGGCTCAACAAGTCGTGATCCTCGTCCAAATAAAGCGGATAATTACGATCTAGGTGGAAAACTTTCATTTGTCATGAATGATCAGAATTCATTCTGGCTTGATACTTTCCATTCTAGCCAAACTTATAGTAATGAAGGCAATCGCTTAGGTAATGAAGATTGGACGACCACAACGAAACTTTCTGATGGCTCTGTAGTTTCTTCAGCGGATGGTTATAAAGATGAATTAGAGTTCAATCGTACTCAACTCGCAATTGGTCATGATGGTGATTACGATTTTGGTACATGGAAAACATATATCAGTCACTCATCGACTGAGACTAAAGGACGTTCACTACCAACTGGTGCATTCACAGAATCTGAAATTCTTAACAATGATCCATTAATTGCAAGCCCAAGAAAATTAAAAAATACCGATATCATTGCCGATAGCCATCTAGTTTCAACTATTGGTAATCACAAAGTAACTGTTGGAACACAATATAAAGAACAAATCATTGAAGATAATATTGCTCAGCATATTACCGGTAAAAATGAGTTTGATAGCAAATCTTGGGCACTTTATGCCGAGGATGAATGGCGTATTCTTGACAACCTCGGTTTTACTTTAGGTGGTCGCTATGAAGATCACTCTGGTTTTGGCGGACACTTCAGCCCACGCGCTTACTTAGTTTGGAATACTAATGATATTCTGACAGTTAAAGGTGGTGTCAGCACAGGTTATAAAGTGCCATCAGCTAAAGCTTTGGAAGATAATCTAATCAACCTTAGTCGACAAGGAAAGAGCTTTACTTTTGGTAATCCAGATTTAAAACCTGAAGAATCGACTAACTATGAACTTGGTTTTAACCTTCAACCAAATGACCAAATTACATTTACAACAACCGCTTTCTATAATGAAATCGAAAATGCTATTGTAAGTGTAGGTGCTCAGGACCATCCTCTTTGTACAACTGGCAAAACCTGTTCAAAGAATATTAATGCTAATGAAGCTGAAGTCTATGGTGTAGAAACCACTCTACAATATAGCATTATTCCTGAATGGGACCTTAAAGCTGCTTATACTTATACAAAGAGTAAGATTACTGATAGTAATAACCCTGAAACTGAAGGCAATTACTACAACAATAATCCACGTAATGCATTTAACCTAACTTCGACATGGCATATTAACCCGAACTTTGATTTATGGTTACAACACGAATATAAATCAAGTCGCGTTCGCTCAACTGATTCTTTTGAATCATTAGATGCGGAAGGCCAAGCCATTTACCAAGCTTCAGGCAACAAATTAGCTGGTTATAATTTGTTTAATTTAGGGGCGAGTTACACAGTAAATGACCAACTGCGCTTCAATATGGCGGTAAATAACCTTCTAGATAAAGACTTTACAGAATACACAACTGTGGAGTATTTAGATGGCACTAATAATGAAACGACTCAAAGTTACAGATATTTATCTGGTTTAGAGGGAACTTATCTCCCAGGCCGCAACTACTGGTTATCCATCTCTTATGACTTCTAATCTGGATTTCACATAAGAACCCAAAACCCTGCCCCGGCAGGGTTTTTTAATTCTTAAAACCAATCAAATTAAATCAAAAATACGATTATTCAAATATTCTTATTGATTTATTTCATTAAATGGCTCCAATCCATAAATATTTTCTTAATTGTTTAGCTTTTTTTAACCAATTTTCATATTGTTACTGAGAATTATTATCACTAAAATTTGCATTACTTATTGAACGTATACAATAAGTCCATCATTACTCTGCATTTGAACTGCGCACTCAAATCATTGTGGTAAGGGAATTTTGTCATTCATATCAGGAAATACACCACCATGGCACAGATTAAGAGCCGTAAACATCAACGCACTGCACCATTCGTTGCCCTTGCAGCCACCCTGCCGCTCATGGCACATGCAACCACAGCAACCGAAGAAGTCACCCAGCTTCCTGAAATCACGGTGAAATCTCAGGCTGAAAATAAATATAAAACCAATCAGCTCAGCTCCGCGAAACAGACCCAGCCACTGGTCGATACCCCACAAACAGTTTCTGTTATTAATCAAACCTTATTAAAAGAACAAGGCGCGACGTCACTGGTTGAAGCGCTACGCAATACCCCGGGCATTACCTTACAAATGGGTGAAAATGGTAATACCAGCGCCGGCGATACCTTCCAGATGCGTGGTTTCTCTACCCAAACCTCTACCTATGTCGATGGTATCCGTGATTTGGGCGCAGTCAGCCGCGATGTATTTAACCTGGAACAGGTCGAAGTCGTGAAAGGCCCGGCCGGTGCAGAAGCCGGTCGTGGTTCAGCATCCGGTTATATCAACCTGGTCAGCAAACTGCCGCATCTGCAAAACAGCAGCGAAGTCTCTGCCAGTTACAACACCGCAGAAAATGCCCGCCTCTCAGCCGATATCAACCAAGCCATCAATGACAATACCGCTTTTCGTCTCAATGTCATGGGACAAGAAGGGGGCGTGCAAGGCCGTGATGTGCTCGAAAACAATAGCTATGCCATTGCCCCATCTGTTGCCTTTGGCCTGAATACTCCGACCCGCCTGTATTTATATTCACAGCACGTCCGTCAACGTAATATCCCTGATGGCGGTATTCCAACCATTGGTATGGAAGGCTTCTGGAATGCCAATCCGGATATTGCCCAAGCTGGCAAGGTTAATCGTGAAAACTATTATGGCCATGTAGATGATTACGAAGATGTCGATGCCGACATGTTCACCGCGAAAATTGAAAGTGATCTGGCAGATAATCTAAAACTGACTAATATCACCCGTTTGGGTCAAACCCAGATGAACCGAGTCCTGACCGGGATCAACACCATTTCTGCACATGATTCGACCAATCCGGCCGACTGGACCATCAGCCGTTCACGTCAGGGGGTTGATCAGGAAAATAAAATTCTGGCCAACCAGACCACTTTAAACCTGAACCTGAAAACCGGTGCCATTGAACATGAGGTGGTGGCTGGTCTGGAATTTTTAAAAGAGCAGCAATACACCCGCAATCTGGCCACCCAAATGCCGGATGAGCCTGCAGTATCCACCACTGAAGCCAACCTGTATAACCCAAATCCCAATGATCCGATGGCCGACCTGATCTATAACGGTGCTTATAGCGATGGTGAAACCCAGACGGCTGCGGCTTATCTGTTTGATACCTTAAAATTTGGCGAACGCTTCCAGTTAAATGGTGGAGTACGGGTAGATTATTACGAAACCGACTATCAAGGCCTGTCCTTACCTCGCGGTGCAAATGCTCTCGTGGCTTCAGATATCAGTGCACATGACACCCTGCTGAGCTGGAAACTTGGTGGTCTGTACAAACCAACTGCTTACAGCAGCGTTTATGCCTCTTATGGCAAATCCTTAACCCCACCGGGCAGCGCCAACTTTGTGATGTCTGAGTCGGGCATTAACAGTGCAGCGGCAGAACCGCAAGAAACCCATCATTATGAACTGGGTAGCAAATGGGATCTGCTTGATGGTCGTCTAGCCCTCAATGCCGCAGTCTATCGCACGGAAAATGAAAACCAGTTTACCCAGGATGCGATTACCCAGGAATCCATCCAGGAAGGTAAAACTATTGTCGATGGGGTTGAGCTGAGTGCAGTCGGCCAGATTACCGATGCCTGGAATATTTCTGCCGGTGTGGCGCATATGAAAACCAAACAGGAAGATCAGCAAAGTTTCCGTGACAATGTCATGACCCGTACCGATAGCGTGCGCTGGTCACCGGAATGGACCGCCTCATTATGGACCACCTATGACATTGCCGGCTTTAAACTGGGTCTGGGTGCACGTTATGTCGATGAGCAAAAACGTGTCGTCACCGACAGCACTGCTCCAGCCAATATGCCAAGCATTCCAAGCTATGTGGTATTTGATGCCATGGCCGGTTATCAGTTCAATGAAAATGCCTCACTGAACCTGAATGTCTATAACCTGGCAGATGAAGAGTACATCAGCACCTTGAACAACGGCGGTTCGCGTATGACGCTTGGTCAGGAGCGCAGTGCCAGCCTGACCTTTAACTATAAGTTCTAAGTTTTATTTTGTTCTGTTGAAGCAGCATTTATCTGAAATGCTGCTTCATTTTTTATTTGGCTTTATGATGACAGACAGCGCTCTGTCTGAAGGATGATTCAAGTCTCATGATGCTGCATGTTCCTCAAGTTCTCAGTAAAGCGGCCGTGGCTGACATCCGTCAGCAGCTTAACCAGCATACCGCCTGGATTGATGGCCAGCACAGTGCCGGGCCACAGGCAAAAAAAAGCAAACACAATCTGCAATTTGACCCACAGCATCTGGTGTATCCAGCGCTGGCTGAACAGATTGAACAGGCACTGAGACAGCATCCGCTGGTACAATCTGCGACCTTAGCCAAACATATTCTGCGGCCAATGTTTAACTGCTATCAGCAGCAAGGGACGTATGGCAATCATGTCGACAGCGCGGTGCATTATTCGGCTGCACATCAGCAGCTGATTCGTACCGATGTTTCCATGACCTTATTTTTGTCTGAACCGGAAGAATATCAGGGCGGCGAACTGGTGATTGAAGACACCTATGGCGCACATGAAGTTAAACTGGATGCCGGTGATGTGATTCTCTATCCCGCCACCAGCCTGCACCGGGTGGAACCGGTCACTGCCGGCCGGCGCATTGCCGCCTTTACCTGGGCACAAAGCATGATTCGCGATGACTGGCAGCGCAGCATGCTGTTTAATTTAGATATGACCATTGGCCAACTACGCCAGCAACTTGGCGATAATGAACAAGTGCTGCAACTGACCGCGCATTATCATAATCTGCTGCGTCAATGGGGCGAACTATGACATCTGCCCAGCCACTGCCACCGCTTACCCAGATTCCAGCCTATCTGCAAACCATTGCCGACTATGAAGCCCAAGCCAGCAAACATTTAACGCCGGCCACCTGGCACTATTTACAAGGCGGCGCCATGGATGAGCGCAGCCTGCAACAGAATCTGGACCAGTTTCAGCAGCTGCAACTGCTGCCCAGAATGCTGCGTGACCTGAGCCAAGGCCATACCCGCTGCGAACTGTTCGGGCAGGAATTTCCCCATCCAATTTTTCTAGCTCCGGTTGGCCATCAACAACTGTTTCATCCACAGGGTGAACTGGCCACTGCCCTCGCGGCAGAAGCAATGGGCAGTAATCTGGTGCTAAGTCATTTAAGTACTACCGATCTGCGTGAAGTTGCGCCAACAACCCCTCTTAAATGGTTTCAGCTGTATTGGCAAGGCAATCGCGAACAATCGCTGGCACTGGTGCAACTGGCAGAGCAACAACAGTTTAAAGCCATTGTGGTGACCGTCGATTCACCGCATAGCGGCGTTCGTGACCGTGAACGTCGGGCCGGTTTTCAAGTGCCGGCGCATCTGCCTCATCCGCATCTATCTTCCTTTACATCCCCCATCCTCAGGCCAGAGCAACATCCCCTGTTTGATGGTCTGATGCAACAGGCACCGACCTGGGAAGATATCGCCTGGCTGGTACAGCAAACGTCTTTACCGGTGCTGCTCAAAGGCATTGTGCATCCTGAAGATGCTCAACTGGCATTGCAATACGGTGTACAGGGACTGGTCATTTCCAATCATGGTGGCCGGGTGCTAGATGACTGCATTAGCCCACTGACAGCTCTACAGATGATACGCGCACAACTGCCGGCAAATTCTCCCTTAGTGCTGGATGGTGGCATCCGCCGCGGCTCCGATATTTTTAAGGCGCTGGCCTTGGGCGCATCCGCCGTGCTGATTGGCCGGCCGTATATTTATGGTCTGGCAGTAGCCGGTGCGTTAGGTGTGGCGCATGTGATTAAAATTTTGCGGGAAGAACTGGAAGTGACCATGGCTTTAATGGGAACGGCGCGCCTGCAAGAGATCAATAGTCGCTATATTTTTCACAAAAACCAGATCCAGTGAAATTTTTTATCTCCACAACCTTTAATGATGCAAATTAAGAGAATAATTTCCACTTCAGTTGGCTTATATTTATCTTAGGAATTTGCAAGACCGCGAACGGTACCAGCCAGGTAGCAACTCTTTCTGAAAATGTGGACTGATCCTAATATTTTCCGGAAATACGCTTGTAAATTGATACCATAGATACCATCTATATAAGTAGTACGTTGCTTTTCTATAAGCTTAAGCAACCCATGCTTCACAAGGAGTTACCTCATGATGTTGGCTGATCCAAGTAAAAAATATCGTCGCATGTATCAACGTGTTGACTTGCCAGACCGTCAATGGCCGAACAACGAAATTACAAAAGCGCCTATCTGGATGAGCACCGACCTGCGTGATGGTAACCAGGCAATTTTCGAACCAATGAGCATTGAACAGAAGTTCAAAATGTTCCAGATGTTGGTGAAAATTGGCTTTAAGCATATTGAAATTGGCTTCCCGTCTGCTTCACAAATTGACTTCGATTTCACCCGTAAATTGATTGAAGAAAACCACATTCCAGATGATGTGTATATCGAGGTTTTGGTTCAGGCACGTGACCATTTGATTCAGCGTACCTTTGAAGCATTGGAAGGTGCAAAACGCGCGATTGTACATATCTATAACTCCAACTCGCCAACCTTCCGTCAAAAAGTCTTGAATGTTGATGTCGCGGGTGCCAAACAGTTGGCCATTAACGCTGCTGAAAAAGTGAAAGAATACGCAGCGCAATATCCAGAAACGGACTGGATTTTCCAGTACAGCCCGGAATGTTTCACCGCAACCGAATTGGAAGTGGCTAAAGATGTCTGTGACGCCGTGACTGAAATCTGGGAAGCTTCTCCTGAAAACAAAGTCATCTTAAACTTGCCTGCGACTGTAGAAGTTTCGACTCCAAACGTATATGCCGACCAGGTCGAGTGGATGCACCGCAACATCAAACGTCGTGACGGGGTGATCATCTCTGTTCACTGTCATAACGACCGTGGCTGTGGTATTGCTGCCTCTGAATTGGCGATTATGGCCGGTGCTGACCGTGTTGAAGGTTGTGTGTTTGGTAACGGCGAGCGTACCGGTAACGTTGACGTGGCAGCAATTGCCTTGAACATGTACACCCAGGGCGTGGCACCAGAATTGGATTTCTCTAACATCAACGAAATTATTGCGACCGTAGAAGAATGTACCGGTTTACCTGTGCATCCACGTCATCCATATGCCGGTGATTTGGTGTTCACGGCGTTCTCGGGTTCACACCAGGATGCGATTAAAAAAGGCTTTGAATACCAGAAAAACGAAGAAATCTGGGATATGCCTTACTTGCCAATCGATCCGAAAGACTTGGGCCGTGACTATGATGCCGTGATTCGGGTGAACTCGCAGTCAGGTAAAGGCGGGATTGCTTACTTGTTAGAATCGAACTACAACGTGGTGTTGCCGCGTCGTGTACAAATCGAGTTCTCGCAAGTGGTGCAGCAAGTGACCGATGAAGAAGGCACTGAAATTTCAGCACAGCAAATCTGGTCATTGTTCCAGCAAACCTATGTCGATGCCAAAGATTCACATTATTCTGCCAAGAGCTATAAATTGTCTGATGACAATGGCAAACAGGTAATTGAACTTGAAGTGGTGGTGAATGGCTCGACACAGCAGTTGCGCGGTGAAGGTAACGGTCCGATCTCGGCCATTTTGGATGCCTTGCAGTTACCAATTGATGTCTTGAACTATGAAGAACGCGGCATCAGCTCGGGTGCCAATGCCAAAGCCTTGGCCTTGGTTGAGTTGCAGGTGAAAGGTACCGGTAAATCTGCCTTTGGTGCCGGGGTGCATGACAACATTGTGACTTCATCCATTGAAGCCATTATTGCCAGCACTAACCGTCTGATTGATCAGGGCGTATTAAGCAAAGAACAATTGGTTGCTGCTGCCGTTTAAGCACATAAAGTACTTTAGAAAGGATACCCCAAGTGGTATCCTTTTTATTTATTCATTCTAAAGATTCTAAGGCGAATTATTCCTGTGTCTTTCCCTGCTAACTCTGTGGGTGTCGTAACGCCACAACAGTTTCAATTTGAAGAGCCGTTAGAGCTGGAATGTGGACGCATTCTGCCACGTTTTGAACTGATGGTTGAAACTTACGGAAGCTTGAATGCCGACAAATCCAATGCCATTTTAATCTGCCATGCCCTGTCCGGGCATCATCATGCGGCGGGCTATCATCATGAAGATGATAAAAAGTCTGGCTGGTGGGACAGCTGTATTGGTCCGGGCAAAGCCATTGATACCTCTAAATTCTTTGTGGTGGCACTGAACAATATTGGTGGCTGTCATGGTTCGACCGGTCCAACCTCACCCAACCCGGAAAATGAAAACCGCCCTTATGGTCCGGATTTCCCGCTGGTGACGGTGCGTGACTGGGTCAAAACCCAGGCCATGCTATCAGACCGCTTAGGCATTCAAAAATGGTATGCAGTGATTGGCGGTTCTTTGGGGGGCATGCAGGCCTTGCAATGGTCGGTTGATTATCCGGACCGTCTAGAAAAATGTGTGATTATTGCCAGTGCGCCAAAACTGTCGGCACAGAATATTGCCTTTAATGAAGTCGCGCGTCAGTCGATTCTTTCTGATCCTGATTTTCATCATGGCCGTTATCTGGAACATGACAGCTATCCAAAACGTGGCCTGATTCTGGCGCGGATGGTCGGACACATCACCTATCTGTCTGAAGAAGCCATGAAGCAGAAATTTGGCCGTGACCTGAAACTGGGCAAATTCATGTACGGTTTCGATGTCGAGTTTCAGGTGGAAAGCTATTTGCGCTATCAAGGTGAACAGTTCAGCCGTAACTTTGATGCCAACACCTATTTAATTATGACCAAGGCGCTGGATTATTTTGATCCGTCGCGTGAATACGAACAGTCGCTGGTACAGGCCATGGCCCATACCCAATGCCAGTTCCTGGTGATTTCGTTTACCACCGACTGGCGTTTCTCGCCTTCGCGTTCGCAGGAAATTGTCGATGCGCTGATTAGCAACCATAAACCGGTCAGCTATTTAGATATTGATGCCGAACAGGGCCATGACTCCTTCCTGTTCCCGATTCCTTTATATGTCAAATCTTTAAGAGCATTTTTGGGAGGTGCAGAACACCTCAAGACAACCCCGCAGGAGGCTGTGTAATGCGTATTGATCAGCAACTTGCCGAAAAGTGGATTAAGCCCGGTTCCCGCGTTTTAGACCTCGGTTGTGGTGATGGTGAACTGCTGGCCCACATGAGTAAAAAGCACAATATTCGTGCTTACGGCCTGGAAATTGACCAAGAAAAGATTGCAATTGCCGTCAGTCGGGGGTTAAATATCATCCAACAAGACTTAAACCTCGGTTTAAGCCGCTTTGCCGACCAGTCTTTTGACTATGTGGTCATGGCACAAGCCTTGCAAGCTGTAGATGCACCTGACGTATTATTGCGTGATATGGTGCGTGTCGGAAAACAGGCGATTATTACCTTTCCGAACTTTGCCCACTGGAAGACCCGTTCTTTCCTGGCACTGAAAGGGAAAATGCCGGTTTCAGAAGCTTTGCCGTATATGTGGTACAACACCCCGAACATCCACCTCTGTACTTTCCGTGATTTCGAAGCACTCTGTGCTGAAAACAATATCCGTATTATTAATCGACTCGCTGTGAATGGGGATCAACAAGTTAGTTTACTCAGTAAACATATCCCGAATCTGTTTGGTGAAGTCGCAATTTATCGAGTGAGCGCTCTATGAAAAAATTATTATTAAGCACGACGCTACTGGTTGGACTTTTTAGCCTGCAGGCGCATGCAGATTACGTGGCACCAGGCAGCTCGGTGTCGAGCCAGGCCGCCCAGTATTCGGTGATGGACATTCAAGGTCTGATTAAAGCCGCCAAAGCCGGTCGGGCCGGTGCGCAGTTCTATCTGGCAACCAAATATCTACATGGTCAGGATGTCGCCAAAGATGAACGTCAGGCCTTTGCCTGGTATAAAGCCGCTGCCGATCAGGGACTGTCTTCAGCCCAACTGAACGTAGGCCGTATGCTGGCCGATGGCATTGGCACCAAAAAAGATGAAGTCCTGGCCCGTCAGTATTTTGAAAAAGCGGCCAGCCGCGGTGATAATCGCGCCAGCTTTAACTTGGCGATGATGGAAGAGAAAAAGAAAAACTATATGGGTGCTTATCAGTGGTATGAACTGTCTACCCGTGATGGCATGCTCGACAATAAAGTGATTTCTTTATCTGAAGGCAAAAAAACGGCTTTAGCTGCCAACCTGACCCAGGAACAGATTCGTCAGGCGCGTGACCGTGCCGACAAATGGATTCAGGCGCAATAAGCCAGGTTCAAAAACACTAGCACCTTCGGGTGCTTTTTTCATGCCATCTGGCGGTTTTCGGTTAAACTAGCCGGCATGTTTTCAATCATGAGTAATTCGAGATGACTGCACCTGCTTGGCTCTCTCAAGGCACCCTGGTTCTGGCCAGCAATAACAAAGGCAAAATTGCGGAATTTGAAAAACTGTTTGCAGAACTGAATTTACCGGTTGATGTCATCCCGCAAGGCCAGCTTAATATTGAAGATGCCATTGAAGATGGCCTGAGCTTTGTTGAAAATGCGATTATTAAAGCGCGTCATGCCTCTAAAATTTCTGGCAAACCCGCGATTGCTGATGATTCCGGGATTTGCGTACCGGCACTGGACGGCGCACCGGGAATTTACTCTGCCCGTTATGCCGGCGCACATGGCAATGATTCCGCCAATAATGAAAAACTGCTGGCAGACTTACTGCCTTTACGCAAAGATGGAACAGCGATTGAAGGTATGTTCGTTTGTGTGCTGGCCCTGGTGCAGCATGCCGAAGATCCTTTACCACAAATTTTCCAGGGCATCTGGCAAGGTGAAATTCTGGATGCTCCACGTGGTGAAAATGGTTTTGGTTATGATCCACTGTTCTGGTTACCGGAACTGGGGATTTCCAGCGCAGAGATGAGCAAGGAAGAAAAAAATAAGATCAGCCATCGAGGTCAGGCGATGCAGCTGTTTAAAGCGAGTTTGGAGAAGTAACATCCTTTTAAAACTCCTCCCTTTGAAAAAGGGAGGCTGGGAGAGATTCTTCTATACATCTTTCTTCTGACGCTAAAATATTGCTCATTTCTACAAAGGGTTTCCGTAAATCCCCCTCTTTAATAAAGAAGGACTTTCAAAAACTTTTATACCCTCTCTCTAACTCTCTCCCAAAGGGAGAGAGAACTTTTTGATTTATAAACCCGGCACCACCGCATGCATCACCACGCCATATACGCCAATCAAAATCGCACTGGCAATCGTTCCTGAGGCAATATATTTAGCCGAATAACCGGTGCCCTGATAATGGGTTTCTAGTGCCACAATATTAGCAGCCGGTGGCAGTAGAAAAAACATCAGCATGACGGCATAAATCAAGGTCTGCTGCGGAATGGGTAAACACCAATACGCCACAGCACATAGCAATAAGGCCAGTGGAATACGTGCGACCAGTAAACCCAGGCTGCGTTTTAAGTCAGCCCAGCCAATCCGGACTTTACTCAGCCACATCCCCAGCACACACATACCGGCAAAGGTCACCAGTACTTTATTGCTTTGATAAATGACTTGTAGCCAGGTCTGATGTTCAAACTGGCTCACATCCCAAAAAGATAGAATACCCGCCAGACTCAGGGCAATCACCGGCGGTGAAAGCAGCACATTTTTAACAATAAACTTTAATTCTTGCCGGGTTTGGCTCACCGCCATCACCGCACAAACATTGCCAAATAAGGATCCGCCAATATACAGCGCTACAATAATACTGCTGGCCGCAGGTCCAAACAGAGCCAAGGCAAAGGGAAAACCCAGCCAGGCCCCATTTAAATAACTGAAGCACAGTGCGATCAGTTTATCTTTTTGCAAGATATAAAAGACCGCAAAGAAAATGATGGAACTGACCAGACTAAAACCAATCAGCCACAAGCTGCCGTCCTGATAAAACACCATGTTGTAGATAATCAGTAACGGAATAAACAGCCGGGCCAGCAACATCGCTAGCACCGGACGCAACGGCTTTAAATACGCGACCCCGAAGTATCCAATCAGAAATGAAATTAGCGGAAGCAGCAGCGCCATGCGGGTACACAGGAAGGCAGAAAAGTGGTGATTATCCTAACATAATTGATGGCGAAACATGCTTTTAGCCCATCTGCTGTCTTTGAATCGCAATATTCCTGTCACCTCGCTGTCATCTAGACCTGTTGAGATATGTCTTGAATTAAAAAGAGGTAAATATTATGGCTGGTTTATCGATCTGGCACGTTCTGATTTTTGCAATTGTGGTGATTCTTCTGTTTGGTACATCTAAACTGAAAAACTTAGGCAAAGATGTGGGCGGTGCGGTTAAAGACTTTAAAAAATCAATTAAAGATGATGAAACGACCACTGCGGCCCTGAACGAGCCACGGACCATTGAACATCAAGCGACATCATCTGATGTTAACACGACTGTAAAACAATAATTTTTCAGGTAATTTTGTTATGCTCAATATTGGAATGACGGAACTGCTGTTTTTCGGCATCATTGCATTATTGGTGCTGGGTCCAGAAAAGCTGCCTGAAGCTGCACGTTTTGTTGGAAAGTGGTACGGCAAAATTAAACGTACCATCAGCAATGTGCAAAATGATATTGATCGGGAACTTCGACTTTCTGAACTGCGTGAACAGATGCAACAGGAAATGGCACGTATTCAGGAACTTGAGCAAAAAATGCAATCTCAGATGCATGAGCTAAAACAACAAAAAATATTCGCGGAAGAACAACCGAACCAGACCGCTGCAACGGATAATAAAAATTTGCCGATGCGCTATACCTTTATTGCCCCGCAACCTTCGCTGTTGCTGCGTCCTCAGCATCAACCGCTAAATTCGGCTGAAGCTATTCCTCCGACCACGTCACAATTTACCGATTATAAGGTGGCTGTATGAGTCAAAGTTCTCCTTCTCAATTGCCAGCGGCGACAGTGGGCGAGCAGGCTGCTTTAGAAGAAATGCCGATCACCAAACATCTGGTGATTCTACGCAAGCATCTATTTAAAATTGTGGGTTTGGTTATTGCACTGTTTTTCTGCTTATTGCCTTTTGCCAATCGCACCTATCAGATTTTATCTGAGCCGCTGCGTGCGCAGTTGCCGACCTCATCGACCATGATTGCTACCGATGTCACGGCCACCTTTATGGCACCGTTTAAGCTGAACTTTTTTGTGGCGTTGATGATTGCGATGCCATTTATTATTTATCAGCTGTGGGCTTTCGTAAAACCGGCATTATATGAAAAAGAGAAAAGTCTGGCGCTGCCATTGCTCATAAGCAGTATTGCCCTGTTCTATATTGGGATTTCATTTGCTTACTTTATTGCACTGCCGTCAATTCTGCACTTTTTCATCAGTGTGTCACCGGAAACAGTTGCCCCGATGACCGATATTAATAGTTATCTGACTTTTTGTTTGAAGCTATTTTTGGTGTTCGGATTTACCTTTGAAATTCCGATTATTACCCTATTGCTGATTTTAATTGGTGTGGTTAGTACCCAGCAGCTGGTCGAAAAACGTCGCTTTATTATTGTCGGCTGTTTCTTTGTTTCGATGTTTGTGACCCCACCGGATGCGCTGTCGATGATTATGCTGGCCATTCCAATGTGGATGTTATTCGAATTGGGCTTATTTGCTGGCAAGCTGATTGAGAAGCGTCGGCTGACTGCAGAATAAGTTTTTACAAACCCGATTAAAAAAGAGCAGCTCCGGCTGCTCTTTTTTATTTTAGTAAACCATTGTTCTTATTTAACTTTTTTGAAATATTTTCTTCAAGGTACTGTCATATTCAGCGGGTAGTTTATTTCTAGCTTTTAAGCAGCAACCAAGCCATTAAAGAAAAGCTAGGACTTTTAAATGAACAACGATGAAATGATTCCGTGTCAGGATCTGACCGAAGATAGTAACACTTCAAATAATACGCATTTTCAAACGATTCTTGATCAACATATGAATCGTCGTGGTTTTATTGCAAAAACTACAAGTGGGGCAATGGCATTAGCATTTGCAGCAAGCGTGAGCGGCTGTTCAGATGATGATAATGATTCTGGTAATTCAGGTGAAAATCCAACCTCTCCTCCAGACACAACCTCTCCTGATCAGCATGAGTGGAGCGATCTGAACGCCCGCCCGAATAAATTAACCTTTGAACCTGTGAGAAAAAATACAGCGAACTTCTTCAGTGTTCCTGCAGGCTACCAGCTGAAAGTGTTATATGCAGTAGGCGATCCAATTAACCCTACTTATCCAGAAAAAACCGATGCTGAACTACCATCAGGTGCATCTTATCAATTCCGTGCCGGCGATAACCATGATGGTATGAGCTTCTTCGGTATGCATCCAACCAACAAAAACTATGCTGCCAAAGAATCAAAACAAGGCTTGCTGGTATTAAACCATGAGTATCTGCAGCAATCTCAGTTACATACCCCTGTGGGCACGATTTCAGTAGATGGCATCCGCCCTGAAGATCAGGTTTTACGTGAAGTAAATGCTCACGGTGTATCTGTTGTTGAAATTAGCAAAGATGAAAATACCCAAGACGTTAAAATTAATTTAAATTCTGAATTTAACCGTCGTATTACTGCCGCAACTGAAATGGAAATCCGTGGTCCAGCGCGCGGTTCTGATCTGGTTAAAACCCGATTCTCTCAAGACGGTACTTTAACACGTGGTACATTTGCAAACTGCGGTAACGGTTATACACCTTGGGGGACATATCTGACTGCAGAAGAAAACTGGAGCGGTTATTTCGCTCGTCAAGCCAATGACACACGTGCCATTGCAAAAGAAGAAATTGCCTTATCACGTTATGGTCGTGGTGGTGCTAATGCCCGTTCTTCGCAATATTTATGGAATACTCCAGTTGCCGAGTTAACTGGTGACAAAGATCTGTATGATCGTTGGGATATTTCAGTTAAAGGTGAAAACGCGCTAGCAGACTACCGTAATGTCATGAACACTTGTGGCTTTATTGTTGAAATTGACCCGTTTAGCGCAACTGAACGTCCAGTAAAACGTACTGCACTCGGCCGTTTTGCACATGAAGATTGTCGTTGTAGTAACCCGATCCCTGGTCAGCCATTAGCGTTCTATATGGGTGATGATGCGACAGGTGAATATATCTATAAGTTCGTATCAGATGCAGTGTGGGACCCTAAAGATGTCAACGGCGGCTATGCTGCAGGCGACAAATATATGAATAACGGTACATTATATGTTGCCAAGTTCAATGATGATGGTACCGGTGAATGGTTAGAACTGTCGCATAACCAGAATGGCCTCACCTCTGCGAATGCAATCTATCCTTTCTCCGGTCAGGATGATGTCGTTGTTCATGCCCGTCTTGCTGCAGACCACGTTGGTGCAACCAAAATGGACCGCCCAGAATGGGTTGCAGTGAACCCTGAAAATGGCGAAGTTTATGTCACCTTAACCAATAACAGCAGCCGTGGTCGTTCGTATCCAACTGATGCCGCTAACCCACGTAGCTATATTGACTTCAAGGGCACAAGCGCAAGTAGTTCCGGAAACATGAATGGCCATATTATTCGCTTCCGTGAAGAAGGCGACACGGTAGCCGCTACAGCATTTAAATGGGATATCTTCTTATTTGGTGCTGAAGCACGCGCTGAGTCAAACATCAACCTGTCTGGTCTAGACGATATGAACGACTTCTCTAGCCCGGATGGTATGTGGTTTGACCCACGTGGTATCCTTTGGATTCAAACCGATGATGGTCAATATACAGATGAAACCAACTGTATGATGCTTGCAGCACTTCCAGGTTCAGTCGGTGATGGCGGTACCGCGATTGCAGCAAGTACCAAAGCAGGTGGTCAAGAAACAATTGTGGGTGCACAGCTTTCTAATGACCGTGTCCGCCGCTTCCTGGTTGGTCCATCTGGCTGTGAAATTACCGGGGTAACCATTACACCTGACTATAAAGCGATCTTTGTCAACGTACAGCACCCAGGTGGTGCTTGGCCAGCGAACCAAAGTACCCGCTACAGCGCGTTAGGTAAAGTTCCTCGTTCAGCTACTGTGGTCATCACCCGTAAAGACGGTGGTCCGATTGCAGGTGAGGCACTAGAGCAAGCATAAAACGCTTTCTCTTAAGCATCCTTAAACTTAAAAATACCGGCTTGATGCCGGTATTTTTTATTTATGTAATGGAATATTCAGCTCCACGATCTGTCCGGCGGTTTCACCCTGCTGGCTTTTCTCTAACCAGTGCCATTGCTGAGCATTTAATCTTAAAATATTGGAACAGCGTGTACCATACGCCGGACTCTGAATAAAGGTCGACGACAATAACTCTTCCAGCTCGACAGAAATGCCGGTTTCTGGCAATAAATCTGCAATCACCTTGCGTTCATCTTCCAGAATATCCCAGGCAGCATGCTGCAGATCTGCTTCTGGCATCTGGGCTTGCTGTAACATCGGTAAAAATTCCTGGGTAAAGCGTTTACGCAAATGGCCAGTTTTTTCCCAGTGCTCGCCCATTAAGCCATTGGACACTACATATACCCCTTTGGCCAGCACTTGCGGCGCCTCCCCTCGGTTGCTCATATACACCGCCTGTTCCCGGTCGCCGACAAATAAATTAAAGCCGGCATAATCGCACTGGCGCGGCTCCAATGCTTGTGCAAAGCGAATTGGACTTAATTCAGATTCCAGAAAATCCTGAATCAGATGGCCGCGTGAGGTCGGATAATTGTGCTGATCCTGTCCATTACGAAAATTGGTAACAATGGCCCAGCGGCCGCTGGCGGTCACGCCCATCCAGGTGCCACCCGACTGCAAGTCCTGTCCGGCATAAATCGGGCTATTTTCCCAGGCATGCAACGCCGCAGTCGGACGCTGATAAAACTCATCACGGTTTGAAATTAAACATAAAGGCAGCTCATCCAGAACCTGCCAGGCAAAGGCCACAATACACATAATTTCCTGCTCGCTATCTTTACACATTGAATGTACAACATTTTTCATCTTATTCAGCTAAAATCTGTGCAAAACAGAATGACAAGGAACAGGAATGCTGACCTATCCAAATATTGATCCGGTGGCGATATCGCTGGGTCCCTTACAAGTCCACTGGTATGGACTGATGTATTTACTGGCCTTTTTATTTGCCTGGGGTCTGGCCACCTATCGCGCCAAGCAGCGTGGCTGGACGCCGGACATGGTTTCGGACCTGATCTTTTACGGCGCGCTGGGTGTGGTCATTGGCGGCCGTGTCGGTTATGTGTTCTTTTATGGCTTTGAGCAGTTTCTGGCCAATCCGGTGTGGCTGTTTCAAGTCTGGACCGGGGGCATGAGTTTCCACGGTGGTTTCCTGGGGGTCATGCTGGCCATGCTGTTCTGGTGCAAAAAATACCAGATGACCTGGTTCCAAACCCTGGACTTTATTGCACCTTGTGTCCCGACCGGGCTGATGTTTGGACGCATCGGCAACTTTATTGGTGGCGAGTTATATGGCCGTCCGGTCACTGATCCAAACTTTGCACTGGGCATGATTTTCCCGACCGATCCACTACAGCTGGTACGTCATCCATCACAGTTGTATCAGGCGCTGTTTGAAGGGCTGCTGTTATTTATTCTGCTGTGGTGGTTCAGTTCCAAACCGCGTCCACGTATGGCGGTTTCGGCACTGTTCCTGATTGGTTATGGTCTGGCGCGTTTTGTGGTGGAATTCTTCCGCGAACCGGACAATGGTCAGCTATTTATTGCCTGGATGAGTAAAGGCCAATTCCTGAGTCTGCCAATGATTCTGGTCGGTCTCTGGATGATGTGGTACGCCTACCAGAAAAAAATCTATGACTGGGGCCCACAGAAAAATAGTTAAACCGGAGCGAGGCATTGGCCTCGCTTTTTTTATACCATTTTTGCTAAAGTGCATGCACCCTTGCACAATTCATCTGGTGGGCTATGCTCGAATTCTGGTTTAATCCCAACGTATCCGTACTGCAAAAACTCATGCTGTTTATTCTGATTGCAGTGGTCACCGGCGTTTTATACTGGATGCAACCGCTGGCCTATGATGCCATCCTGATGTTTATGGGCACCGGTATTATTTTTCTGATTTGCCGTTACTGCAAAATTCATTTTGCGGCACAACGTCCCACCGGTTTACTGTATCGCCTGCTGACCTGGATTCCGATTGCCCTGCTGTTGGCACTGATTTTTATGAACATGCAACAGGGTGAAATTTTATTGCCGGGCGCGCAAGGTTTAGGCTTTATGGCTCTGGCAATTTGTCTGTTCTCGCCACTGTCATTGCTGCATCAACATCAGGATCAGGCTTAAATGCTCAGTTTCTGGTATTCCGCGCGTTGTCATCGCCAGCTTAAACTGATGATCTGTATTGGCACCTGTCTGCTGATTTATCTGGCTTCGACGCAGGCACAGCTGCCACCGTTTTGGGTCATCCTCAGTCTGATTCTGGGCATGGGCTTACATCTGCTGTATCAATGGAGCAATCGTCGTTCCTGGCCAGAACATCAGCGCAGACTGATGTACGGGGGATTGAATCTGGCACCGCTGCTCCTGCTGGCCGTATTGCTGCTGTTTCTACCGAAAATGCAACTTTGGGCCATGGCCTTGCAAGCACTCGGCTTTATCTTGGTAGGACTGTTTATGGTGTCGATCTACCAGCAACGTGCCAAACGGTTTGACTCCTAAGCTTTATTTTCCTGTCCAATTTTTTGCATTTTAATAACCTGTGTAGCAGTTGCTGCACAGAAAACCGGGCTGAATTTACACTGCATACATGCCGAAACAGGAGCGCTAACAACAATAACCCGAATCCCGTTCAGCCTGCTTAGAATAACTGCAGTCTTTATGAAAATAATTCAGGAAGTTGTTTATGAATTCAGAACTCAACACCATTTCCGGTTTTAACCTGCAACGTTATTTGGGCACCTGGTACGAAATTGCCCGTTTGCCAATGCGCCATGAACCCGAAGACAGTACCGATATTTCCGCCACCTACAGCCTGAATGAAGATAGCAAAGTGCGTGTGCAAAACCGCCGTCTGGATGGTCAGGGTCAACTAGATGAATCGATTGGTGAAGCCACCCCGGTCGATGCTGAACATGGCAAGCTGGAAGTCAGCTTCTTGCCAGAAGGCCTGCGCTGGATTCCGTTTACCAAAGGTGATTACTGGATTTTAAAACTTGATCCGGAGTATCAGACCGCACTGGTCGGTGACCCGAGCCGCAAATACTTATGGTTGCTGCATCGTCATCCACAGCTGGATGAAGCCACACAAAATGAATATCTGGCGCAGGCCAAAAGTCTGGGTTATGACCTGAGTGATCTGATTTACACCCCGCACACCGGTCGGCCAACCGCATAAGCTGCCGCTATTTTGCTGAGGCATCTTTTTTAAGATGCCTTTTTTAATGATGATGAATATTCATCTCGGCCCGGCATCAATGTTATGATGGCTGCACTTTTATGTGCTCATTTAAAGCCAAGATCTTCAACACAGCCAGCCTTTTGCGCTGCAATGAAGGTCGACACAGGAGCCACATCACTATTTGATTGAGAGAATTTCATGCGCCAATATCTTGACCTGTTACAACATATCCTTGACCACGGCGGCGACAAAGGCGACCGTACCGGCACGGGAACCCGTTCTGTATTCGGTCATCAGATGCGCTTTGATCTGTCTCAGGGTTTTCCGCTATTAACCACCAAAAAAGTGCATTTCCGTTCAATTGTGATTGAACTGTTATGGTTCCTGAAAGGTGATACCAACGTTCAGTATCTGCAGGACAACAAAGTTACGATTTGGGATGAATGGTCAACGGCAGAACAGACGGCGCGTTTCGGCCGTCCTGAAGGCGAGCTTGGTCCGGTATATGGCCATCAGTGGCGTAACTTTGGCGCCAGCAAAAATGCCGATAACAGCTATAATCAGGATGGTTTTGACCAGATTTCCTGGCTAATCAATGAGATTAAAACCAACCCGAATTCACGCCGTTTAATTGTATCGGGCTGGAATCCGCAGGAAGCCGGTCAGGTGGCATTACCACCTTGTCATACCCTGTTCCAGTTTTTTGTTCATAACGGCAAACTCTCTTGCCAGCTGTATCAGCGTAGTGCCGATGTCTTCCTGGGTGTACCATTCAATATTGCTAGCTATGCGCTGCTGACCCATATGATTGCCCAGGTATGTGATCTAGAGGTTGGTGATTTTGTCTGGACCGGCGGCGATACCCATTTATATGCCAACCATTTTGAACAGGCACAACTGCAACTCAGTCGTGAACCGCTGGGGCTGTGCCAGCTGAAACTGAACCCGGACGTCAAAGATCTGTTCGCGTTTAAATTTGAAGATATTGAAATTGTCGGTTATGAGTCACATCCGGCAATTAAGGCCCCGGTAGCGGTTTAAAGCCAATTAATTCCGGACAAATGCCCCATCCCCCTTTCATCGAGGGGGATTTTACATTTTAATAGGGTTAATTTTTCGCATGAGATATGGATGAAACAGCATGGCATTTCAAGGTTTAGAAGTTGTACACGTGGTGGCCATGGATCAGCAGCGCTGTATTGGAAAAGCCAATGATTTGCCATGGCATATTTCTGCCGACTTAAAACATTTTAAGGAAATTACCCAGGGCGGCGTGGTAGTGATGGGCCGTAAAACCCTGGAATCAATGGGTCGTGCCTTACCGAAACGTGTCAATTGGGTGATTACCCGAGATCCAAATTGGGCCTTTGAGGGCACCAAAGTCGCCTATTCAATTGAAGAAGCTTTAACTCAGGCCGTGGCTGATGTGCAGGCTTCAGAAAAGCAGGACAGTATTTTTATTATTGGCGGTGGTGAAATCTTTAAACAGACCATGGATATTGCCGACCGTCTGGAACTGACCCATGTCGAGCTGGATGTGCAGGGCGATGCGCATTATCCGGAAATTCCGGCAGCGTTCCAGAAAGTCAGTGCCGAGCAACATTTGGATGACAAAACTGGCATTGCATTTGAGTTTGCCAGCTACCGAAAATAAAGCTTATTTTTCTGAATGAATTCATCAGCATGCAGACACCCCAACAGCCCGAACTGGCACAGCGTTTGATTCAAGGCAGTTTGCATGGCCTGTTTAGCCTGTTTGTAATTGGCAGCTCGATCTGGCTGGTGCTGATCCTGTGGTTTCAGCAGCCGTTTGGACTGCTGTTTAGCCGGATCCTGATTGGCCTGTGGATTGCCTTTGCCATGAGCATTCTGGGCATCTATATCAGCCGGCATCTGATTAGCCGTAAACTGGATGTGCTGATTTATCTGCTGGTGTTTCTGTGCAGCCAGCTCTGGTATTTTGGCCTGCCACCTCGCCAGGACCGCGACTGGAATCCCGAAGTGGCGCAGCTGTTACATTCCGAGCGTCACGGCGATCAGGTCATTCTGCACAATGTGCGTAACTTTAACTGGCACAGCGATGGTTCCTACGAGCAGCGCTGGGAAAGTCGCCATTATGACCTGAACCAGATTCGGGGCGTCAACATCATCACTTCCTACTGGATGGGACCACAAATTGCCCACACCCTGGTCAGTTTCGATTTTGCCAATGCCGCACCGCTGACTTTTTCGATTGAAATCCGCAAAGAACGCCATGAAGAATTTTCTTCGCTGGGCGGATTCTTCCGCAAATATGAACTGAGTCTGGTGGCAGCGGATGAAAAAGATATTATCTATACCCGCAGTAATATTCGCGGCGAACAGGTCTATTTTTTCCCGCTGAAGATGCCACGGGACATGCAAAAAGCCCTGTTTCTAGAATATCTGGCCAAAGCCGATGAACTGGCACAACAGCCCAAATGGTATAACACCCTGACCAGTAACTGCACTACCCTGGTCTTTGACATGGTGCAGGCAGTATCCAACCAGACCTTGCCCACCGATTATCGCCTGCTAGCTTCGGGTTATTTACCCAATTATTTGTATGATTTACAGGCGCTTGATCAGAGCTTGAGCATTGAAAGCTGGTATCAGCGCGCTTATATCAATCCGCGTGTGGAACAGCCGGGCCAGCTGGATAGTGCACAATTTTCAGCACTAATCCGGCAGGGTTTGCCCGCGCCATCCGCTCCTGGCGCTCCGTCAAATCAATGATACAATTTTAACTGGCGATCAAATTTAAAAT
Source organism: Acinetobacter sp. Q186-3 (assembly GCF_013420655.1). Lineage (NCBI taxonomy): Bacteria > Pseudomonadati > Pseudomonadota > Gammaproteobacteria > Moraxellales > Moraxellaceae > Acinetobacter > Acinetobacter sp. Q186-3. The sequence goes on along the minus strand of NZ_VOXS01000003.1, from coordinate 191,579 downwards.
TGGTTTAGATACATCCATCAGCTTTAAAATAAAGAGAAATCCATATGCTTAAACATCTTGCTGCCGTTGCCCTTTTAGGTTCAGCCCTAGTTTTTAGCGGCTGTGAAACTTTACCAACCCCGGGTGCTACCGTTGAAACTGCCAATCTTGTCCAGCTGCAAAACCGCACTTGGATTGTGACCCAGATTGGCAATACCGCGGTTCGCACCGAACCGACTGCCCACAATATTCCAAGCCTGCAATTTGATAGCGCCACCCAACGCGTTAGCGGTGCCGATGGCTGTAACCGGATTATGGGCAGCTACAGCGCCGGCCGTGACACGCTAACGCTAAGCCAAATGGCTGGCACCCGTATGGCCTGCCTCAACAGCAATGGCATTGATCAGAAATTCAATGAAGCACTGGCCAAAGTGACCCATTATCAGGTCTTTGGTAAAACCCTGAAACTGCTGGATCGTTATGGCAATTTGCTGATTCAGCTGGAAAGTGCCGTACAACCGCGTTAATACTGCACCGGCCTGCACCTTTGCAGACCTTTTTTATGAACGATTGAAAACAGAAGGCTGACCCTATGCAACAGGCAATTTTTGGTGGTGGATGTTTCTGGTGTACCGAAGCGGTATTTCTCCAACTGCGCGGTGTGGCCAAAGTGGTGAGTGGCTATGCCGGCGGCCAGATGGACAATCCAAATTATGAAGCGGTGTGCAATGGTGATACCGGCCATGCTGAAGTCATTCTGATTGATTTCGATGACAGTCAAATCAGCTATACCCAGCTGTTAAATGTGTTCTTTGCCACCCATGACCCGACCACGCTTAACCGTCAGGGCAATGATGTCGGCAGCCAGTATCGTTCGGTGATTTATTATTTAAATCCGAAGCAGCAGCAACAGGCCGAACAGATGATCCAGCAGCTCAAAGCCGAGGGCATTGCTGTGGTCACCGAAGTGACCGCTGCACCGCGTTTTTATCCGGCAGAGGCCTATCATCAGAACTTCTTTGCCAATAACCCGACGCAAGGCTATTGCAACTTTGTAATTCCACCCAAACTGATGAAGCTGCATAGCAAGTTTCAGGATTTACTCAAAGACTGAAACAAGGAAGGCTCGAAAAGCTCAATAAAAAAGGACTGCAATTGCAGTCCTTGTCGTCTGGAGAAGCAGTTAAGCCTGAACAAAAGTGCTCCAGACAAATTCCCGGGTTTTACCCTGCAAACGCATGCTTAACTGGTCATTGGCCTTTAAGGCACCCACCCCGGCCGGAGTACCGGTCATTACCACATCGCCCGGCTCCAAACTAAAACTGTGGCTAATTTCAGCCAGTAGCGCACCAATTTCAAAAATCAGCAGCGCGGTATGCCCCTGCTGACGCAGTTCGTCATTAATATGCAGCGTATAGTGTACATCTTTCCAGTCATTAATTTCCGCAACATCGACCCAGTCTGCCAGTACACAGGCGCCATCAAAGGCTTTGGCCCGTTCCCATGGATGGCCTTTCTGTTTCAGTTCATCCTGCAAGTCACGCAAGGTGAGGTCCAGCCCCAAAGTCACCGCCCCCACAGCCTGCAAGGCTTTTTGCGGATCGGTTTCTGCTTTTAAGGGCTGGTCAATACGCAGGCTGAGTTCACATTCATAATGGCAGCTGCCCCAGGCCGGATTCCAGGCAATCCCGGCAGATAACGGACGCAGGCTGCTCGGCGGTTTAATAAACAGCACCGGACGATCAGGAACCGCATTGCCCAGTTCTTTGGCATGATCCGCATAACTGCGACCCACACAGACAATTTTCGATGGACGTGTATTCATGATCTTCCCTCTTATGATGTGATGGTTTTAACAGGCTTATTTTTTAAAGGTATTTTCAAACAGGGTCTGATCGGCTGTGCTTTCAAACACGCGTTTTGGCACAATAATCACCATGCGGTTTTTCAGCTCAATCATATAGGTCAACTTGCCTGAAGCAAAATTCTGCACTTCGTTATAATGCACCACTTTGTCACGGCCATTGGCAGAAATCTCGGCATAATCCTGATACAGCGCAATGCCCTGCTCACTTTTTCCAAACTGGTATTTGACAAACTGACGCTTAAACATCATCGGCAGGAACCAGTAGCGCATCAGCATCTGTAGCACCAGAAAAAATACCCCCAGCGCCAGATAGTAACGACCCACACCATCGAGGCCCAAATAAATGCCCCAGGCAATAATCCCGACACTAATTAATGGAGTAATAAAACGGGTAAACTGTTTTTTACCAAAGGTGGCCAGAGCAAAGCCATCCTGAGATTCTTCCAGATTTAAAAAATAACGTAGCGACAAGGCAGGCTTGAGTTCCGACATCGGCTCATCATCAAATCAGTTAAATTACGCTAAATATTACACCAGAATAGGTGATTTCCTTATTCTTTTTCTTGCCAGTGCTGTCATGATGATGCTGCACACACCATTCAAAAAATAACCCGATTCAAAACGGGATGATTCACTCACCTCCACAGCAAAAACAGGATGTTTTATGCCACAGACGCACACCCGATTGATCGCCCTGCTTTGCAGTCTGCTGCTGCCGGTTTCTGCCTGGGCCAGTTTAGTTCGCTGGACAGGAAAAATGCCAGGCAGTTTACAAGGCTATGGCAGCAGTGCCGAGCAGCTGGCCGCGCTGACCGGAGATGGAATTCTGATTTATGCACATGCCGCGCAACCGATTCAGCTGCCAACTTTCGCATCCACAAAACGGGGTAAATTTTATAGTGCTGCGGTGGTGCTGCCAGTGCCCAGTCACAAAGTTGCGGCGCTGCTCAGTGATTATTCAGGCTATGCCCAGCTGTTTCCGACCTTAAAAAGCGCCAAGATGCTGGAGCAGCGCCAGCACATCAGTCAGGTCAAATACCGGATTCATATTCCCACGCCCATTCCGGTGCTGAACTTTAAAGACGATGTGATCCTGCAACATCAGCGCACCGACAACAGTATTGAAACCCTGGTGATTGACGCGCCCATTCCGTATGGCGCCGGAAAAATAGAGTGGTTTGCCTTGTCGGCCCATCAGACGCTGGTCACAGTCACCCACTGGGGAGATTTGGCGCAGCCCAAAGGCTTTTTATTTCGTACCATCCTGAATGCCCTGCCCGATGCCAAACTGGGCCTGCCGGCCGGCACCAATGCCTTTATTCTGGAAGCACTGCAACGTAAATTTAAAAGCACCACACCCCGAGCCTTACCCGCCGGCGACGTACCAGCCCCTGAATTAAGTGTCAGCCAGATGAACAAAATCCGGCAGATCAGCCAGAAATCACAACAACCCGTATCCTTTATTTTACCGGCCTATCAGGTGTCCTATGGCGCAAAGCAGGAAGTCATGCGTTTTAGCAGCAGCTATCAGTACTATGCCCAGCCGGCCAGCAAGCTAAAACCCTGGCTTGAACCGCAGGCCTACCAGCACCTGTTTCCACGGCAAATTAAAAAAGTTCATATTCAGCAGCCCTCTGCCCGGCAGCTGGATGCCGACTATAAAATTTCGGTCGGACTGGGCGTGATTCAGATTCCGTTTGATTTTAAACTGCGTTTTCAGGCACAAGGCGCTCTGGAGCAGCAGTTTCAGGCGGTGGGGGGAGATTTACGCTATGTGCAAGGCGGCATGCAGATTTTGCCGCAAGCCGAGGGCAGTTTACTGAATGTGACCAGCGCCATGAACATTGATGCGCAGGCACCGTTTTTATTACGCGCCATGCGCAGTATGCCGTATCACGAGCTGCTGCCGGCATTGGGTGGCAATACCGTGCTGACCTTAAAGATTCAACAGAAGATCAAATAATGCGGGAATGTTTTAGTAAATTATAGACACAAAAAAACCGCAACATGTGCGGTTTTTTCAGAATTCTTTATCAAGATTGGTGCGCTCAGAGAGATTCGAACTCCCGACCCCTTAGTTCGTAGCCAAGTGCTCTATCCAGCTGAGCTATGAGCGCGACGTCTTGATGGGGTGCATTATACGGGCTTTTCGGTATTTGTTAAGTCTTATTTCATAAAAATGCAACCAAATGGATAGATATTGGACAAATCATGTATTTGTGCGCTGATTTTATACAGGTTTTAAATTGCAGTTGAAAGTGTAACAAATAAGGAAGCCGGCGGATGCAGCTGAGTAGCCAAATTGCAGGCACAAAAAAACCGCAACATGTGCGGTTAATTGTTCAAGTTGGTGCGCTCAGAGAGATTCGAACTCCCGACCCCTTAGTTCGTAGCCAAGTGCTCTATCCAGCTGAGCTATGAGCGCGTCACTTGTGTCGTCTATATCAGACTGCGTTATTTCCCGGTTTACTTATTGGTGCGCTCAGAGAGATTCGAACTCCCGACCCCTTAGTTCGTAGCCAAGTGCTCTATCCAGCTGAGCTATGAGCGCGACATAAGTAAAGTGGCGGTGAGAGAGGGATTCGAACCCTCGATACAGTTGCCCGTATGCGTCCTTAGCAGGGACGTGGTTTCAGCCACTCACCCATCTCACCGTAACGTGCCGCCATAATACAAATTTAACTGTAGCACTGCAAGCGCAGTCACTCTATTTTTTGCAGTTTTTTGCTCAATTAAATATTTTTTAAACAATTTATTGCTTCTAGCCTGGCATTTTCTGCAAAATTTATGGGGAATGTGATTTTATCTACTCGCAATCATCTTAAAATAAAGACTTAAAACACATTATTGCAATCATTTACGTGCAGTCTGACGCTGCATGACTTATGCTAAACCTATCTTCTGACTTGAAGCCAAAGACATGATGAAAAACTGGGTCGATCCTGAAGCAAAAGCTGAAGCCGAACGTTACGATAATCCGATTCCAAGTCGCACACTGATTCTTGAAAGTATTGAAAAACTGCAACAGGCCCAGTCGCATGCCGACTTGGTTGAATATTTTGAAATTGCCGATCAGAAAAGTATTGATGCCCTGAGCCACCGCTTAATTGCCATGGTGCGTGATGGCCAGCTCATGAAAGACGGATTCAAGTTCCAGCTTGCCGCCGAGCAGCCTACCCATGAAGCCACGGTCTACATTAATAGCAAGGGTCTCGGTTCTGCCCATATTGACGGACAAAATGACATCCTGCTACCCGAGCGTGAATTGCGTCTGGTGTTTAATGGCGACCGCGTTAAAGTGCGCCAGACCTCGGTCGATCGCAAAGGCAAAGCCTGGGGCTTTATTACCGAAGTCCAGCAGCGCCGTGTGAAACAGATCATTGGCAAACTGTCGATGTATGACGGTGAATATTTTATTCAGCCGGGCAATCCGAACAGCCATCAGCCGGTGACTTTAGAAAAAGAGCTGGTTGAACATGCCAAACTGAACCTGGGCGATTCAGTTCGCGTTGCCATTGATGACTATCCAAGCCGTGAAGAATTTGCCACCGGCCATGTGGTGCAGTCGATGGCCGATAAAGCCGACACCGAAATCATCATTCCCCAAACCATTTTAGAGTTTGGTTTGCCGTATGAATTTCCGGACAATGTCTTAAAAGATGCCGACAGTTTTAAAGAACCGTCAGCCAAAGACCGTGAGGGCCGGGTCGATTTACGTGATTTAGCTCTGGTCACCATTGATGGTGAAGATGCCCGCGACTTTGATGATGCAGTGTATGCAGAAAAACGTCCAGGGGGCGGCTACCGCGTAGTGGTCGCGATTGCCGATGTTAGCCACTATGTCCGCAAGGGCAAACCGCTGGATGATGAAGCCCAGGAACGCGGCACTTCGGTCTATTTCCCGCATTTTGTCTTGCCGATGTTGCCAGAAGCCTTATCGAATGGCTTATGTTCGCTGAATCCGCAGGTAGATCGTCTGTGTATGGTCTGTGACCTGAACCTGTCCCGTGCCGGCCGGGTGACCAAATTCGAATTCTATCCTGCGGTAATGCATTCCAAAGCCCGTCTGACCTATACCCAGGTGGCGCAATATTTTGACGGCGACAGCGCTGCCATTCCGGAAGACCGGGATGTACGCAAATCGCTGAATACCCTGTTTCAGCTGTATCAGGTACTCAAAGGTTTACGTGCCCAGCGTCATGCTATGGAATTTGAAACCGTCGAAACCTATATGACCTTCGACGAACTCGGCGGAATTCAGGAAATCCTGCCACGAACCCGTAATGATGCGCATAAACTGATTGAAGAGTGCATGTTGCTGGCCAACGTGGCGGCGGCAGAATTTGCGCTCAAAAATGATATTCCGATGCTGTACCGTGTGCATGAACCACCGGAGTTTTCACGGATTCAGAAAGTTCGTGAATTTGTAAAACTGCTGGGACTGAATTTCCCGGAACAGCCAACCCAGGCCGATTATCAGGCCGTGATTGATGCCACCAAAGACCGCATTGATGCGCCAAGTATTCATGCGGTGCTGTTACGCTCGATGATGCAGGCCTATTACGGCGCGGCCAATGCCGGCCACTATGGTCTGGCCTATGAAGCCTATACTCACTTCACCTCGCCAATTCGCCGTTATCCGGATCTGCTCTTGCACCGTGCCATTAAAGCGCATCTGGCCCAGAAACCATATCCGATTTCGGGTGCCGAGCTGGATGATGCCGGTGAGCATTTCTCGCAAACCGAACGCCGTGCCGATGAAGCCTCCCGCTCTGTGACCATGTGGCTGAAATGTCATTATATGCAGCAGCATTTAGGCGAAGAATTTGTCGGGGTAATTTCTGCCGTGACCGAATTTGGTCTGTTTGTCACGCTGAAAGACCTGTATGTCGATGGCATGATTCACGTCAGCCAGCTGGGCGATGACTTCTTTATGTTTGATCAGGCCAGCCAGTCACTGGTCGGTCAGTCACGCGGTCAGACCTTTAGCCTGGGCGATGAAGTGAAAGTTAAAGTGGCCGGAGTCAACCTGGAAGAACGCAAGATTGATTTCGAGCTGGTCAAGCAATTGACCCATGCCGGTCGTGCTATCCGCAGCCGTGCCCCACGCGTGGCCAAAGCTGCGCCGCGTGCTGAAGCCACCGAAGAAATCTTTCATGATCGTCCAGTCAAACTTGCCGTGAGTGAAGATGGCGAACAGCCATTGAAGAAGAAAAAGACCAAATCCAAACCGAGTTCTTATGGCAAAAAGCCGGCGAAAAAAGTCACCGCCAAGGCCGAAAGCAAAGACAAGGTCAAGAAAAAAGCCAAAGTGAAAAAGAAAAAGTCCAATGCCAAAGCAAAGGGTGAATGATTTTTGCTAAATAAAAAGAGCGCTACGGCGCTCTTTTTGTTTTAATATATCCATATAAAAATAAGCTACTTAAAAACAATGAATCCGCAAAAGATCTCGAAATATTATTATCACAACTATGTCTTGTTCGCATTTTTCTTGCTGACGATCTCAGCGCTTTTTGCCATCTTTAGCTTAGATTTCACCCCAACGGATCACGTCAAAATATGTGCTTTCATTTTAGCAATCGTTATGTATTTGGTGATTTTGATCTACTTTTATATGCTCCATCGACAGGGTGAATGGGTCATTCCCCGCACATGGAAAAATGCAAAGAAAAAACCGAAATTCTATTTCTTACTGCTACTGCCTCTTTTTGCAATTTTGATTTGTTATTTGAATCTGGTGTTTTATCCCCCTCTACTGCATACCCTTGTTTTTGGTACACCTAGTGTCGTGACCGTTGAGACAAGTGCAGTGAAAGAGCAGACATATAAACATGGCGTCAGCTATTTTTTGGATACAGCGTATGATGGATCTGGTATTTTTCGACTCAGTTCAAATGAATATGAACACTATAAAAATCAGGTTTTACAGATAAAGCTGTCCGTCATCCAAGGGCAATTTGGGACTTACATCAAAAAGATCGAATCCATCCAAATTGTCAAAGCAACACAGAATAAATAGCACCCAAGGCTTGATTTATCCTTCTAGAAGCCTTACTTCTACAAATAACACAGGAAATAAATCGGCAGACCGACATGACATTAGAACAGGCAACCCTGCCAGTACCCCAGTTTGACCAGATTACGCTGCCCCAATTAAAACAACAGGTTGAACAGACCATCACCCAAGGGCAGACCTTTTTACAGCAACTCCAAGACATTCCGGCCAGTAGCGATGCACAGTTGCAGGTTCTGGCGCAGGTCGATCATCTGGAAAACCAGATGAGCGAAAGCTGGGGCGTACTCTCGCACCTGAATGCGGTGATGAACAATGCCGAAACCCGTGAAGTCTATCAGGCACTGTTACCTGGCCTGAGCGAATACTATACCCAGCTCGGTCAGCACACGGTGCTGTATCAGACCTATCAGCAGGTTCATGATGCAGTGACGTTTAATGACTTACCCGCAGCGCAACAAAGCGCAATTAAACTGGCACTGCGTGACTTTAAATTGTCAGGTGTGGCCTTAGAAGGTGAAGCGAAAAAACGCTATGCGGAAATTTCAGCGCGCCTGTCGCAGCTGTCCTCTGACTTTTCCAACCATGTACTGGATGCAACACAGGCTTACTTTAAACCGCTCACAGAAGCACAACTAGCCGGCCTGCCTGCCAGCAGTGTGGAATTACTCAAGCAGTATGGCCAGCAACGTGAGCTGGAGCAGCCGGTTGCGACGCTGGATTTCCCGTCCTATCTGGCCATTATGACCTATGCTGAAGATCGCAGCCTGCGTGAAGAGTTATATAAGGCTTATACCACCCGTGCTTCTGACCAGTCGGCCGATCAGGCCTTTGACAATACCGCGGTGATGGAAGAAATTTTAAGCCTGCGTCAGGAAATGGCCCAGCTGCTCGGCTTTAACAACTATGCCGAACTGTCATTAGCCAGCAAAATGGCACCAAGTGTCGAAGCAGTTGAGCAGTTCCTGGTTGAGCTGGCCGAACATGCCCGTCAGCCGGCTGAACAGGAAATTGCCGAACTGAAAGCCATTGCCGCAGCAGATGGCATTCAGCAGCTGCAACCGTGGGATACCAGTTTCTATTCAGAAAAGCTGAAACTGGCCCAGTTCAATCTGTCTCAGGAAGCACTGAAACCGTATTTCCCGGCGCCAAAAGTGGTTGATGGCTTATTTAGCATCGTTAAACGTCTATACGATGTGGATATTATCGAGCGTGAAGCACCAGTCTGGCATCCAGACGCCCGTTATTTTGAACTGCAAGATCAGGGTCAGGTAATTGGCGGTTTCTATTTTGACCTGTATGCCCGTCAGGGCAAACGCGGCGGCGCCTGGATGAGCGGTTTCCGTTCGCGCATGCAGCAAAGCCAGGGCCTGCAACAGCCAATTTGCTATATGGTCTGTAACTTCACCCCGCCCGTGGGGGATCAGCCGGCCTTACTGACCCATGATGAAGTACTGACCTTATTCCATGAATTTGGGCATGGCCTGCATCATATGCTGACGGAAGTCGACAACATTGCGGTGGCCGGCACTCACGGCGTAGCCTGGGATGCGGTGGAACTGCCAAGCCAGTTTATGGAATTCTGGGCTTGGGACAAAGAAAGCCTGGATGTACTCAGTCAGCATATCGACACACAGGCCACCCTGCCGGATGATTTACTGCAGGCGCTGCTGAATGCGCGCTTCTTCCAGTCCGGCATGCAGACCTTACGCCAGCTGGAATTTGCCCTGTTTGACCTGAATATTCACTGCATGACTCCGGCCTTGACCGCCAGCCAGATTCAGGATGTGCTGAATGAAATCCGGTATAAATATGCGGTGGTGCCAACCACCGATTACAACCGCTTCCAGCATAGCTTCAGTCACATCTTCGCGGGGGGCTATGCGGCCGGTTATTATTCCTATAAATGGGCCGAAGTTTTGGCCAGCGATGCCTTCGATCGCTTCGAAAATGAAGGGGTATTTAACACCGACACCGGAAAGCAGTTCAGGCAGTTTATTCTAGCAGTTGGCGGAAAAGATTCAGCACTTGACGCGTTTATCAATTTCCGCGGACGCGAGCCAAAAATAGATGCATTATTGCGTCATCAAGGTTGGACGAAGCCAATTAAAAACGCTTAAACTAGGGCCTTAATTTGAACACAGGATCAGTATGATGACCATCAAACGTCGTTTCATTGCAGGCGCAAAATGTCCAAAATGCCAGGCTATGGATCGGGTGGTCATGCTGACCTCAGGTGATGATGAATGGATTGAATGTATCGACTGTGGCTATAGCGAAAATCGCCCAACCCATGTCGATGAACCTCAGCCACCGGCAGCGCCTGATGAAGTGGGTGTGATTCAATTTAAACCACGTCATCCTAAGTAAAAAAATTAAGGTTCATTTATTCATGACGCTTGATCAGAGAAATAGCTCAAAACTATTATGGGCCATTATTGGGGGCCTGATCGTAATCGTACTTGTGGTGCTGTCTTATCAATGGATGAGCCAAAACCAGAGTGCAGAGGTAACACCTGAAGCCGAGCTGCTAAGTCAGCCGGCCGCACCTGCGGCTAAAGCCAAAGCAGAACCAGCGGTGCAGCTGGAAGAAGTACCACAGCAACTGGTGAGTGAAGATATTCTGAAACAGCCGGTTGCTACCAACGCGACCCTGGCCAAAGAAGAAATGGCCAAACTAGAAGACCTGCAGGCACAGCTGGATGATCAGGCCGCACTGCTCAATGCCCAGCACACCGATGCTGATGAACTGATTCGCCTGAAAGAAGAACAGATTCAGCTGCTCGAAGCCCAGCTCAAACAGCAATAATTATGACCGGCAGTCTGCGTTAAATCGGCTAGAATACATCCTTATTCCTCGCCCGGGTTGATGATGACTGCCTCCACGCCTCAGCATGATCTGATCAAAGCCATTGGCTTACTCACCCTCTCTGCTTTTCTGTTTTCGCTCATGGGCGTGTGTATCCGCTACGCCTCGCATACGGTCGACAATGCCACTATTGTGTTCTTCCGTAATTTTATTGGCCTGTTTATTTTTCTGCCGCTGCTGTTCAATAAAGGCCTCGGCTTTTTTAAAACCCGGCGTCTGTGGATGCATACCTGGCGTAGTGTGGTCGGTCTGCTGGCGATGTATGGCTTTTTCTATGCCATTGCCCAGCTTAAACTGTCCAATGCGATGGTGTTTACCTATTCTTCCCCGATCTTTATTCCGCTCATTGCCTGGTTATTCCTGAAAGAAAAAGTCAGTGCAGCCATGCTGATCGCCGCCCTGTTTGGTCTAATGGGCGTACTCTGTGTGGCCAAACCAGATGCCGGCCTGTTCAATCATCTGTCGATCATTGGTCTTGGCGCCAGTTTTCTGGCCGCAATGGCCTTTGTCACTGTGCGCGCCCTGACGCAAACCGAACCACCAGAACGGATTGTGTTTTATTTCTGCCTGATTGGCACCCTGATTTCAGTCATTCCAATGTTCTGGCTATGGCGAAGCTATCAATCGAGTGAACTGGGCCTGCTGATCAGTGCCGGGGTGCTGGCCAATATCAGCCAGATTTTTATGTCGCGGGCCTATAGTCTGGCACCTGCCGGTCAGATTGGGCCGGTAAATTATATTGCGATTATTTTTGCCGGCATCTGGGGCTTTTTGTTCTGGCAGGAATTGCCAGATCTGTCTAGCCTGCTCGGCTTTGGCCTGATTTTAATTGCGATTTTACTGTGCAGCCCGCTGTTTAAAAAAGCCAGTCCTACACAGGCGCCATAAAAATACCCTGACCTTTCGCAAAAGATCAGGGTATGGTCATCATCACGGTTGAACGGCTGGCTTACTGATACCAGCCAAACAGTTTAAAGAAGTATGGTACATAGGCAATGATCAGCATCGCTGGCAGAATCACCAGAATCGGCAGAATCCAGCGCTCAAAACGATAGTAGAAGGATTTGTGGCGCACTTCGGCATCTGCCGCCGCCACTTCTTCATCGCCAATCGACTGCCTCGCCAGCAAGTGGTTCAGCGCGACCGGCGGGGTGATATAGCCCATTTCAAAGCCAATCAGGGTAATCATCCAGAAATGTACCGGTTCAATCCCATACTGGTAGGCTACCGGTGCCACCGTGGCAGAAATCAGGATGACCGCACCAAACGGGTCCATAATCATGCCGACCAGTACCATCACCAGCACAATCAGGCTAATCACAATAAAGGTACTACTGATATCGGTCGGGAAAGCTTCCATGATTTCAATCCGTTCCAGGAAGCCGCCGACACTGACCGATAAGGCCATCAAAATCACCAGTGCACCAATATGCCCCACGGTTTCACTAATGGAAATGTGCATCGACTTCCAGAAGCCAACCTCACGCTCCGGCTCGGACACCGCCACGCTATGATCCGCCGACATGCCAGTATCCTCAGTTGCAGTATGTACGCCATCGCGGTATTCCACACCACTGACTGCACTGGCGGTCGCCAGCGCCGGTTGCGATGAATCGGTATATTTTGCTGTCAGGCTTTCATCCCAATGACCTACTGGTGGAATTGGCGCCGGTTCATGCCGCAATTTATCAAACAGGACAATTAACAGCAGAATCACGGGCATCATCACCGGTGCGGTAAATTCGTTCAGGTTGGTGTCCAGCGCATATTTGTAGAACATCCAGATCAGCACGAAAATAATCACATACGGCACCACCGCACCCATGGCACGTAAAGATCGTGGTGCAGCCACAGCTGGTGAAGCAATCCGGAACTTACTTTCAGCAAAGAACAGCGATACCACCAGGAAAATTGTTGTAGTCAGCAGGAATACATACACGCCATAGTGGTACAGCACATCGGTGGTGACTTCCTTGTTTAAAGAGGCAACAACCACAATCAGCAGACATGGACGTAAGACTACCCCCATCGAACCAGATAAAGCCGTTGCTGCCAGGGCAAACTGACGGCGCCCGCCAGCATTCCAGACTTCTTTATAAATGATGGCACCGGCCGCGATCACAAAAATCCCCGAGGCACCGGTATAGGCTGTCGGTAATGCCGCACCAATCAAGATTAACCAGGTCAGGGTTTCGGGTGCCAGATTCCATGGCCGCATGATGTTCAGGAATTTATCCACCACACGGGTCTGTTTCAGCAGCATACCGGCCCAGATAAACAGCGCCAGATTCAGGAAGATGCTGGAGAATTCCACCAGCTGGCCCAGGTAAATCCCCTGCCCCATTGGATAATCCATGAAGAAGGTAAAGGCAATACCGGTAATAATGGCCATATAGGCATACAGTGGTACACTCAGGAAAGCCAGACCTAGACTGCCCCCTTCTCGCGTTGGTGCAGGCGGGCGAATAAACTGCCATAAACTGATGAGGGTCAGCGCACTGAACAGGATCATCCACAACCAGTAAATGATCTGCATTTCACCGGTCATCGGCACCCCGGAATTTAGCACCGAACGATACTGGCTATAGGCCGAGAACGCCAGAAAGGCATTGGCCACGGTCATGCAGGTGGTATATATCCGATAATCAATTCGTGTGGCAGGCCCACGTAAACCAATATGATGGGTTTTTAAAGTGGCACTAATCGCGGCAAACACCACCATCAACACCAGCAGCAAGGCACGGTTTTCAGTACCAAATTTAAAGATGCCAAAGAAGGTGGTTTCTACACTGCGATAGGTGCGTAAACTTGGATGCGCCTGCATATGCTGCACAGCCTGATCATAAAACACATATTTTTCTTCACAGACCTGCTGCGCGGCCATAATTGAGGCACGCACATCCGATTCAGACGGGGTTCCAAAAATATCAGCAAATTCATCGGCCGCATTGGCTTTCATTTGTGCCTGCACCTGGCCGTCAATATCCGGGTTGCGGTCACAGTCAGGGGCACTTGGTTCAGCGCGCAAGAATGAATACTGCATACCGGTGGCAGGATCACCGTATAGACGTTCGCCCATACGCAACAGCTGGCCGTGAATCATCTCACCGGTTCCAATGATAAGCGTCAGCAGCAGCAGCACCAGAATCACAAAGGCAGAAATCCATTCTGTCCATATATATCTGAGCAGATCCAGTCCGGATCTGCGTTGTCCTTGATTTGACATATTTCTTCCTGTTTTTTTATTTTCGGAAACGGCAACAGGGCCGTATTTCGCGCATCCTGTAGCAAGCAGCCATCCTGCTGCTATTCAAATCTTGTTTTCATTCTTTTCGAATGTGCATCAAAGTAAATTCATTTAAAATGACAATATTCGTTTTCTTTTTGGTAGAAATGGTCAACCGGATCACTTTTTCAAGCTGTAGGTATAGATCAGGTAGACCATCGCCAATCCCGCACCCCAGATCACGCCCAGCAAATGTGCCTCGACCAGTACCGGGCTGCCAATCAGCTCGGCCGTTTCCTTACTGCCAAAGGTATTTTCCCACAGCAGTTTGGCCAGAATCAGCAGCAATACCAGCGCAGCAAACCGGCGTTCTTGAGCATCAAGCAGATGCACCACCGCCACCGCCATATAGGCTCCATGCAGCACCCCAGACAGGCCGGCATAGGCTTCAATATGTGGAAACAGGACATAGAAACTGAAACTGATGGCCGGAGGTAATAGTAATAACAGGCTGACAAAATGCCAGGTTTTGACCCGCGGAAAAATAAAAGGCAAACAGGCAAAGGCCAGAATATTCAGCAGATAATGCACCCAGCCCACATGCACCCAATGCGCTGTCCACAAGCGCCAGAATTCTTGTAACAGAGCAGGACGCCAATAAATAAAATGATCCGCAAACACCTGCAAACAGGCCGCCAGCGACATAAACACGGCAATAAAAATAATTTTCTTACTGAAAAAATGAAGTGTCATGTCGTTGTCCCTGTTGAATCTTTTAAGTATAAAGCGTCCTCCTCGTAGCGACTATTTACAGATTGTTGAGTTCCGTATCTGGATCAGCGCTTGTATCTTCACCAAATAAATCATCCAGTTCAGACGCATTGTCCTGCTCATCCCAGAAACGGCTCATGCCATCATCGGCAGTACGTACCCCGGTATTTTCAGTCCAGTAACGGTCTGAAATCCCCTGCACCATGGTGGCAGCCATGCTGTCAATTAGCTTGAATTGCGGGTTAATTGGTTTTTCTTCGGTGCGTGCAGCCGCAAATGATTTTAGCGCATCACGAATCTTGGCATCATCGCCGCTGGCCTGCGCGGCCACTGCATACAGGGCATGCGACAGGCGCACACCTTTCTGCTCACCAATTTGCATCGACTGTTTCAGGGTCTGATACGGCTCCGGTTTGCCATCTCCCGCACCTGGCAACAAGGTCCAGATCACGGCACGGGTGGCTTGTGGTGCACCCCAGAATTTTTCATTGTTCAGACAGGTCATGCCACGCTCGACCACGGCAGCAATATCTTTAGGCACATGCACCGCACCGCCAGAGTTAATATCATTGGTCATGGCCTGTAAACCACTGATCATGCCAAGCAAATACACGGTCTGATCAATATCGCTGTTCATTTTCGGGCAGCCTTCACCCAGTGGTTTTCTGTATTTCTTTTCCCAGCGATTCTGGAATAACTGATAACCGGTATATTGGCGCTGTGCCGCAATAGCCGCCCAGCGTTTCTGTTCAATCCGGGCATCTTGCGCTTCACTGACCTGTCCGGCTTTTGACGCACGCAAATAACGCAGCTCGGCATCTAGGGCACGGTTTTCCGCACAGATACCGGCGGCTGAATACATCAGCACCGCAACCCGGGTCGGGTCTGCCCCCATATCTTTGGTGGCCATAATTGCAGGGGTCAAGGAATTGCCGCTGCTACAGACCATTTCGGCATCATCCATAGCCAGAATGGGAGGAACAATATGTTTTTCTGTAAAACCTAAAGCCACATTGGCACCGGTTTTCACCACTTGTGAACAGCCGGAAAGAAGTGTTGTTGTGAATGCAATAACCGCCACACCCTGGCAGATTTTTTGGACTTGCGACATTTTCCTGTCCTCTATAATTGTGTTTATGTCCATGGCAACAAACATATCAGATGCATTATCTGAATAAAAGAGCATTTACTCTAATCTGAGAGCTGTACTTTGACATGAAAAGCAGGCAAGAAAATTGACTGAATTTGCAGGAAAGCCAAATTTTAGGCAAAAAAAAGTAGCATTGCGACGGTTCAGCACATGCTACTTATTAACTGGAACCCGATTACGGGCATTTTATTGGTGCAATTCGTTCCTTCAACAAGCTTCCTCATTATCCAACCACAATTGAACACAATTGCGATGACCAGAAACATTCACGTGGCGATCACCCTGGCGATTTCCCTGTTTGCTGTTGGTGTCTTTAATATATCTGGATAATTTTCAAACACAAGAGACTTTTGTCCAACAATCGGTATTTTTTGCCAATTTACCGTGACTGTGTAGGACAAATAAAATGGTAGACTTTATAAATTTATTTAAAATCAATATCTTATTTTTATATTAAAATATACAACTGTCTGACAATTAGATGGTTTTTGCCAATGTTTTTAAGGCTTTCCACTCTGCAAACGAAACTTGGTCACGCCAGATGACTGCAGATTTGACCGGTGCATGATGAAAATACAGCACCAGATACAGCTGATGATCCAGAATATGCTCGAGCAGACCGCGTTGAATCTTGGAGCCAGAATTAAACTGCAGACTCCACTCTGCCCCATCTAAATGCGCCAAGGCGGTTAATTGGGAGCGTCGCTGAAACCCGTAATAACTGACAGCCGCCAGGAGCAGACCTAGCAGCCAAAGCAGCGGATGTAATAATTGAAAACTTAAAACAGAAAATAGAATCAGCAGGCTCAGCTGAAACAGCAGCGCCAGACGGCTCGGTTTCAGCTGAAAGTCGCGCTTAGCCGTGGACATAGTGTTTTAATTTACGGATCAGCTCGCGCATTTCCGGGCGTGGCGGTTCAGACACTTCCATAAACCAGTCCAGTAAATCCGGATCTTCCTGTTCAACCAGCGCCGCAAACGTGGCTTTTTCTTCCGGATCAGCGGTTAAATAATAGTTTTTCACATAAGGATCAAAGTAGACATCAATTTCCTTTAAACCGCGACGGGCACGATAAATCACTTTACGCTCTTCTAAGCTAATGTCTTCACTCATGGTTTGGTCCACATCATATTGATATCGCAATTAGTTTAACCCAGCCCAGAAAAAGTTTCGATGAATTTATCGGACTGACCAAAACCGCCAGCAAAAAGCCAGAAATGATGTTTCTGCACATTGTACTGCCGGCTCTGTTTGCTTTAGTTTCAAGGCATAAAAATAAGTGAAGGAACTCTAACCATGCAATCTGCTGCAATTCGCCCACTCAACAACATGTTGCCACGAAAATTATTTCAGAGTGAGCATGAGGCATTCCGTGATACAGTGCGCAAGTTTTATGAAAAGGAAGTTTTGCCGAATACGGAAAAATATGAACAGCAACAGCATGTAGACCGCGATTTATGGAACAAGGCCGGTGAACTGGGGCTGCTGTGTACCACCATGCCAGAGCAGTATGGTGGCTCCGGGGTAGATCGCCTCTACAGCATGATCCTGATTGAAGAACAGGCCTATGCCGGCGACTCGGCCACCGGCTTCTCGCTGCATTCCGATATTGTCGCCAACTATATTCATAATTTTGGCAACGAACAGCAAAAACAGCACTGGTTGCCGAAAATGGCGACAGGTGAAGTGGTCACCGCCATTGCCATGACCGAACCGGGCACAGGCTCAGATTTACAGGCAGTACGCACCACGGCAGTTTTAGAGGGCGATGAATACGTCATTAACGGCTCAAAAATCTTTATTACCAATGGCTATTTATGCGATATGGCGATTGTGGTGTGTAAAACCGGCAATAGCGACAAAGGTTCGGCCAACCTGTCACTGATTATGGTCGAGGCAGATCGTGCCGGTTTTAGCAAAGGCAAACCGCTGAATAAAATTGGCATGAAAGGTCAGGACACCTGCGAGCTGTTTTTTGACAATGTGCGAGTGCCCAAAGAAAACCTGCTCGGGATGGAAGGTATGGGCTTTATCATGCTGATGAAAGAGCTGGCCTGGGAACGCATGATTGTGGCGATTATCTGTCAGGCCGGTGCCGAAGCAGCCTTTGCGCATACCCTACAATACACCAAAGAACGTAAAGTCTTTGGTAAACCGATTGGCGCCTTTCAGAATACCCGCTTTAAACTGGCGGAAATGCGCACTGAAATTGATTTTTGCCGTGCCTATCTGGACCGGTGTATGGAACTGCAGCTCGAAGATCAGCTAAGTGTTGATGCAGCAGCGGCGGCCAAATACAAAATCTCGGAGCTATTTTCCAAAGTGGTGGATGAATGTCTGCAATTGCATGGCGGCTATGGCTATATGCTGGAATATCCGATTGCCCGTGCGTATTTAGACAATCGCGCCAACCGGATTTATGCCGGTACCAATGAAATTATGAAAGAGCTGATTTCCCGCTCCCTATAACGCATTACAAGCGTAGAACCCGATATAAACAACAAGGAAGCTCAATTGAGCTTCCTTTGTTCATTGCACGATCATGATGATGTGTGCTTAAGACACCAGTTTAGGTTTACGTGCAGACTCACTGACTGCTTTACGGAACTTCAGCACCGGATCAGCAAATGAAGCCTGTTTTAAATCCTTACGGTCTTTCAGGTAATTATTGCTCACCCGCCAAGGCGCATGTTTACCCTGCTTTGGCATCACATTCGCGGCACGGGCAATATAACCCGAAGTTAAACTACCCATCACAGTGTCTTCCATCAACTCTGAAGGATCACCTTCCGCAATCACTTCGGTATAGCCTTGCTGATCCATATGATTAATCAGACGGCAGATATAATCTGCAGCAATATCAACTTTTAAAGTCCAGGAGGCATTGATATAGCCAATAATCATGGCCATATTCGGCACATCGCTGACCATCACACCCTGATACAGCATATGTTTCGAGGTATCCAAAGGCTGATGATCAATGGTGGCTTTAACCCCGCCTAAAATCTGAATTTGCAGACCGGTAGCCGACACAATCACATCTGCGTCGAGATGTTTGCCAGATTTTAACTGGATGCCCTGTTCGGTAAAGGCTTCAATCTGGTCGGTTTCAACACTGGCCTGCCCTTCACGCAGCACTTTAAACAAATCTCCATCTGGCACCACACACAGACGCTGATCCCATGGATTATAGCTCGGGCTAAAGTGTTTCATATCCACTTTGCCTTTCAGCTGCATCTCAATTGACTTTAATAAAAATTTACGCAGCAGCTTCGGCTGTTTCTGTGCCAGCGCATACACACCGCGTTGCATACCAATATTTCGTGCCCGCGTCAGCTTATAAGCCAGCTCCTCCGGCAACACCTTGCGCATGTTGTTATAGATAAAATCTACCGATGGAATGGAAGCAATATAGGTCGGTGAGCGCTGCAGCATGGTGACATGCGCTGCACCGCCTTTGACCATTGCAGGCACCAAGGTAATGGCAGTGGCACCACTGCCAATAATCACCACTTTTTTACCAGAATAATCGAAGTTTTCCGGCCAATGCTGTGGATGAATAAAAGTACCTTTAAATGCCGACTGATTCGGGAAATCCGGCTGGAAGCCCTGATCATAATTGTAATAACCGGTACACCCCAGAACAAAATTGGCGATCCAGGTCTGTTTTTTGCCCTGTGCATTTTCAATCACGACAGACCATTTCTGGGTCTGGCTATCATAATTGGCAGACAGCACCCGATGCTGGAAATGAATTTTGGATTTCAGTTGATACTCTGCAATCACTTCTGACAGATAGTTCTTAATTGAAGCGCCATCAGCCAGAATGCTGTCTTGCGTCCAGGGCTTAAAATTAAAGCCAAAGGTCGACATATCCGAATCGGAACGAATACCCGGATATTTAAATAAATCCCAAGTGCCCCCAAAGCTCTCACGACGCTCGATAATTTCAAAGGTGCGCTGCGGGCAGTGTTTGGAAAGATGCGCGGCCAGACCAATACCAGAGATGCCCGCACCCACAATCAGAATATCAACATGCTTGTCCATTTTGTTTTTATACCTGTTCAACGTTCTGTTTTTATTAAAGCACAAATTTGACAATACTCAATGTCAAGTTTGATAAAAAGCGATAAAATTTATATCAATTCGGGACACAACAGAAAAATTGTCTGACAACTGGCCATAAAAAAAAGGCCGGTTTAAAAAACCGACCTTTTTTAGAACAACTGAACTGCTCTTGCGAAATTATTTAACTTCGCGATCTACAAGTTCAACGTAAGCCATCGGTGCAGCATCACCTGCACGGAAGCCCGCTTTAAGAACACGTAGATAACCGCCGTTACGTTCTTTGTAACGAGGGCCAAGAACGGTAAATAATTTACCAACAGTTGCTGCATTACGAGTACGAGCAAACGCCAAACGACGGTTTGCAACTGTATCGTTTTTAGCTAAAGTGATTAAAGGCTCAGCAACGCGGCGAAGTTCTTTCGCTTTAGGCAAAGTTGTTTTAATTAACTCGTGCTCAACTAAAGCATTGGTTAAGTTTTGGAACAACGCCTTACGGTGGCTGCTGGTACGGCCTAATTTCACACCACTATTACGATGACGCATGGTGAATAGTCCTACTTAATTAACGGCTACGATAAGCGAAGCGGTCGTCCATGCGGAGACTAGCTGGTGGCCAGTTCTCTAAACGCATGCCGAGCTGCAAGCCTTTCGATGCCAGAACATCTTTGATCTCAGTAAGCGATTTTTTACCCAGGTTAGGTGTTTTAAGTAACTCAACCTCGGTGCGCTGTACAAGATCACCAATGTAGTAAATATTTTCTGCTTTCAAACAGTTAGCAGAACGAACAGTAAGCTCTAGATCATCTACTGGACGAAGCAAAATTGGGTCAACTTCTTCACGAGGTTCTTGAGCCACAGGTGCCTGATCTTTCTGAAGGTCAACAAAGATTGCAATTTGTTGTTGCAAGATTGTTGCCGCTTTGCGGATTGCTTCTTCAGGATCAACAGTACCGTTGGTTTCAAGATCAATGATCAGCTTGTCAAGGTCAGTACGTTGTTCTACACGCGCATTTTCTACGATGTATGACACACGTTTGATCGGGCTATAAGAAGCATCTAACTGTAAACGACCCACTGGGCGAGTTTCACCTTCTGGGAAACGTGAGTCAGATGTTTCATAACCACGGCCTTGAGCCACTTTCAAACGCATTTTTAACGCGCCTGATGCACTTAGAGTGCCGATCAAGTGTTCAGGGTTAACCACTTCAACATTATGCGGTAAACGAAGGTCAGCTGCAGTAACGTCACCTGGACCTTGTTTTTCCAATGTCAAATAAGCTTCATTTTGATCGAATAGCTTAATAGACAATCCTTTCAGGTTCAGCAAGAGCTCGACGATGTCCTGCTGCAAGCCTTCTAAGGTACTGTACTCGTGCTCAACACCCTCAATTTCAACTTCAACCACAGCTGCGCCAGGTAAAGAAGAAAGAAGGATGCGACGTAAAGCATTACCAAGAGTATGACCAAAGCCACGCTCTAATGGTTCCAGAATAACTTTTGCCGAGGTCCCGCTAACCGCTTCGACCTTGATCGCTTGCGGAGTTAGAAACTCATTTGCAGTACGCGTCATTATTGCTACCTCAAGGATTATTTAGAATACAATTCTACAATCAAGCTTTCGTTGATTTCAGCAGGTAAATCAGAACGATCTGGTGCAGCTTTGAACGTACCTTCTAATTTAGCATGATCAACTTCCATCCAAGAAGGGATACCACGTTGAGCAGCTAATTCAATTGCGTTTTTGATACGTAATTGTTGTTTAGCACCTTCGTGAACTGCGATCACGTCACCAGCTTTAACTTGGATAGACGCGATGTTAACACGACGGCCATTCAAAGTAATGCTACGGTGAGATACAAGCTGACGAGCTTCTGCACGTGTAGAACCAAAACCCATGCGATAAACGACGTTATCAAGACGGCTTTCAAGCAATTTCAACAAGTTTTCACCTGTTGCGCCTTTAACACGAGCTGCTTCTTTATAGTAATTACTAAATTGACGCTCTAAAACACCGTACATACGACGTACTTTTTGTTTTTCACGTAATTGTAGTGAATACTCAGATTGTTTGCCGCGCGCTTGGCCATGTTGACCAGGAGCTTTAGCGTGTTTTTTAGTTTTGACGTCAAATGGTTTAACGCCAGATTTTAGTTGCAGGTCTGTCCCTTCGCGGCGAGAGAGTTTGCATTTTGGACCAATATAACGAGCCATGAATGTTTCTCCTTACACGCGACGTTTTTTAGGTGGACGGCAACCGTTGTGAGGAATTGGAGTCACATCGGTAATGCTGTTAATTTTATAACCCACTGCACCTAATGCACGAACCGCAGACTCACGACCTGGACCAGGACCTTTTACAAGGACGTCCAAGTTTTTCAAACCGTAATCTAAAGCAGCTTTACCAGCAACTTCAGCAGCTACCTGAGCAGCAAACGGAGTTGATTTACGTGATCCACGGAAGCCTTGTCCACCTGAAGTGGCCCAAGCCAGTGCATTACCTTGACGATCGGTAATAGTCACAATGGTGTTATTAAAAGAAGCGTGAATGTGTGCAACACCTTCAGAGACGGTACGGGTGACCTTCTTGCGTGTGCGAGTATCTTTAGCCATCTTTTAGCTTCCAGAAATCTTATTTCTTAATTGGTTTGCGCGGACCTTTACGGGTACGTGCGTTAGTTTTGGTGCGTTGACCACGGACAGGCAAGCTGCGACGATGACGAAGACCGCGGTAGCAGCCTAAATCCATTAAACGTTTAATGTTCATGGAAATTTCGCGACGTAAGTCACCTTCGGTCGGAACCTTAGCAACTTCTGCACGAATCGCATCAAGCTGAGCGTCATCTAATTCACGGATCTTAGTGGTAGTAGCGATACCAGCAGCAGCTAAGATGTTCTTAGCAGTGTGGCGACCAATACCAAAGATGTACGTTAGAGAGATAACAGCATGCTTGTTATCCGGAATGTTTACACCGGCAATACGAGCCATTCAATTTTCTCCAAAAAGGCAGTTAAGATAATCAACCGCCCCACAAAAATCTTGAGGGGCGGATAATAACCTAATTAGCCTACTGAAATCAACAGGTCTTGATCAGATTAACCTTGACGCTGCTTATGACGAGGTTCTGCGCTGCAAATTACGCGGATAACCCCATTACGACGGATAACTTTACAGCTACCACAAATTTTCTTTACAGAAGCTTGTACTTTCATGATGAAACCTCTAAGTGCGCTTATCCCTTAGGATGAGCAGTCGTTTTTCTCATTAACGTTTGATTATCGTACTGGTGCGAGGTGAGATGTGCTTGAAGCTGAGCCATAAAGTCCATCACGACTACCACAACGATCAATAATGAGGTACCACCCAAATAGAATGGAATACCAAACGAGCTCTGCAATACCATCGGCATCAAGCAGACCACTGTGATATAAATCGAACCAATAAAGGTCAAACGATTGAGAATATGATCTAAGTAACGAGCAGTTTGCTCACCTGGGCGAATACCAGGCACATAAGCTCCGCTGCGTTTCAAGTTCTCTGACACTTCTTTCGGACTAAAAACTAGCGCGGTATAGAAATAACAGAAAAAGATAATTAACGCACCAAAGAGCACCAAATACAATGGCTGTCCAGGCGACAATACGAGTGCCAGATCTTGCAAGCTACGCTTGATAATCCCTGCATCAGGATCCGCACTTCCTACCCATTGACCCAGACTGGCCGGGAACAACAGCAGAGAGCTGGCAAAAATTGCCGGAATCACACCTGCCATATTAATTTTTAATGGCAAATGGGTTTGCTGTGCAGTAAATACACGACGACCTTGCTGTTTTTGAGCATAGTTTACCGGAATACGACGTTGCGCTTTCTCGATAAACACAATGGCTGCCAGTACCGCCAGTGACAACAGACCAAAAATCACCAGACCAATCAGGCTGGTTTGACCATTATCGACTGAAGATAGCGATTGCAAAATCAGATTTGGCAATCCGGCAACGATACCGGCGAAGATGATCATGGAAATACCATTGCCCACCCCACGTTCGGTAATCTGTTCACCCAACCACATCAGGAACATTGTACCCGCCACCAGCGAGGTGACTGCCGGAACGTAAAACGCAAGACCTGACGTTAAGGTAATCCCTTGACTGATCAGACCTGCACACATCCCGATTGCCTGTACTAAGGCAAGGAACAAGGTACCTTGGCGCGTATATTGATTAATCTTACGCTTGCCCTGCTCGCCTTCTTTCTTTAAAGCTTCCAGCGAAGGAACCACGGTTGACATCAGCTGCACGATAATCGACGCAGAGATGTAGGGCATGATCCCGAGAGCAAGAATCGACATTCGCTCTAATGCACCACCCGAAAACATGTTAAACAAACCCAGGATAGTACCTGAGTTTGCATTAAAAAGATTTTCAAGTGCGGCATTATTAATGCCTGGTACTGGAATATGCGCTCCTAGTCGAAATACCAATAACGCACCAATGAGAAACATCATTCGGCGAATAATTTCACGATATTTCACGTGAAATGGTTGGCCTTTCATCATATGTACATGACCTGAAGAACTAGGAGACATAGACACTGGAGATTACTCCTCGACTTTACCGCCAGCAGCTTCAACAGCAGCTTTAGCGCCTTTAGTCAATGCAACACCTTGAACAGTGAAAGCACGAGTAATTTCACCAGAAAGTACGATACGCGCACGGATCATGTCTTTACGCACAACGTTCGCCGCTTTTAAAGTTTCTAGGCTAACGATGTCGCCTTCAACTTTAGCAAGCTCAGATAAACGTACTTCAGCAGTTTTTAAAGCGATTTGGCTAGTGAAACCGAATTTAGGTAAACGACGATATAACGCAGTTTGACCACCTTCGAAACCTGGACGTACGCCACCGCTCTTACGTGATTTTTGACCTTTGACACCACGGCCACCAGTCTTACCTACGCCAGAACCGATACCACGGCCCAGACGACGGTTTTCACGTTTAGCACCTTCTGCAGGTGCAAGTTCATTTAAACGCAGAGTCATGGCTTATTCCTCTACACTAACCATATAGTAGACTTGGTTGATCATACCACGGTTAGAAGGCGTATCTTGCACTTCTACAGTATGACCAATACGACGCAGACCTAAACCTTTCAGGCAAAGCTTGTGATTTTTTAAGCGGTGCGATGCAGATTTAGTCTGGGTAACTTTAATCGTTTTCATGATTGATTACCCTTGAATTTGTTCTACAGTCAGACCACGTTTCGCAGCGACTTTCTCAGGAGAAGTCATATCACGCAGACCGTTGAAAGTCGCGTTTACTACGTTCGCAGCATTTGTAGAGCCATAACATTTTGTTAATACGTTACGCACGCCAACAGCCTCTAGAACTGCACGCATAGCACCACCAGCAATTACACCAGTACCTTCAGAAGCAGGTTGCATGTAAACGCGGCTTGCACCGTGACGAGCATGAATAGGATGCTGAACAGTACCGTCAACAAGGTCAACAGTAATCATGTTGCGACGAGCAGCTTCAAGTGCTTTAGAAATAGCAGCTGGAACTTCACGCGCTTTACCACGACCAAAACCTACGCGACCATTACCGTCACCCACAACAGTTAATGCTGTGAAAGAGAAGATACGACCACCCTTAACAACTTTGGCAACACGATCAACGGCTACCAGCTTTTCAACAAGACCTTCGTTTTGTTCAACTTTAGCCATGATTAGAACTCCAAGCCGTTTTCACGAGCAGCATCAGCCAAGGCTTTGATACGACCATGATATTTAAAACCAGAACGGTCAAATGCAACTTTAGTTACACCAGCTGCTTTCGCACGTTCTGCGATTAAAGCACCAACTTTCTTGGCAGCTTCAACGTTACCAGTTGTACCAGCACGTAAAGTAGCATCTAAAGTAGAAGCTTGCGCTAAAACTTTGCCACCATCTGCTGAGATAACTTGAGCATAGATGTGACGCGGAGTGCGGTTTACACACAAACGAGTCGCACCCAATGCACGGATGTGCAAGCGTGTGCTTTTCGCACGACGCAAACGGGATTGTTTCTTTTCGTTCATAAGAACCTCGCGCCTTATTTCTTCTTAGCTTCTTTACGAAGTACAACTTCGTCAGAATAACGAACACCTTTACCTTTATATGGCTCTGGTGGACGGTAACCACGGATCTCAGCTGCTACCTGACCTAATAATTGCTTGTTAGCAGATTTCAGGATGATTTCAGTTGCAGTAGGAGTTTCTGCAGTTACACCTTCAGGAAGGCTGTAATCGATTGGATGAGAGAAACCAAGGTTAAGGTTAACAACAGTACCTTTAACCGCAGCTTTATAACCAACACCGATCAGTTGTAACTTACGTTCGAAACCTTCGTTCACACCTTTTACAAGGTTGTTTAATACAGCGCGAGCAGTACCAGCTTGCATCCAAGCGTCTTTCGACTCTTTTACTGGAGCAACTTGAAGAGTACCATCTTCCTGTTTTAGCTCGACCAGCGCATGCAGGTTGAAAGACAATGTACCTTTGCTGCCTTTCACTTCGACCTGCCGGCCGTTCTGAGTAACTGTTACACCGTTAGGTACAGTTACTGGGGCTTTAGCCACACGAGACATGAGGAATCACCTATTAAGAAACAAAAGCAATAACTTCACCACCAACGCCCGCAGCACGTGCAGCGCGATCAGTCATGATGCCTTTGCTTGTAGAAACAATTGCAATACCTAAACCTTGCTTAACGCTTGGAAGTGCATCTTTACCGCGATACTGACGTAGACCAGGACGGCTTACGCGTTTCACAGTTTCGATAACTGGTTTGCCTTCGAAATACTTTAATGTCAAAGTAAGAGTTGCTTTGCCTTCAACGTCAGCAACTTCTACATTGGCAATGTAACCTTCTTGTTGAAGTACGTTTGCAATCGCAACTTTCAACTTAGAGTTAGGCATAGAAACAGTTTGTTTCTTCGCCATTTGTGCGTTACGAACACGAGTTAACATGTCGGCAACGGTATCTTGCATACTCATTCTAGTCGCTCCTTACCAGCTTGCCTTAACAACGCCAGGTACATCACCTTGCATTACTGTGTCACGTAATTTGTTACGGCTTAAACCGAACTTACGGAAGTAACCATGAGGACGACCAGTTAAACCACAACGGTTACGAAGACGCACTGGAGACGCATTACGTGGTAATGCTTGTAACTTCATCATCGCTTCGAAACGCTCTTCGTCGCTTGCATTTACGTTTGCAATAACAGCTTTTAATTCAGCACGTTTTGCAGCGTATTTAGCAACAGTAGCTTCGCGTTTCAATTCGCGATTAATCATACTTTTCTTAGCCATATCGACCTCTTATTTGAACGGGAAGCCGAATGCACGCATAAGCGCACGGCCTTCGTCATCGGTGCGAGCAGTCGTAGTGATGGTAATATCCATACCACGAATACGATCAATCTTATCGAAATCGATTTCAGGGAAAACGATTTGTTCTTTAAGACCCATAGAGTAGTTACCACGACCATCAAATGATTTCGCAGAGAAACCACGGAAGTCACGGATACGAGGGATCGCGATAGAGATCAAACGGTCTAAGAATTCGTACATGCGTTCGCCGCGTAAAGTAACTTTACAACCAATCGGCCAACCATCACGGATTTTAAAACCTGCGATAGATTTACGAGCTAACGTAAGAACTGGTTTTTGACCAGCGATAGCTTGCATATCAGAAAGAGCACCATCAAGGAGTTTCTTGTCAGCAGCAGCTGCACCAACACCCATGTTGATAGTGATTTTAGTGATGCGAGGGATCTCCATCACATTCTTAATGCCCAATTGTTCTTGTAATTGAGCTTTAAGTTCGTCGTTGTAACGTGTTTTAAGTCTGGCCATTGCCTATTTCAACCTATTACTTCGCTACCGCCACTGATTCACCATTTGATTTGTAAACGCGAGTTTTCACGCCGTCAATCGTTTGGTAACCAACACGGTCAGCCTTTTGGGTTGTAGCATTAAAAATTGCCACGTTTGAAATATGAAGCGAAGCTTCCTGAGTTACGATGCCGCCTTCAGCGCCAGTAACACGGTTCGGCTTTTGATGCTTCTTAACCAGGTTAAGGCCTTCAACCTTAACGCGGTCATTAGAAACTGACAAAACAGTACCCTGTTTGCCTTTTTCTTTACCTGCGATCACGATTACTTGATCGCCTTTTTTAATCTTAGCCATGATTGCCTCTTATAGAACTTCAGGAGCCAATGAAATAATTTTCATGAACTGTTCAGTACGAAGTTCACGAGTCACTGGTCCGAAAATACGAGTAGCAATCGGCGCTTTGTTGTTGTTCAAAATAACGGCTGCGTTATCGTCGAAACGAATCACAGAACCATCTGGACGACGGATACCGAATTTTGTACGTACAACTACAGCATTCATCACGTCACCTTTTTTAACACGTGCGCGTGGAATTGCTTCTTTTACAGTAACTTTAATAATGTCGCCAACAGAAGCATAACGACGATGTGAACCACCAAGTACTTTAATACATTGTACGCGGCGAGCACCACTGTTGTCTGCTACGTCGAGCATCGTTTCGGTTTGAATCATTGCCCTACTCCAAAACCGAGCATCACCGGTCACAATTTCGAAAGGCTCAAAGAGTACTCGAAATTGACCGATGATGCAACAAGAACGTTAATTACTCAGCAGCTGCTTCAACAACTTCAACTAGAGTCCAAGACTTAGTTTTAGAAATTGGGCGGCTTTCTTTGATAGTTACAACATCACCGATTTTAGCGGTATTGTTCTCATCATGAGCATGTAATTTTGTTGAACGGCGGATTGATTTGCCATACAACGGGTGTTGAACACGACGTTCAATAAGCACAACAATAGACTTGTCCATTTTGTCGCTTACGACTTTGCCGGTTAACGTGCGGACTGTTTTATCACTCATTGTCCGTTCCCCTGTTTTTCGGTAAGGAGTGTCTTAATACGAGCAATAGTTTTACGAGCGACTTGCACTTCGTGCGATTTGCCCAATTGACCAGTTGCTTTCGCCATACGAAGACGGAATTGGTTAAGCTGTTGCTCATCAAGCAAAGCTTTCAACTCTTCTACCGACTTTTCACGTAGATCTTTAGTTTTCATTACATTACCGTCCGAGTCACGATAGTGGTTTTAAACGGAAGTTTAGCAGCAGCAAGCTTGAATGCTTCAGTTGCTAATTCATCGTTCACACCTTCCATTTCGTACAGGATCTTACCTGGTTTGATTTCGCAAACCCAGTATTCCACGTTACCTTTACCGTTACCCATACGAACTTCTAATGGTTTTTCAGTAATTGGTTTGTCCGGGAATACACGGATAAAGATCTTACCACCACGTTTAACACGACGGCTGATTGTACGACGCGCAGCTTCGATCTGACGCGCAGTCATACGACCACGTTCAGTCGCTTTAAGTGCGATAGAACCGAAAGATACAGTGCTACCACGGTGCGCTAGACCAGTGTTACGGCCTTTTTGAACCTTACGGAACTTAGTACGTTTAGGTTGCAACATGGATTATTCTCCTTTTTCAGCAGAACGATCATTGCGACGACCACGACGCTCTTGACCTTCACCACGACCGCGACCGCGTTTAGCTGGACGTTCTTCAGCTGGAGCTGGGTTCATGACTTGTTTCATGCCACCCAAGATCTCACCACGGAAGATCCAAACTTTAACACCAATCGTACCGTAAGTCGTTTCAGCACGCATAGTCGCGTAGTCGATGTCCGCACGAAGTGTATGTAGAGGTACACGACCTTCACGATACCATTCTGTACGAGCGATCTCAGCACCGCCTAAACGGCCAGAAACTTCAACTTTGATACCTTTAGCACCAGCACGCATGGTGTTTTGAACCGCACGCTTCATAGCACGACGGAACATTACACGCTTTTCTAATTGAGAAGCGATTGCTTCAGCAACCAGACGTGCGTCTAAGTCTGGACGATCGATTTCGTTGATGCTTACTTGCGCTGGAACACCCATAATGTTGGTAAGTTCGCGCTGTAATTTCTCAATGTCTTCGCCTTTTTTACCGATAACGATACCAGGACGAGCAGTGCTAATAGTTACTTTAGCAGCGCCTGTCGGACGTTCGATAAGAATATTGCTTACCATTGCGTTCTTAAGTTTTTTAGTTAAAAACTCACGAACTTGAAGGTCTTTAAGCAAGTATTCAGCGTATTGTTTCGGATTCGCATACCAGTTAGCGTTATGACGTTTCACAACACCTAGGCGGATACCGATTGGATGAACCTTCTGACCCATATCAAACCCCTACCTTAACGGTGATGTGACAAGTACGCTTAGTAATACGATCTGCACGGCCTTTAGCACGTGGCATAATACGTTTCAGGCTCATGCCTTCATCAACGTAGATCGTAGAAACTTTAAGGTCGTCTACATCTAAACTGTTATTGTGTTCAGCATTTGCAATTGCAGATTCCAACGCTTTTTTAACCAGTACAGCAGCTTTTTTGTTGCTGAAGTTCAGGATGTTAAGCGCATGCGCAACAGATTTGCCGCGAATAAGGTCTGCAACCAAACGTGCCTTTTGTGCCGAGATAGCGGCACCGCGTAATTTAGCAGTTACTTCCATCATAGCACCTATTAACGTTTAGACTTCTTGTCAACACCGTGACCACGATAGGTACGAGTTGGCGCGAATTCACCTAGTTTATGGCCAACCATGTGTTCAGTAACGATTACTGGAACGTGGTTACGACCATTGTGTACAGAAATTGTTAGACCAACAAAATCCGGAAGAATCATCGAACGACGCGACCAAGTTTTGATCGGCTTACGAGAGTTGCTCGCAACAGCCGCTTCAACCTTAGCGAACAAGTGCGCATCGACGAATGGGCCTTTTTTCAATGAACGAGGCATTAGTCAGATTCCTTTACTTGTTACTTAACGCGACGGTCGCGAATAATCATCTTAGTCGTACGCTTGTTGGTACGTGTCTTGTACCCTTTAGCTTTTTGACCCCATGGGCTTACAGGTTGAATACCTTTGTTACGCCCTTCACCACCACCGTGTGGGTGGTCAACCGGGTTCATCGCCATACCACGTACGGTAGGACGAACGCCACGCCAGCGTGAAGCACCTGCTTTACCAAGTGAACGCAAGTTGCTTTCTGAGTTAGAAACTTCACCCAATACAGCACGACATTCAACGTGTACTTTACGCATTTCACCAGAACGTAAACGAACGATAGCGTAAGAACCGTCACGACCCAACAACTGAACTGAAGTACCAGCTGAACGAGCTAACTGCGCGCCTTTACCGATTTTAAGTTCGATGTTATGAAGTGTAGAACCGATAGGCATGTTGCGAAGTGGCAAGCAGTTACCTGGACGAATTGGAGCATCGTTACCAGACTGTACTTTATCACCAGCACGTAAGCCTTTAGGCGCAATAATATAACGACGCTCACCGTCAGCATACTTCAGCAGTGCGATGTGTGCAGTACGGTTAGGATCGTATTCAATACGCTCAACTACAGCAGGAACGCCGTCTTTGTTACGTTTGAAGTCAACGATACGGTAGTGCTGTTTATGGCCACCACCAACGTGACGAGTCGTAATGTGACCGTTGTTGTTACGACCACCAGTACGTTTTTTAGCTTCTACCAACGGAGCATATGGCGCGCCTTTGTGAAGGTGATCATGAACCACTTTCTCTACAAAGCGACGTCCTGGAGACGTTGGCTTACATTTTTGAATAGGCATAATTTTCGTCCTTATTCCGCTGCGGTTTCAGCGGTATCGCCCAAGTCAGCCATTTCAACATCTTGGCCAGCTTTCAGGGTGACGTATGCTTTTTTAACATCAGAACGACGTCCGATAGTTTTACCAAAGCGTTTAGTCTTACCTTTAGTGATAGTCGTGTTAACTTTAACAACTTCTACACCAAATAATTGTTCCACTGCTTTTTTGATTTCAAGCTTGTTTGCATTTAATGCAACCTTGAACACTTGAACACCAGCAGTTTCACCTAAAACTTGTGCTTTTTCTGAGAATACAGGTCCTTGTAGGACTTGATATAAACGTTCGTTGTTCATCCGAGTTCTACCTCAATTTTCTTAGCAGCAGCAACAGACATTACAACTTTATCGAACGCGATCAAGCTAACAGGATCGATTGCAGTAGCATCAACCACATCAACGTGTGGAAGGTTGCGAGCTGCAAGGTATAGATTCTCATCTACAGCTTCAGTAACGATCAATGCGCGAGTTGCATTCAAGTCGTTCAGTTTTGCAAGCAATGCTTTAGTTTTAGGCGCTTCAACAGCAAACTCTTCAACTAATACAAGACGATCTTGGCGAACAAGTTCAGCTAAGATACATTGCATTGCACCGCGGTACATCTTACGGTTCACTTTTTGAGACCAGTCTTGTGGACGAGCAGCAAAAGTTTTACCACCGCCAACCCAGATCGGGCTACGAATAGAACCAGCACGAGCGCGGCCAGTACCTTTTTGACGGAATGGCTTTTTACCACCGCCAGAAACGTCTGCACGTGACTTCTGAGCTTTAGAACCTTGACGACCACCAGCTAAGTAAGCTGTAACAACTTGGTGTACAAGCGCTTCGTTAAATTCACGGCCGAAAGCTACTTCAGACAATTCAACAGCAGAGCCGGAAACAGTTTTTAAATTCACGTTATTTCCCCTCAGGCCTTGATAGTAGGACGAACAGTTACGTCGCCACCAGTAGCACCAGGAACCGCGCCTTTAACAACTAGAACTGAACGCTCTGTGTCGATTGCAACGATTTCAAGACCCTGTGTAGTTACGCGTTCAGCACCTAAATGGCCAGCCATTTTTTTGCCTTTGAATACGCGACCAGGAGTCTGGTTTTGACCTGTAGAACCTAGAACACGGTGAGAAACAGAGTTACCGTGAGTAGCGTCTTGAGTACGGAAGTTCCAACGCTTAACACCACCTTGGAAACCTTTACCTTTAGATGTGCCAGTTACGTCAACGATTTGACCAACTGTGAACAAATCTACAGTAAGCGTACCACCAACTTCACGACCTTCAAGCTCAGCTTCTGTAACGCGGAATTCTTGAACCAGACGACCAGCAGCAACACCCGCTTTCGCAAAGTGACCTTTCTGAGCGTTAGTTACGCGAGATTCGCGACGTTCACCAGTAGTGATTTGAATCGCTTGATAACCATCAGTTTCAAGCGTTTTGATTTGTGTGATGCGGTTAGGATCAACCTCAATCACTGTAACAGGTACAGAAACACCAGCATCTGTAAAGATACGGGTCATACCGCACTTGCGACCGACTAAACCAATAGCCATGTGCATAAACCTCTAAAAAAGCGGCTTAATTAACTTAGAGCGTTAATTAACCGAAAGCCTTAACCCAATGCGATCTGAACATCAACACCAGCTGCAAGATCTAATTTCATCAATGCATCTACAGTTTTGTCTGTAGGTTGAACGATATCGATCAAACGTTTGTAAGTGCGGATCTCATATTGGTCACGCGCATCTTTGTAAACGTGCGGTGATGTAAGAACGTTGAAGCGTTCGATGCGAGTAGGCATCGGGATTGGACCACACACTTGTGCGCCAGTACGCTTAGCGGTTTCTACGATCTCTTGAGCAGATTGATCAATTAAACGGTGATCAAAAGACTTAAGACGGATACGAATTCTCTGGTTAGACATACCAGTTAACTCCAAGCCAAAATATATAAAGAATCACTCTTGACGCATCTCACCCCACTAATAAAGGCAAGTGTCAAGAGCAGTGAAATATCACTAAGGTCGTGATCGATGCCACGACTGTAACGATAGTTAACCACTTTCTTCGCGGTTAACCCCCTTAATATCAAAGGGTCGCCCATTATAACGATTGTTTAATGCATAAGCAAATCCTTTTGTGGCTTTTTACATCATTTTTCAAATATTTCGACAAATCAATTGTTTAATAATTATACAGCCCGCCGCTGCGCTGCAGTTTGCTGTAACACATAATCTATCGCCTGATTTAATATCTGATTTCCTTGAATAAATTTATTTTTATTGGCGCGCTGCAGCTGCTCTACCGATTGCACATAAGGTCCCTGAAACAGGGCCAGCTCTTCTTCATCTTCCAGGAATAATTGCAGGCTTTCTGGCGTGGTTTCCGGGTGAAACTGAAAGCCCAGTACATTTTTGCCAATCTGATACATCTGATTGCGACAGGCATCATTTTCGGCCAGATGCACAGCCCCTTTGGGAATCTCGAAGCTTTCACTGTGCCACTGCATGACATTAAACTGCTCCGGCAACTGAAAATAGTCTGGTGGCACATGACTAACCTTGCGTACCTCGTGCCAGCCCAGCTCCTGTACAGGATTGCGACTGACGGCCGCGCCCAGCGCATTGGCGATCAGTTGCCCACCCAGACACAGACCAATGGCCGGTTTTCCCATGGCCAAATAACGCCTGAGCCAGCGTTTTTCCATTTTTAACCAGGGGAAATTGGCTTCATCATTAACGCTCATGGTGCCGCCCATGACAATTAACAAATCGACCTCCTCGATCTGCGGCAGCGCTTCAATATCCAGTGCTGAATCAACCGGCAAGGCAAAAAATTCTGTGGCACTGATCTCTGCATTTAACCGTTTTAAATGCGTATAACAACTTCCAAATCCTTCACCAGCAATATGCTGAAAATAATGTACTTTTAAATGCGACGCCATGCGCTGAAACCTGTTGTTGTAGCTATGCTTTTAGGTTTTGCAAAAATGAAGCCAACTTTAGCGCCGAGTGTTCAAAGTCAAATAAATACAGCCAGATATGGCACAACTGATCCTTTTCTCTTAAGCTAAATTCAATTGATTGTCCTGATTTGAGCGAAGTCGTGAAAAAAAATCCGCAAACCGAACTGATTCATGCACCACGAAAAGCCCCTCAACTGATTTCTACGGTTCAACCTCCCCTCTATCGTGCATCGACGATTATTTTTAACAACACCGATGCACTGTTTAATCGCCACTGGACCGATGCCTATGACTATAGTTATGGCACGCATGGCACGCCGACGACCTTTACGTTAGGTGATCACATCGCGCAGATCGAAGGCGGTCTGTATCACCTGCTGGCGCCGAGCGGCCTCTCTGCGATTAATCTGGTCAATTCCTGCTTGTTAAGCCAGGGTGATGAGGTCTGGGTTCCGGACAATATTTATGGTCCGAATATGGAGCATCTGCGTAATCTGCAGCAGCGTTATGGCATTGCCGTCAAGGTCTATAACCCGTTGGAGGTAGAAAGCTTTAGCCCAAGCGATAAAGCCAAACTGTTATGGCTCGAAGCGGCTGGTTCGGTGACACTGGAGTTTCCGGACTTAATTGGTCTGGTAAAAAAAGCCCAAGCCCATAATATTTTGACTGCGCTGGACAATACCTGGGGCGCAGGACTGGCCTTTAATGCCTTTGATTTTGGCGAGGACCACTTAAGCGTAGATCTGACCGTGCATGCGCTAACCAAATATCCAAGCGGGGGTGGCGATATTTTAATGGGCTCGGTGGTGACGCGTGACCAGAAGCTCCATCATCAATTATTCCGGATGCATGCCATTCAGGGGATTTGTGTCAGCGGAGATGATACGGCGCAAATCCAGCGCAGTCTGGCCTCCATGCAGCTGCGTTACCAGCAACAGTCACAATCAGCACTGACCTTGCTGAACTGGCTAAAACAGCAAAAAGAGCTGGTTCAGGTCCTGCATCCGGCTGATCCGGACAGTGCCGGTCATGCATACTGGAAAGACATCTGCAAGGAGGGTCACAGCGCCGGACTGGTTAGTGTGATTTTTGATGCGCAATACAATTTAAACGATATTCGAGCATTCTGTGATGCATTAACCCTGTTCAAGCTAGGCTTTAGCTGGGGGGGACCGGTCAGCCTGGTCATGTTATATAACTTAAAAGAAATGCGTGTGCTGGAACATTTACATTTGAAAGATGGCCTGTTGGTGCGGTTCTGTATTGGCCTAGAACATCCGGAAGATCTGATTCAGGATATTAAACAGGCTTTAAAAGTCTTAGCTTAAATATAGACATAAAAAAATTGGGCAAATTGCCCAATTTTTTACATTATCGTTTCGCTTTACTTAAAGTAATCATAGCTTACAGAAACTGTCTCACCTGCTTTTGGTAAAGCTGTTCCATAAAATACTAAGCTTACTCCAGAATTACTATAAACTAGATCAAAGCCTTGTCGATGTGTTGTATCACGCTCAATATTCTGACCATTTACTGTCACCTTAACAGTTGAAGGTACTGGTACCTGTTTTAAACTAAACTGACTTGCAAGACCAGTTGCTACACGGATAATGTCATCAAATACCACATTCCAGCTTGTAGCATCAGCACAAATTGAAGCAGAAGCCCCACCAGTCAAACGTGCAATCTCTTTAAAGTGCCCTCCTCCTTCAGCAGATCCACCTTGACCATTACATTCAAATCCTAGTGTATTCCAAGAAGTTGTAGGATCTGCAAAAGTTGGACGGATATGATCAGATGTACCTACAATCGAAAAGTAGGTAGTGTTTGTAGACAAGAAATAATTTTTATAATCATTAAAATCTCGTCGTGTATAGTTACTATATACTGGACTGTACTGCCAATATGTTTCATTTTCAGGCTCATCTGAAACAAACACTACTAAATTTTTCACATTTGGACGATCAAAACCAGTCAAATCTGCTTCACGAACGCAGTAAAAACCTGTTTCAGTAGCTGAATCATAAGTTCCAGGTTGAGCCAAGGTAGCCCACTCTTGCTCTGCATCTGGTGTATTTCTATCAATAAAATTAGTCGTTTTATCTTTTAAAGTTCTAAGCGACTTACATGCATACGCATCCTGCGTATTCACTGCTAAACGATAATCTACACCTGCTTGATTCAATGATTTAAAGAACTGTGCAGCACCATTAGCCAAGTTACGCTGTTCTTCAGACATTGAACCTGAAGAATCAATATTCCATAAAATGTCAACCGCATTTGCAGATTGTGTTGTTTGAGTAAAAGTTTCTTTTGCTGTAGCCACTTCAATAACCGCATTGCTACTTAAAGCACTAGCAATATTCAAATCACCATATACTTGGTTAACTTGATCACTATTACTCGCTACGTAAGTATTTCCCCAAATATAACCTGATTGGTTTGCAAGCCAAAAAGATAAATTGAGACGTAATTTTTTATCACTTGCTTGTACGGCTACAGGAGTAGTAACAGATGAATTTGAATTTAATACAGATAACAACAGATCACGAACTTTAGTCAGTTCATTGGCATTAGAAAAATCAATATCCAAGATTACATTAACCACTTCACCTTGAGCATTCGTAGATACACGATTAGTTAAAATATTGACTTTTGCATTTTGCTGGATAAGAGCATCAGTAAATGCAGCTAAATAGAATTTACTAAATTCATCTAAATTTTGATTTAATACAACGGATCTCTCTTTCGCTTGATTCTGTGCCGATGAAGCAGTTAAATCAACCTGTGAAGCAAATCCAGCTGCTTTTGTCACATTATCATCTAACAATAAAACAGTCCGACCTGATGTTAATGCTGTCTCTGTAAAATATTTAGGATTCACTGCACCAAAAACTGCAATATTTGCCTTTTCACTTACTACAGTTGCAACATCTTGAATAGTAGTAAGCGTTTCGTCTGGCTGTTCTGGTGGAACTGGATCAGTAGGCTTTGTAGATATTGAGCTATCTGAATCACCACCACATGCCGTTAAAAATACAGATGTTCCCACTAACATTGCTAATAATTGTTTGTTAAGTTTCATTTATACCCTCTAACCGTTTTCAAACTATTTAATAAAAGCTATTAAATTAAAATTTTATTTTTCATAATGTTATTAAAAATAAAATGAATGGTGAATATTACAAAAAAATGTATACAATTTCAACAATAAAGTCAAAATACCTTAAAGTGTAACACAATAAACCAAAAAAAGAGACTTAAATCACAAATCCATGCATAAGGGAAATTTAAGTATTCCAAAAGACAAAAATTTATATAGAGGTTTTCAAGTCAATGAATACACCAATCGTTATTGCTAAAAAAACCGCCGATACCACACAGGATATCGTGCTGCATTCTCAGCTTGCCAACCGTCATGGCCTGATTGCTGGGGCAACAGGTACCGGCAAGACCGTAACATTAAAGGTACTGGCAGAAAGTTTTTCCCGCATTGGTGTCCCAGTCTTTCTGGCCGATGCCAAAGGCGATGTTTCCAGTCTGGCGCAGGCTGGTTCCAGCAATCCCAAATTTGATGAACGGATTAAAAGCCTGGGTATTGACAGTATTCCCTTTGCTGCCTCGCCGGTGGTGTTCTGGGATTTATTTGGTGAACAGGGCCATCCAATTCGCACCACCATCTCCGAAATCGGACCGCTACTGCTAGCCCGGATGCTGAATTTAAATGACACCCAGGAAGGTGTACTGTCGGCAGTGTTTCGGATTGCCGATGATCAGGGCCTCCTGCTGATTGACTTTAAAGACCTGAAAGCCATGCTCAGCTATGTCAGCGAACATGCGGCAGAGTTAAAGGCCGACTATGGCAATTTATCTCCAGCCAGTCTGGGCGCGATTCAGCGCAATTTACTGGCACTGGCCGATCAGGGCGGTGATCTGTTTTTTGGCGAGCCCAGCCTGAATATTCTGGATTTCATGCAGACCGATGCCCAGGGACACGGCAACATCAACCTGCTGGCTGCAGACAAGTTGATGCACACCCCGAAACTGTATGCGACCTTTTTATTGTGGATGCTATCAGAGCTGTTTGAACAGTTGCCGGAAGTTGGTGATATGGACAAACCCAAGCTGGTGTTCTTCTTTGATGAAGCGCATTTACTGTTTGACAATGCCAGCCCGGCCCTGCAGGAGAAAATTGAGCAGGTAGTCCGCCTGATTCGCTCCAAAGGCGTCGGAATTTATTTTGTCACCCAGAATCCGCTGGATTTGCCTGAAAGTGTACTGGGACAGCTCGGCAACCGGGTGCAACACGCCTTGCGCGCCTTTACCCCGAAAGATCAGAAAGCGGTCAAAACCGCTGCCGAGACCTTCCGTGCCAATCCGGAGTTTCAGGTAGAACAGGCCATTACCGAACTGGCCGTCGGTGAAGCCCTAATTAGCTGTCTGGATGAACAAGGCACGCCGCAGATTGTAGAGCGCGGCTGGGTGATGCCGCCCTACTCCTCGTTTAGCCCGATTAGCCCTGAACAGCGCAAGGCACTGATGAGCCAGAGTATTGTCGCCGATGTATATGAGCAGAGTCTGGACCGGGACAGTGCCTATGAAATGCTGCAACAGAAAGTAGCGGAACGCCAGCAACAGGCTGAACAGGCCGCGCTAGAACAGCAACGCGCCAAAGAACAGGAAGCTTTAGCCAAGCAGCAAGCCAAAGAACAGGCTGCTTTGGCCAAACAGCAGGCGCGGGAACAGGAACGTCTGGCCCGCGAACAGCAAAAAGAAGCTGAACGCACTGCACGACAGCGTGAAAAGCTGACTCAGGATATTGTCGGCACCTTTGCCAAGAGTGCAGCCCGAACCTTAGGCGGCAGCACCGGACAGAAAATTGTCCGCGGATTATTAGGCTCCCTGTTTGGCCGAAAATAATCAAAAAACCGATAGGAACAGCTTTCATTATGGGATATTTTTATATCCCATAATTTTTTTATGGTTTTTTAAAAACAGTGCTTGCACTGGCGTTTTATAAAATGTATTTTAAATACATCTTATAAATAACCAGCCATGAGAGATCAGCCATGACTCCACAGCAAATTGACCTTGTAAAAGCAACTGTTCCTGTTCTACGTGAAAATGGTGTGGCCCTGACCAGCTATTTCTATAACCGCATGTTGGGGAATAATCCGGACCTTAAAGAAACCTTTAACCTGGGTCATCAACGCAGTGGTGCGCAGGCGCAGGCACTGGCAGGTGCGGTACTGGCCTATGCAGAAAATATTGAAGATCCATCAGTACTGGCGCCAGTAATTGAACTGGTCGCACACAAGCATGTCAGTCTGAATATTCAAGCTCCGGACTATAATATTGTCGGTGAAAACCTGCTGCACTCCATCAGCGAAGTGCTGAATATTTCCATGGATGATCCACTGATTGATGCCTGGGCCGCCGCGTATGGCCAGCTTGCAGAAGTGTTTATTAATACCGAACGTGCCATTTACGAGCAGCATCAGCAAACTCAAGGCAGCTGGTTAGGCTGGCGTAATTTCAAAATCGCCAAGAAAGTGGTAGAAAGCGACGAAATTACCTCGTTCTACTTTGAACCGGTCGATGGTGGTGCCTTACCAAAATATGAAGCCGGCCAATACATTTCAGTACGTGTTTTTGTCCCTGAACTGGACCTGAAACAACCACGTCAATACACGCTGTCAACCAGCCCGCAGCAAGACTACTTACGTATTTCAGTGAAACGCGAACCAGGTAATGGCGCCGACAAGATTGCAGGCTGGGTATCTAATGCGCTGCATCAGCTGCCAGAAGGTGCAGAACTTGAAATTTCAGCGCCAACCGGAAACTTCTACCTGATCGACAGCAACAAACGTAATGTGTTCATTAGTGGTGGTGTTGGCTTAACCCCAATGATTGCGATGCTGAACCAGCTGGTCACTTTAGATGTGCCACAACCGGTGACCTTCATTCATGCCTGCCGCAGCAAACAGGTACATGCCATGAAACAGCATATTCAGGACATCAAGGCGAAGTATCCACGTATTCATACCTTTACAGCCTATGAATTCCCGAATACCGAAGATGTGTTAGGTCAGGATTATGATGTGGCCGGTCGTCTGGACCTGAGCACCATGGATGCTGCCTTATTACCGGAAAATGCTGATTACTACCTGTGTGGCCCAATGCCATTCATGGCCGAGCAGCAAAAAGCCTTACTGGCACGTGGTATTAAAGCCGAACAGATTCACAGTGAAGCGTTTGGTACGGGTGGTGTACGTCACTAAAACCCCACACGTGTAAAACATAGGAGGGCTAGTCTGCTTATGGTAGACTAGCCTTCTTGTATTTCAACTTTGAAAAAAATATTTGTGCGATCATGCAATTAAATAAATTCACCGACTATGCATTACGTATTCTGCTGTATATCTCCCCACCGCGAGATCTGCCGTATACGATTGCGGAAATTGCGCAGGATTTGCATGTTTCCCAAAACCATCTGGTTAAAATTGTGCATTTCATGGGCAAACAGGAATGGCTGATTACCACCCGCGGTAAAGGGGGCGGCCTGTGTTTAAATCCGGATGCACGGGCACTGAAGCTGGGCCAGATCGTGCGTATTTTGCAACGTGAAACCCAGATTGTGGAATGTAATACCCCGCCGTGCGTGCTGCGCAGCCGCTGTGGCTTAAAAGGCATTTTAGATCAGGCGCTGGAACAGTTTTATCAGAGTCTGGACCAGTACACCCTGTCCGACGTGTTAGATACTCCTGCACCGGCACAGTGGAGCACACAATCGCCAATTCAGCTGATCAATCTCTGAGTTAGATAACTTTTGCACACGGCTACAGCAAAGTTCGCGTGTCTGCGCGAGTTGATCTATAATACCGCTTTGTAAAAGCAGTGATGAAGTTAAGTTATGCACCATAGCAGAGGAAAATCGAAAAACACTAAGGCCGCTAATGCGCCGAAGCAAAAGATTAGCTATGAGAAAAAGGCTGATCCTGCGATTACCGAATACGCCGTTCGTGCCCTGAACTGGCTACGTAAAGCCGAATTCCTGATGAGTGCACCAAAGCTGAATCTCTGTGTAGAAGATAGCGGCTATGAGGTGGCCTTTGCCGGACGTTCCAATGCCGGCAAATCCAGTGCGATTAACGCCCTGACCAACCAGAAACAGCTGGCACGTGCCTCGAAAAAACCGGGCCGTACCCAGATGATCAACTTCTTTAGTCTGGGCAATCCGGAGCAGCGTCTGGTCGATTTACCGGGTTATGGTTATGCTGCGGTACCCGAATCGATGAAAATTGTCTGGCAAAAAGAACTAGAAAACTACCTGATTCATCGCAAGAGCTTACAGGGTCTGGTCTTGCTAATGGATATTCGCCATCCACTGCAGCATTTTGATGTGATGATGCTGGAATGGGCTTATTCCCGTCATCTGTTTGTACATGTTCTGCTGACCAAATCCGACAAGCTGAATCGTGGCCCGGCCAATAAAGTTCTGCTGGAAGTGAAACAGCAGCTGAAAAAGATGAAGCTGGATTTCTCGATTCAACTGTTCTCCTCGCTCAATCGTCAGGGTCTGGAAGAACTGGCCAGTGTAATGGCCGGTCGTCTGAACTTTACCCTGGAACAATCGCAGCAGTTTGATCTGGCCAGCATTCCGGAAGCCACGGCAGATGAACTGGAAGCAGAAGAGCTGCCGGATACAGAAGCTGTTGAACAGCTGACTGAAACGGCCGCCAAAGAGCCATAAGCTTTGCATCGGCTTAATCCTGTCCGACAATAATTTACATCTATTGATATTGGAATGTCCCCTATTGCTAGTTTCAATGGGGGATATTTTTTTCATACTCATGCTGAGCATAATTTGAACCGCATCACATTTTAGAGGTGCAATACAGCATGAAAAAACTCCTCGCACGTTTTCGCCGTGCTGCCCGTGGCTCATCCATTGGCTACTTTATTCAACCGCGTAAAGTCCGCTTTGAATGGCAGGACACCCCCATTGACTGGATTCCGCAGCAGCCTTTCGCCAGTTATTTTATTAATGAAATTAACATGATTCTGCCGGCCGGCGAGTTCTGGTTTTGCCGGCTGTACAACAAGGTCTTGCCGCAGATTCAGGATGAAAAACTGAAACAGGATGTGCAGGCCTTTATCCGCCAGGAAGCCATGCACGCCCAGGCGCATAACTCGGCCAACAAGGATTATTTAACTGAACGCCAGATTGATATTCAGCGCAACATCAGCCTGATGAACGGACTGTTTAACCAGTTACTGGCCGATCGGCCTTTAGGTCTGCAATTACCGCAATGGAGCGAACGGCACTGGGATCTGTTCCGTTTAGGCATTGTTGCCACGGTAGAACACATGACCTGCGTGCTGGGTAAATATGCGCTGTATAACCGCGAATGGCAGCGTCAGGGTGCCGACCCAGCCATGCTGGATCTGGTCAAATGGCACGGCGCAGAAGAAATCGAGCATCGCACCGTAGCCTTTGACCTGTACCGGCATTTGGGTGGCAGTTATCTGGCCCGTTATTATCTGAGCCTGCTGGTGATTGCCGGGGTAATTGGTCTTTGGGTTGATGGCGCGGCGCATATTATGCGTCAGGACCCACGTTATGCATCAATCCGGCCAGCCCTGTATAAACCGTGGATCTGGCGGGAATGGTACCGCACTGCACAGGCCAATAACGGCTTATTGCCCTCACCATTCTGGCTGGTATCACAGCAGCTGGGTTATTTAATGCCGTGGTATGACCCGCTGCATGAAGCCAAAACTGAAGATGCGCTGGCCTATCTGCAAGCCTCCCCGGCGGCACAGCGCGCCCAGCTTAAAGTCGCGTAAAGCATCCACCTGGTGCAGAATTGCAGAGATACAATTGCCCGACACAGGCAGCACTGTGTCGAGCCAGATTTCCGCTAAGATAAAAATCAGACTTGAATGAAAAGGCAGGAACAATGCGCGCATCTTTGAGTGTGATCACGCTGGCTGTGCAGGATTTAGACGCAGCTTTGCGCTTTTATCAGCAAGGTTTGGGCTGGCAGAGTGAAGGTATCGTCGGGCAGGAATTTGAACAGGGCGCAGTGGCGTTTATCACGCTGGATTCAGGCCTGACACTGGCACTGTGGCCGCAGGCTGCCTTGGCGCAAGATTCAGGCCTGCCCCTGAGCCGTTTTTGCCCGACCCAAATCAGTCTGGGGCATAATGTGCATAGTCCGCTGGACGTAGATCAGGTGATGCAGCAGGCCGAGCGTGCCGGTGCCACCATTGTCAAACCGGCACAAGCCACCTTTTATGGCGGTTATGCCGGTTATTTTCAGGACCCCGATGGCCATCTTTGGGAAGTGGTCTGGAATCCGTGCTGGGAAGATACTCAGGATTGAGTTGCGATCTCATCGTCGCGGGTATAACGGTCAACCACCACACTAATCATCATATCACCCTGGACATTGACTACGGTACGTACGGTATCCAGCAAACGGTCAATCGGCAGTAAAATGGCAATTGCTTCTGCCGG
Organism: Acinetobacter sp. Q186-3; assembly: GCF_013420655.1. Lineage (NCBI taxonomy): Bacteria > Pseudomonadati > Pseudomonadota > Gammaproteobacteria > Moraxellales > Moraxellaceae > Acinetobacter > Acinetobacter sp. Q186-3. The sequence goes on along the minus strand of NZ_VOXS01000003.1, from coordinate 147,339 downwards.
CAGACCGACCGATTGCAGCACCATAATCATGGTGACCATGCCGGCACTTGGAATTCCCGGCGCGCCCAAGGAGGCAATCATGGCGGTGGCACAGACCACCAACTGCTGGCCCAAGGTCAAATCCAGTCCCATTAAATTGGCAATAAACAGCGCCGCAGCGGCTTCATATAAGGCCGTGCCATCCATATTCAGCTGTGTACCGAGCGGAATTACAAAGCCAGCTGTTTGCGGACGCACCTTCAGATTTTCCTGGGCGCATTTCATCGAAAGTGGCATGGTGGCCGAACTGGAACTGGTGGCAAATGCAGTAATTAAAGCAGCGCGGGTTCCTTTAAAGAAGGTCACCGGATTCATTTTTCCAAATAGCCATAGCAGTAGCGGCAGTACCACCAGACCATGAAAAATCGTGGTGCCGGTTACCACTACGGCAAACTCAGCCAGACGGCTGAGCACGGTCACATCTTCGGTGGCAATCAGCTTGGCCAATAGCGCAAAAATCCCCAGCGGTGCCAGTTTCATCACCCAGCCGATCATCAGCATCATGATGTCAAAAAACTGATGACTAAGCCGGCGCACAGTCCGGAACTGCTCACCGCCTTTGACCAGCGCCACCCCGACAAATAAGGCAAACACCACCACCGCCAGCACATTGCCCTCGGCAAAGGCCTTAAACGGATTAATCAGGGTGTTTTGAATAAAATTGGTGAAGAAAGACGACGGCGTTAAGGTATCTGGCGTCTGATGCTGGCTCATCGCGTCCTGGAATAAACGCACATCTACACCTTTGCCGACTTCAAACAGATGCGCACAGGCCAGACCTAAAATGAGTGCCAATGTGGTGGTGGTCACACAGCACAGCAAGGTAATTTTCCAGACCCGGCTCAGCTGGCCAGAAGCCTGCAGGTTGGATACCCCGACTACAATCGAACTGAAAATCAGGGGAATCAGCAGCATTTTCAGCAGGCCGATAAAAATACTGCTGGCAATACTCAGGCCATATAAGCTGCCGTCATAAAATGCGCTGCCCGGCAACAGGTTCAACAAAAACCCGAATAGAACCCCTAAAATTGCGGCCACCAGAATTTGTGTATTTAAGCTCATGGGTGCATATATTGTGATGTCATCTTGCTTGGCACTATGCCATGCGAGCTGCGCTGAATCGAGCATTATTTTGTCAAAAGCAAATCCAGCTCAGGAAAAAAGCCCGGTGCCAGAAAAACTGGCATAAGATGTGCTTTATCAGTGCATTACCTTGTTTTTAAGACTAAAAGAGTAACCTCATGAAAAAACTCGCCCTTATTCTTGCACTAATTTGTAGCACTACGCAGGTTTTTGCCCATTCTTCGGGCAACAGCAAGGCACAAGGCTGCCATAAACATGCGCCAAGTGATCTGCCGCATTGCCATTGAAGGTGGGATAAAAAAAGCCGAATCAGTTGATTCGGCTTTTTTATTGAGGTGAGCTTACTGGGTTTCAATTTCGCGTAAGCGAATTAAACCTTCCTGCGTGGTGCTACAGACCAGCTCGCCGTTTTGCCACATACGGCCAAAGTTCAGGCCACGCGAACTGTTGCTGATGGTAGCTTCCATGTCATACAGCATCCAGTCATCGACCCGGAATGGCTTATGGAAATACATGGCATGGTCAATACTGGCACATTGCAGACTTGGCGACAGATAACTCAAGCCATGCGGACGTAGCGCGGTGGTCATCAGGGTAAAGTCTGAGTAAAAGGCAGCAATGGCCTGATGCAGGGCAATTTCATCCTGCTCCGCTGCAATCGGACTATGCGTACGGATATAGTGCGCATAAGACGGCGCTTCCGGCTGCGGCTGAAACGGATTACTTGGATTCACCGGACGGATTTCTACATGCCGGTCACGGGTAAAGCTGGCGCGAACGTTTTCCGGAATAAACTCGACAATGCTCTGTACCAGTTCTGCTTCATTTTTTAACTGTTCCGGTGCCGGATATTCAGGCTCGGAAATCTGGTAATTCAGCCCTTCTTCTGGCGCAGCAAAAGATACCATACACATAAAGATGGTCCGGCCATGCTGGATGGCTCGCACCTGACGACTAACAAAGCTCTTGCCTTCACGAATCCGGTCCACTTCATAAATAATCGGTGCGTTGACATCGCCACCAAACAGGAAGTAGGCATGTAAGGAATGCGCCGGACGGTCGGTGGTATACGAGGCCGCACGCAGCGCCTGGCCCAGCACCTGTCCACCGAACACGCGCTTACCGACCAGATTGCGGCTGATGCCTCGGTAGATATTTTCTTCAAGTTTTTCCAGGCTAAGCAGTTCAACCAGTTCCTGAGTCAGTGCATTCATGCGGGGAAACCTATGTCGGGATATTTAAAAATCAAAACAAGCAAAATAGAAACAGCTCAATCTTGCCTATTTTGCCATATTTGTCGACTAAAACACTAAAGTTTAACTGACTGCCCTGTCACGGCTCCCGTATAATGCACCGCACTAAAAATACGATTTTTAACGATAAAATTGAGCACTAAAGATAGAATTTGTCAGAAAATGTCAGGCTATTTTTCGCTACAATTAGATTTATTATTTTTTCCCTCAGATAATCTGCGGTACTGGTCATTGATTTAGGAGTTGGTATGTCCAAGAGTGGTTTTGGTCAAATTTATCGTCAGCTTTCAAGCAAACTGCTTGATCTGGTGGTAACCCCGCATGTACTGGGCGAGGTTCCTGCCGAAGCAGCAGCGACAGACCATTCAGAACAGCCGACCCAAAAAATTGTCTGCTATGTGTTGCAGAACCATTCCCGCAGCAATGCCCTGGTCCTTGATGGTGAAACACGCCGCTTAAAGCTGCCGCCCGCATTAGACCCGATGCAGATTGGCCAGCATAAGGAAAAAGCTTCGATTCTGTTTTTACAGCACTATGATGAAAACAATCTGCTGAATCCGCCGCCGCACGCCTTTCCGCCGCGTTTACTACGCCTGATTGAACTGCTGGAACAGCACCCTGAACTGGATATTGAGCTGATTCCGGTCACCGTTCTCTGGGGCCGCGCACCAGATAAAGAAGATTCCTGGCTCAAACTGCTCCTGACCGATACCTGGGCTACGCCAGGTACCGTCAAGCAGCTGGTCAATATTGGCCTGCATGGTCGCCAGTCCTATCTGGAGTTTCATGAGGCACAGTCTTTAAGAGCGATGGTGCAGACCGCCAAGATTCAGGCCCCGAACCTGTCGCCAGCGACCTGTATTATTAATACCTTAAATAATTATTTAGACAGCCAGCGCGAAGTGGTATTAGGTCCCGATTTATCGGACCGCCGTAACGTCATGCATAGCCTGATTAAAGCGCCGGATGTACAAGAAGCCATTCGCCGCGAAAGCATCCGCAGTAAAATCAGCATGATTGAAGCCGAGCGCCGTGCCATTGGCTATTTAAATGAAATCGTGTCGGACTATTCCTATGCCGCCATCCGCTTTGCTGAAACGGCGCTAACCCGTTTATGGACCCAGCTCTATGATGGCGTCGAGGTGCATAATTTCAGCACCGTGCGTGAACTGGCCAAAGACTACGAAATTATTTATACCCCGTGCCATCGCAGTCATATCGACTATTTATTGCTGTCTTATGTGATTTATAAACGCGGCATGATGGTGCCGTATATTGCGGCTGGCGATAACCTGAACATGCCCTTTGTCGGTCAGTTATTACGCGGTGGCGGGGCCTTCTTTATTCGCCGGACTTTCCGTGGCAATGGCCTGTACACCACCGTATTTAAGGAATATCTGTACAGCATTCTGTCGCGTAACACGCCGCTGGAATACTTTATTGAAGGTGGCCGTTCGCGTACCGGCCGCTTGTTGCCGCCAAAAACCGGCATGCTGGCCATGACCGTACATGGACATTTACGTGGCCGCGCCAAACCGATTGCTTTTGTACCGACCTATATTGGCTATGAACGCCTGATGGAAGGTTCGACCTATGTCGGTGAAATGCAGGGTAAACCGAAAGAAGCCGAATCCATTGTCGGTATTCTGAAAACCTTGAGAAAAATCGAGCGTATTTTTGGCAAAGTGCATGTGAATTTTGGCGAGCCAGTCTTTTTAGATGACATGCTAAAACAGCATGACGCCGAACAGATCAGTATCGAAAAAAATGACGATCCGATTCCGCAAGAAGTCTCCGATGCGGTAAACAGCTCGGCCTATGCGATTCTGGAAAACATTAACCGCGCTGTGGTGATTAATCCGGTATCACTGTTATCGCTGATTTTGCTGGCCACGCCAAAACACACCCTGGATGAAGCGATCTGTATCAAGCAGCTGGATACCTATCGTGACCTGCTCACTGCCCTGCCTTACGATGAGCGCACCCACATCACCCCACTTTCAGGCAAGGAAATTATTGCCTACGGTCTGAAGCTGAAACTGATTAAACGTGTGCAGCACGTTCTGGGCGATATTATTGCCATTGAAGACAATCAGGCGGTGTTGCTGACCTATTTCCGCAACAATATTCTGCATGCCTTTGTCCTGCCATCTCTGGTAGCGGCACTGGTTGAGCACAATGGTTCAATCAAGCGTGGCGATTTAATTAATGTAATTCGCACGCTGTATCCGTTCCTGAAAGCCGAGCTGTTCCTGAAATGGAATGAAGCAGAACTGAAACAGCAAATCTGTGCCTATGCTGATGGGCTAATTCAGGCCAAGCTGATTAGTGAAAATGCTGAAGGGAATCTGCTTTCTCCGGCACCGAACAGTGAAGATCATAACCAGTTGGTAGTATTGGCTGCGCCGGTAATGCAAAGTCTGGAACGCTACTACATGACCCTGGCGCTGATTACCCAGCGTGGTTCTGGCAATATTTCCGCCCGTCAGGTTGAAGAACTGAGTCATCTGGTTGGTCAGCGTTTATCGGTGCTGTATGAGTTCAACTCACCAGAGTTCTTCGATAAGGCCCTGTTCCAGAGCTTTATTAAAGTGCTGACCCAGCAAGGCTATATCAGCACCAACAGCGACAATGCTATTGTCTTTGATGAGAACTTTAGCAATGTGGCGCAGTATGCCAATCTGGTGCTGGATGATGTCACCCTGCAAATGCTGCAACACATCACCACCTTTAGCGATGAAGAACTGAAAGATGCGCTGGATGCCCTAGCTGCGCAGCAAGCCAAACGTCGCTTAAAACGTAAAAAGAAATAAAAAACCGTCCATAACCCGTATCTTTGCCTTCGTGCAAAGGTGCGGGAAATATCAGCCATCCTCAATAAAATGAAAAACTCTTAGTTCACATCCGCTTGCTGTAACAGGGCCAGATAATCCTGAAAACAGTCGTCATGCTGTAACTTAAAACCACTGTCCTGCATCCGTTTCGGTAAAATCCGCTTGCCGGTTTCGTGCGGACTGGTCAGGGTTAAGAACGGCAGATGCAGCTGCTGCTGAAACCATTGCACCACCTCATGCAGCAGTTGCGGCTGACCATTACTGACAATATAACTCTCCTGCAGATGTTCCACGTGAATCATCTGTGCCAGAAAACGCGCCAGATCATCAATATGAATCCGGTTAGACCAGTGCCGGTTTGGATATTCAGTGAGCGTGTGCGCCAGCTTGACCATCCTTGCGATTGAGCTGCCATAAATACCGCTGGGCCGGATAATGGTGCAACGCTCCGGATAAGCGCTTAAATAGGCCTGCTCCATCTTGAGCAGAATGTCTGCCTGTGCATCTGGCGGCTGAAGCAGTGTGGTATCCTCAATCCATTCCCCGGCATTTTGTCCATACACCCGGGTCGATGACACCACCACCATACGACGCACCGGATGCGCTGCCAGCGCCGTTACAATTGGTTGCACCGAATCCAGATAGGTCTGCTGATAGGCCTCCGGCGTGCTCTGGCCCGGACTGAGCAGCACATAGACCCAGTCAATGGGCGCCAGCTGGCTTAAATCCAGCTGCTGCACATCCTGAATCAGATGCGTTGCATGGTCATCACTTTTCCGGCTGCGGCTAATTGTGGTAATTTGGTGGCCAGCTTGAAATAGTTGTTTAGCCACACGTGCAGATGTTTTACCATAACCGATAAATAAAATATGCATAACCCACTTGCTCATTACCATTGTTGAGGGGACATGGCCGCAGTCCATCAATTACAAGGCGTTGGCGCTGCTGCTGCCGCGTTACTGGAAAAACTGAATATTTTCACCACAGATGACCTACTGTTTCATCTGCCGCGTGATTATGAAGATCGTAGCACGATCATTCCGATGAACCAATTGAACGTCGGCCGCAGCTATTTACTGGAAGGCATTGTCAAAGGGGTCGATTTCCCACCCGGCAAACGCAAGTCGATGGCAATTCTGCTGGATGATGACAGCGCCAAAGTCACCTTACGTTTTTATCATATTTATAAAGGCCTAACCGACCGTGCCAAAGTCGGCAACCGCCTGCGCGTGTTTGGTGAAGTCCGGGTCGGCGCGCGTGGTCTGGAAATGTATCATCCAGACATCCAGCTAATCAGCGAGCATACCCCGCTGCCGAAAACCCAGCTCACGGCGATTTATCCGAGCACCGAAGGCCTGACCCAGCCCAAACTGCGCGACTATGTCAAACAGGCGCTGAAACAGCACAGTGATGATCTGCCGGAACTGTTGCCGGAAAAATTTACCAACGGCTATGCACTGAAACAGGCGCTAGAATATATCCATGAGCCGCCAACCAGTGCCAATATGCTGCAGCTCGGTCAGGGTTCGCATCCGGCCCAGCAGCGGCTGATTTTTGAGGAACTGGTGGCACATCAGGTCAGTTTATTGACCCGCCGCGCTTATATTCAGCAGATTGAAGCGCCAGCTTTTGCACCCAGCCAATATCTGGCCAAGCAGTTACTGGCCGGCTTACCGTTTAGCATGACCGGCGCACAAAAACGGGTGTCGAAGGAAATTATCCAGGACCTAAAACAAAACAAGCCGATGCTGCGGCTGGTACAAGGTGATGTCGGCGCCGGTAAAACGTTGGTGGCGGCGGTGGCGGCCTGTCATGCACTGGAAGAAGGCTGGCAGGTGGCGCTGATGGCACCGACTGAGATTCTGGCTGAACAACATTATTTAAACTTTAAACGCTGGTTTGAACCTTTGGGACTGACCGTATCCTGGCTCTCTGGCAAACAGAAAGGCAAGGCCCGCGCCAGCGCCGAACAGATTATTCAGGATGGCAGCGCCCAGCTGGTGGTCGGCACCCATGCGCTGTTTCAGGACAATGTCGAATTTGCCAAGCTGGGACTGGTGATTATTGATGAACAGCACCGTTTTGGGGTCGATCAGCGGCTGGCCTTAAGAAACAAAGGCCTGAATCACATGACTCCGCATCAGCTGGTGATGACCGCCACCCCAATTCCACGTACGCTGGCGATGTCCGCCTATGGCGATCTGGATACTTCCATTATTGATGAGCTGCCGCCGGGCCGTACCCCGATTCAGACTGTGACCATTCCACTGGACCGGCGCGAGCAGGTATTACAGCGTATTGCCAGTAACTGTGCCGAAGGCAAACAGGCCTATTGGGTCTGCACCCTGGTCGAACAGTCAGAAACGTTGGATGCGCAAGCTGCCGAAGCGACTTTTGCTGAAATCAAGGAGCGCTTTCCGGAACTGAATATTGGTCTGGTGCATGGCAAAATGAAGGCCGATGATAAACAGGCGGTGATGCAGCAGTTTAAAGACAACCAGCTACAATTGCTGATTGCCACTACCGTGATTGAAGTCGGCGTCGATGTCCCGAATGCTTCAATTATGGTGATTGAAAATGCCGAGCGTTTAGGTCTGTCACAATTGCATCAGCTGCGTGGCCGAGTCGGTCGGGGTGCCAAAGCTAGTTTCTGTGCCCTGCTGTATAAGCATCCGCTGTCGCAAAACGGCCAGGAACGGCTGCGGATTTTAAGAGAAAGTAATGATGGCTTTGTGATTGCCGAAAAAGATCTGGAACTGCGCGGCCCGGGAGAGTTACTGGGCACCAAACAAACCGGCGATATGGGCTTTCGGGTGGCCAAGCTGGAACGCGATGATCATCTGCTGAATCAGGCGCATTATGTGGCCCAGCAGATGCTGAAAGATTATCCCGAGCAGGCCGAGGCCCTGCTCAAACGCTGGCTGCCGGAAGCACCACGTTATGCCTATGTTTAAGCTGCTGGCGCATAGCCGTACGCTATTACAAAAATTACTGCCCTGCCAGCTCTGTGGCAGTGCGGCCCAGCAGCAGTACCGGGTCTGTGCAGATTGCTTGCAGCAACTGCCATGGTTAAAAGCAAACTTCTACCGGCAGGAAACCGAGATTCAGGTGGCCTGTCATTATCGTTATCCAGTCGACCGGATGATTCAGCAATTCAAATATGAGCAGCAATTGCATTATCAGCCTTTACTGGCGGGCAGCCTGTGTGAATTGGCCTATCCACGGGTACAGGCCATTGTCCCGATGCCGGTGGCAACCGAGCGACTGGCAGAGCGTGGCTATCATCATACCCTGCTGCTGGCTCAGGTGCTGGCACGCCATTTACAGCTACCAATCTGGCAACCGGTTGTACGGCGCCATCAACACAGTCAAAAAGGCTTAAGCCGCTTGGAACGACTGGAAAATCTGGACCAGCAATTCCAGCTGCGACCCGATGCCGGCCGGCCCTATCGCCGGGTGTTAATTGTCGATGATGTGGTCACCACCGGCAGCTCAATTCGTGCGCTAAAACAGCAGCTGGAGCAACTTGGCTGTCACAAGGTCTATGCGGTGTGTATTGCCAGTGCCGATGGTTAAATCATCTGAAAAACAGCCAGCCTTAAGCCGACTGTAACAGATGCTGTTTCACCCAGGGAATCACCACTTCTGTGGTTAACGGTGCCAGACGTGTCGTCTTATCCTCCAGTTCAATCCATTTCATTTCCGCAATTTCCGCCTGAACCTGCGGGTCCTGATCGAGCTGCACATAATAAACATAACTGACCAGACGATGATCCGGCTCATTGGCTGTAGCGGTTTCAAAACGGCCAACAAACTGTTTAATCCGGGCCTGACAGCCAATTTCCTCCGCAATTTCCCGGCAGATGGTCTGCTCCGGTGGCTCAGCGCTTTCCAGCTTGCCGCCAACCTGCATAAAACATTGGGTGTGCTGTTTGCGTACCAGCAGCAATTGCTGCTGCTCGTTCAGAATAATGGCCGCAGCTACGGTAATGGTGTTCATATTTATTTCACCAAGGCCTGACGGTCGGCCATACCCCATTTCGGTTCAGGTGCCTGAAAGCGTTCAAACTGGCTTAAAATCTCATCCATAGAATCAGACACAATTAACGCCTCGGTAAAACGTGCATGGGTAAAGCCCTTGTCAGTAGTCATGCGAATAAAGCGCAGCAGATCATCATAAAAACCTTCAACATTTAAAAAGGCATTCGGTTTTAAATGAATTCCCAGCTGGGCCCAGGTCCACTGCTCAAAAATTTCTTCCAGTGTGCCGGCACCACCTGGCATGGCAATAAAGGCATCGGACAGTTCTGACATTTTGGTTTTACGCTCATGCATATTCTTCACCACATGCAGCTCGGTTAAACCGGGATGGGCCAGCTCGCGATCGACTAGCGGTTCCGGAATCACGCCAATTACGGCACCACCGGCCTGCAAGGCACTGTCTGCGACTACGCCCATTAACCCGGAGCGACCACCACCATAGACCAGGGTTTTGCCCTGTTTTGCAATCGTTTGCCCGACCAGCTGCGCCGTGTCCACAAAAACCGCATCGGAACCTAAAGCCGAGCCACAGAAGACTGCAATTGAATGTGTCATTTTTTCACCATGTTCAGCGGCTATGATGCCGCAAATATACCCTTGAGCTGGTTTTTTAAATAAATTAGCACTTCAAACAGTGTTTTTAATCAAATCCTTGTCTAAAATACACCCATCAATAAAACCCATACTGCGCAAGGGAGAAAAGACTAATGCTTGAAGCCTTTTACGCCACAGAGCGCGGTAGTCTGGAAGATGCCACCATCAACGGCGGCTTCGACCTGCATCCAGAACTGGTCTGGATTGACCTGATCGCCCCTTCACAAGAAGAACAACAGTGGGTCATGGACGCCTACCGGCAGGATTTACCCACCTTAAAGTCCCTGGAAGACATTTCCTCATCTGCCCGATTTTACCGTGATGATGATGGGGTTTTACACATCAGCACCTATTTTTTAACGAAAAATAAAAACTATCAGGTCGATGATGAATCGGAAGAAAATTCCAGTATTCTCGCCACGGTACAAACCGTTGCCTTTATTTTAAACCGGGACCGCCTGCTAACCCTGCGCGGTGAAAAACTGGTGGCCTTTCGTGCCTTTCGTGCTCGTGCACGGCGCAATGATTATGAAATTGATTATAAAGACCCGACCTGGGTGCTGCTCGGTCTGTTAGAAGCCAAGCTGGATGAGCTTGCGGATATCTTGGAAGATATCCACAAGGACCTGGAAAAATACTCCACCGAAGTGCTGAATAACCGCCACCGGGAAATGATTTTAGACCTCGATGACATGATTACCCGGCTGGCACAACTGGAAGATATGCTTGGAAAAGCCCAGCTCTGTCTAATTGATTTACGCCGAGTACTGACCTTTTTAGCCCGTCCACGTGCTTTGGGCAGTCATATTTATGATGCCGATATCCGTGAACTGAGTGAAGATGTACGCTCGCTGGTCGAACACGACGCCTTCCTGTTCCAGAAAGTGCGCTTCCTGCTCGATACTACTTCGGGCTTCATTAACACCGAACAGAATGACACCATCCGTCGCTTCTCGATTTTACCAAGTATGCTGGCACCACCGATGCTGGTGGCCAGTGTCTATGGCATGAACACCGATGTACTGCCTTTTGCCAAAGGCACCACCAGTTTTATTATTGTCAGTATTATCCTGATTGGCTTCTTTATCGGGCCGCTGATTTACTTCAGATGGAAGAAATGGATTTAATGCGACATGTCTCTCCCTAAGGGAGAGAGTTAGAGAGAGGGCTGGTTTCACTAATCCTTCATCCCTCCTCACCTCCCTTAGGTAAAGAGAGAAACTTAACGCCATAAAAAAGCACCTCGGTTGAGGTGCTTTTTGTTTAAGCGCTGAGCTGTAAATCATCCTGCAAATGACAGGATTGAATAATCTTCATCATTTTTTCCGGGACGGCTTTAAAGACCAGCCCTTGCGCATCCGGGGTCTGTCTTAACCAGCGCACCAGCACAGCCAAAGCCAGGGTACTGCCCTGCTCAAGTTCGGCCAGATTCACCACCACCGGGGCGGGCTGCTGTTGAATCAGCTGCAAGCCCTGCTGGTAATACTGCTCGGCATTGTTAAAGTCAATTTTCCCGGAAACTCGCAGTTCCTGATTTACATATTCAATCACAGCACGTCCTATTATTTTTTATCAACCGCAGCTTCTGCATCTGGTTTAAAGGTCGCAATCGCTTTATCAATATTGCCGCCATTACGTTTGACGTTGGCTGCAAACTGGTTACGGAACTGCAGACCTAAATCAATCCCGGATACGTTGATGTTACGGATTTTCCACTGATTGCCTTTATCGACCAGCTGGAACGATACCGGAATTTTCTCGCCTTTGTTGTTAAAGTCGATGGTCACTACCGGGTTCTTGCTGTTGCTGGCTTTATACGGACGTAAGGTATAAGTCTGGTTGCTGAATTTCGCAAAGGCTGAACCATAGTTTTCAATCAGGGTTTCACGGAAATTCTTTTCAAACTGGGCACGCTGTGCAGCCGAACTGTACTGATTAGTCGCATAGGTTCCCATCACAATCCGGGTAAAGGCTTGTGAATCGATATACGGATCAAGGTTCTGGCGCACAATGGTTTTCACCAAGGCCGGATTATTTTGCAGTTTGGCATGATCGGCTTTTAAACGCGAAATCAGACCATCCGCCACTTTCTTGATAAATGCGGGAGGAGTTTCGGTTGGTGCAGCAAATGCACTACCTGCCACCAGCGTGGCCAAAACACTTGCGGTCAAGGTTTGTTTGAACAATGTCTTCACTAAAATTTCTCCTCTCAATTACTCAACAAATGACACTTCTGCATCTGTTGTTTCAGCGGATGTCTCATCTGCCGGGTTATCGGATGATGACTTGTTGCCTGCGCCACCGGTCACAAACTTGGTCACAAGGTCTTCAATTTCCATGGTGCTTTGGGTATTACTGATTTGATCACCACGTTTTAAATAATTCAGACCACCACCCGGTACAATCTTCAGGTACTTCTCACCCAAAAGACCATTGGTTGCTACCATTATGTAAGCATCTTCATCGATATTGGTGATGGAGGTCATGTTATCCAACAGTTGCTTTTCCATTGCTTTTTGTTGCGCAGGATCGGCTTCGCTGTATTCGCTGCTGTAACGCAACTCTTCCAGGGCATATTGTTGCACCTGTTGTAACTGTTCCTGATTAAAGGTGGTCAGCTCACCATCCAGAATCATGGTCACAGTGGCCAGACGCGTCACCGGGTCTAAAGTAATGGATTCGACCTGCCCGACTTTAACCCCGCTTAAGGCCACTTTGGCACGCGGCTTGATCCCGTTAATATTGTCAAACGTTGCGGTCATGGAATAACTGTCCTGAATGGTGGTGCCCACCAGACCACTGACCCGCATCGCCAGGAAGAATAAAGCAATACCAAACAGAATGACAAAAACACCGACGGCCAGCTCACTAGTACGTGATTTCATTAAACACCTCCGAACATGACCGCAGTCAATACGAAATCAAAACCTAAAACACAAAGCGATGAATACACCACGGTACGCGTGGTAGATGTCGCGATACCTTCAGACGTAGGCTCGCAGGCATAGCCTTGGTAGACCGCAATCCAGGTACAAATTAATGCAAAAACAAAACTTTTAATAATGGTGCCGTTAAAGATATCTTTATAGAACTGTACGGTGCTTTCCATACCGCTCCAGTAAGAGCCTTCATCGGCGCCTAAAAAATCTACCCCAACGAATTTACCACCCATAATCCCGACTGCCGCAAAAATCACGGATAGCATCGGCAAGCTGAAAATACCGGCCCATAAACGCGGCGAGATGACCCGCTTTAAAGGATCGACCCCGATCATTTCCATACTGGACAACTGTTCGGTGGCTTTCATCAGGCCAATTTCAGCAGTCAAGGCAGAACCGGCACGGCCAGCAAATAACAGGGCCGCAACCACCGGGGCCAGTTCACGCAGCAAGGTTAGGGCCACAGCGGTGCCCAGCATGGCTTCACTGCCAAAGGTCACCAAAATGCTGTACATTTGCAGGCCCAGCACCGCACCAATAAATAAGCCCGACACCACAATAATCAGCAGTGACATCACCCCGACGCGGTACATCTGGTAAATAAACAGTTTCACGCCAATCCAGGTTGGCATGGAAAATAAAATCTGGAGCAGCATTAATGTGGCAACGCCTATACCACGTACCCGCTCAATCACACGGCGTCCTAATGCAGCAATCGCATTCATGCTGAATGCACCTCATGACTTAAATAGGGTTGATGGCTAAACTGATAGTCGACCGGGCCTTCAACTGAACCGGTTAAGAACTGACGTACAAAAGGCGAGGCATGCTGTTTTAATTGTTCTGGGGTGCCTTCACCCTGCACTTTCCCTTCCGCCACCACATAAATATAATCGGCAATCGACAGGGTTTCGGCCACATCATGCGACACAATAATGGTGGTTAAATCCAGTGCTTCACGCAATGAACGGATTAAACGGGTCAATACGCCCATCACAATCGGGTCCTGACCGGCAAAAGGTTCATCGTACATAATCAGTTCCGGGTCCAGCGCAATGGCACGCGCCAAAGCCACACGACGGTTCATCCCGCCAGACAGTTCAGACGGCATGAGCTGCTCGGCACCACGCAAACCCACCGATTCCAGCTTTAAAGCCACCAGTTCGGCAATAAGATGTTCGGGTAAACGGGTATGTGCACGAATCGGGAAGGCCACGTTTTCATAAACCGTCATATCGGTAAACAAGGCACCGCTTTGAAACAGCATGCCCATTCGCGCCCGTGCTGCAAACAGCTCCTGACGTGACATTTTCCCAATATTCTTACCATCGAGCAGCACTTCACCCTGATCCGGAGTGAGCTGCCCGCCAATTAAACGCAGCAAGGTGGTTTTACCCGTGCCTGACGGTCCCATAATTGCAGTAATCTGCCCACGTCGAATTTTTAAGCTGACATTGTCGTAAATGACCCGCTCCCCTCGTTTAAAGCTCAGGTGATTGACTTCAATCAGTGCTGGCGCCTGTAGAGGTGTCTGATTATTCATAGCTGAGGATTTTCCTGCATTTTTTCAGCATGCATACTATAAAGGATTGGAGAACAAATTGTTATCTATGAAATTCTTTTAAACTGTGTACAAGTTGTACAATTTTATTATGGTCTAATTTGAGCGTAGAAACAAAGAGATGCAGCTTAGGCAAAAGTTCTGTAAATAAAAAAGATGAGGTTACAGAGCAGCAAAACCAAAAAAATATATGGCATAAGCACCTCTTTCATAGATGACACACCGGGCAGTTTGTGCGAATGATAATGAGACATCGCTTAATATATTCTTAAATAAACTTGAACCAGTATACATTTTCCTCATCAAAATTCAAATTTTCTCGCATAAAAAAACCGGTGCAAGCACCGGTTTTCTGAATTCGCTCAGTTCAACTTAGTCGTTGAATTTACGACGGCGGTCACCACCTTCACGGCGTGGACGGTCGCTGTTGAATTCGCGACGTGGACGATCTTCACCGAATGAACGCGCTGGACGGTCGCCAAAATCACGCTTAGGACGGTCACCGAAAGCACCTTCACGACGTGGTTTGTAGTCTACGCGGTTGCCACGGTTGTCATCATTGCTGTCAAAACGTGGACGCTCGTTGAAACCACCTTCGCGACGCGGACGGTCACTGTTGAATTCACGGCGTGGACGATCATCGAAAGAACGTTGTGGACGGTCACCAAAGCCACCTTCACGACGTGGACGGTCGCTGTTGAATTCGCGACGTGGACGGTCATCGAAAGAACGCTGTGGACGGTCGCCAAAACCACCTTCACGACGCGGACGATCGCTGTTGAATTCACGACGTGGACGGTCTTCACCAAATGGACGCTCGCCACGTGGTTTGTCGTCGAAGCTGCGACGTGGACGGTCATCACCGCCTTCACGACGTTTGAAGTTGCTTTCGCCTTCAAAACGACGGCCACCGCCGAAACCACCACGGCCACCGCGACCACCGTCACGTTTACCACCACGACCGCCGTCACGACGTGGACGTGCTGGAGGTGGAGATGGCTCTAAACCTTCAATTTCAGATACTTCTAAACGTGCATCTAAGTAATCTTCAAGCGCACGAATTTTACCGCGTTCACGGTAAGTCGCCAAAGTAATCGCTTTACCAGTACGACCGGCACGACCAGTACGGCCAATACGGTGTACATAGTCTTCGTTCTTCATTGGCAGACCGAAGTTAATCACGTGAGAAATAGTCGGTACGTCCAGACCACGCGCTGCAACGTCAGTTGCAACTAAAATCTTGGCACGACCTTCACGAATGCTGCGTAAACGGCGGTTACGAACGGTTTGTGGCATTGCACCATGCAGCGCAACAACTGAGTGACCTGCTTCAGCCAGTTCTTCAGCCAGCATATCGGTATCTTCTTGGGTAGAAGCGAATACAACGGCCTGATCAAGATCCTGTTCGCTCAACCAGTGCGTCAACAGTTTTTTCTTGTGCTCGAAGCCATCAGTCCAGTGTAAAGTCTGAGTAATGTCCGTATTGGTAGAGTGACCAGTTTCGATCGCAATACGTTCTGGCTCATTCATCATACGTTCAGCAAGCGTGATGATACGTGGTGCAAATGTCGCAGAGAACATTAAGGTCTGTTCGCGGTTTGCAGCCAAATCACTGATTGCTTCCAGGTCTTCAGAGAAACCCAGGTCCAGCATACGGTCAGCTTCGTCAACGATCAACGCATTAACTTTGTCGAGTTTGATTTGACGACGGTTCACAAGGTCAAGTAGACGACCTGGCGTCGCTACAACCACTTGTGCACCTTTTAACTGTTGAATTTGTTTACCAAAAGGCATACCACCCATGATCGCAGCAATACGAACACCTTTCATGTGACGTACAAATGCAATCGCGTCCTGGCTCACCTGTTGAGCAAGTTCACGTGTTGGGCAAAGTACCAGAATAGATGGCTGAGTAATGGCTTTCATACGTTCTTTAAACGGAACGAATGTGTCCTGGTTTGCAAGTGCGTTCAGCGTTGGGAGAAGGAACGCTGCAGTTTTACCCGAACCGGTTTGGCTTGATACAAGAAGATCTTTACCTTCTAATGCCGCAGGAATTGACTGTTCCTGTACAGGCGTAGGCGCAGTAAAGCCAAGAGCGTCTAACGCTTGTTGTAAAGTTTCGTGTAGAGGAAAATCAGCAAAAGTTTTGCTCATAGAGTATTTCACCCGAGAATTGGGTGCTCCATAATAATAAAGTCAAATGGACATCGGCAAAAAGCGGCACAGCATTGAACGCTGAAAATTTAAGAATTCAGCGGCGATCCGAGTAACGACGATGTTGATATAACGCACGCATGATTACGGCTTAACCTGAAGGAATCGCTTTAGCGATTGGGGCGCGAGATATCGTCCTCTCTTTGGACCGCACGCGCATACACAATGATTAGAAGAGAAATGTTCAGGTAATGAACGGAAATTAAGTGCGTGGGCGGATTATAGCAGGATTATTTTAAAAGTCATCTAATTTAATCAACTTTTGCGTTAATTTCTGTACCAGTCGTTAAACTTGAATTAAATCAAGCACAAATAACAGGCAAAAAAACAGCCCGACTGGGCGGGCTGTTTTTTAAGGCTTGGGAGCAAGCCTTGTCATTTCACTCAATGCGTCTATTATTTTGCCGCGTCGCCCCAGGCAGGTACTACTGCCTTCATTAAAGGCTTCAGCATTTTCATAGAACACGCAAGTACCTGACCATTGTCCATAGAATCGCTGCCACCACGTGCATCCACTACAGTACCACCAGCTTCTTTGACGATTAACTCGCCCGCTGCGATATCCCACGGTTTTAGGCCCAGCTCGAAATAGCCATCTAAACGGCCAGCTGCCACATAAGCCAGATCCAGCGCAGCAGAACCTGCACGGCGATATTGCGCACCAGCTTCAGTCACGTTCAATAATGATTCGAAATGGTTTTTGGCATACGACACCACTTCACCATTACGTTTGGCGCGGTAAGCATGACCCACAGCCAGGAACGTATTCTCCAGGCTGTCTTTAACATTCACGCGGATACGGCGCTGATTAAGCATGGCACCACGACCACGGCTGGCAGAGAACAATTCGTCTTTGACTGGATCATAGATCACGCCGTGCTGAGTCACGCCTTTGTGCTGAACAGCAATAGAGATACAGAAATGCGGAAAACCGTTGATGAAGTTAAGCGTACCGTCTAAAGGATCGATCACCCAGCACCAATCGGCATCATGACCTTTACCTTCTTGCAGACCGAACTCTTCACCCAAGAAACTGTGATTTTTATAGCTTTTACGTAGGGTATCGATGGTCAACTGTTCCAGGTAACGGTCAACACGCGTTACTGGACCATCAATTCCTTTTTCTTCGACTTGTAGATCGAGTTTATGACGATTCTGATGCGCTTTTAAAAGCTCTTGACCAACTGTTTGAGCCGCACGCGCAGCCATCACCACCATAGGTTCCATTGAACACCCACTACAAATTTGAAGATACTGATAAAGAATAATGCATAAAAGCCCCAACATTTTAGCAAATATTGGGGCTTTTGGGGAATAAATGTTTCTAAAATTTATTGCTTCAGGATGAAACGCTCTCGGTCAGCTTGTTCCAGGCCTGGGTCATGGCCTGCTCGATACCGGCGGCATCAAGACCGGCCTGCTGCAACATCTGGCTATGTGTGGCCTGTTGCATAAAGCTGTCATCCAGGCCTAAGTGAATAATAGGCTTGACCAGCTGAGCCTTGGCCAGATATTCACTGACGGCACTGCCCGCGCCGCCCATCACTGCATGTTCTTCTACGGTTACAAACAGCTGGGTGTTTTCAGCCAGGCGTTCAATCATGGCTTCATCCAGCGGTTTCACAAAACGCATGTTCACCACTTGCACGGCAATGTCATGCCGGGCTGCAAATGCCTGTGCTGCTTCAATGGCCGGATAAACCCGGCTACCAAAGGCCAAAATGGCAATCTGCTCATCCGACTGTTCATTAAAACGCGCCACAATTTCTGCCTGACCGATCTCCATCAGGTTCAATTGCTGCTGAATTTCGACTCCAACGCCATTACCACGTGGATAACGCACCGCTGCCGGCCCCGGATAATGATAAGCCGTGTGCAGCATCTGGCGGCATTCATTTTCATCTTTTGGCGCCATAATCACCATATTCGGTACGGTGCGCATATAGGCGTAATCGTAGGCACCAGCATGGGTCGGACCATCTTCACCGACCAGACCAGCCCGGTCGATGCCGAAGGTGACATCCAGATTTTGCAGCGCCACATCATGAATCAGCTGATCATAACCACGTTGCAGGAAAGTCGAATAAATCGCGACCACCGGTTTTAAACCTTCACAGGCCATTCCGGCCGCCAAGGTCACGGCATGCTGTTCAGCAATGGCTACGTCAAAGAAACGCTCCGGATATTGCTTGGCAAACTGCACCATGCCCGAACCTTCGCACATGGCCGGAGTAATCGCCAGCAGGCGTGAATCTTGTGCAGCTTCATCAGATAGCCATTGGCCAAAAACATCGGAATATTTAGGTGCCGCTGCTGCAGACGCGCTGCTGTTGATTTTACTAATTGCGTGATATTTAATCTGGTCCGCTTCTGCCGGGGCAAAGCCTTTACCTTTTTTGGTATAGATGTGGATTAAACGCGGGCCTTTACGCTTTTTCAGTGCCTGGAATACATTGACCAGCTGATCAACATCATGGCCATCAAAAGGACCAAAATAATCAAAACCAATCGCTTTAAATAAATTGTCGGCGGCATCGGTCGCAGCACAATGCAAACGTGAGGTGTAGCCCCACTCGGGATGTGGCTGGATATAGGCCTCGCCAGAAGCATCTATATGCACGCTTTCGCCGCGCTGCCACAGCGCCGCCAGATGTTTGGCAAAACCGCCGGTGCTGCAGGAAATCGACATATCATTGTCATTTAAAATGACCATTAAATCGGCCTGATGCGCCACCGCATCATTCATGGCTTCAAAGGCCATGCCGGCAGTCATGGCACCATCACCAATAATTGCCACCACTTCGCGCTGTTGCTGCTGATAACGGCTGGCCAGCGCCATGCCCAAACCGGCAGAAATCGCGGTGGATGAATGGCCCACACCAAAGGTATCAAATTCAGATTCTTCACGGGCCGGAAACGCGGCCAGACCATCTTTGGCACGAATGGTGGTCAGCTGTTCACGGCGTCCGGTTAAGGCTTTATGTGGATAAGCCTGATGACCGACATCCCAGATCAGGCGGTCATGTGGCGTATTAAACGCATAATGCAAAGCCACAGTCAGTTCGATGACCCCTAAATTGGCACCGAAATGCCCGCCACTTTGCCCTGCTGCATACAAAATGAATTGACGTAACTCATCCGCCACTTGTGCTAACTGGCTTTGCGCGAGTAAACGTAATTGTTGTGGATGATCTATGCTATCCAGCAACGGTGTTACAGGGCGTTGAGTCGGTATTTCTGTATACAACATATGTGGCAAAGCCTTCTAAAGCCTGGCAAAACCTAAGCTAGGTCAAGGGGGAGTTACTCGATCATATAGTCGAATTGTACCATCTTCAATCAGCCACATTTCTAGCGATGTAGTTTTGAGCAATGATTTCAGTCGGGCAGTGTTTAGGTGGCGTAGATTATCCTGAATAACCTCGCTATTTATCAACTATTATCGTTCGCTTTCTACAAAAAAGAAAATCTTCTGCAGAAATTCAGCAATCCTATTCTACTAATGTCTGAGCATTAGGCTATACTTTAACGCATTCATGAACAATTTAACGGGTAAAACTGTGCCTATAGAATTTGTCGCAACGTCAAGACTACCAACCGCTTTTGGTGAATTTAAAATTACTGTATTTCAAGATCCGAAAACTGGCGAAGAGCATGTTGCACTGTCTAAAGGTCTGGAACAGGCCCCGACCGAACCGGTACTGGTTCGTGTCCATTCCGAGTGTTTAACCGGGGATGCCTTTGCTTCATTAAAATGTGACTGCGGGCCGCAATTACAGGCCACCCAACGCCTGATTAATGAAGCCGGACAAGGGGTGATTTTATATTTACGTCAGGAAGGACGCGGCATTGGCCTGACCAACAAGATTCGTGCCTATGCCCTGCAAGATCAGGGACATGACACGGTAGATGCCAATTTAATGCTGAATCTGCCTGCTGATGCCCGTCAATATGATATGTGCAGCATTATGCTGGATCATCTGCAAGTCAAAGCGGTGCGGTTAATTACCAATAACCCACTAAAGATTGAAGCACTCCGTGAACAAGGGATTAATGTGGTGGATCGCGTGCCGTTAACGGTGGGTTTAAACCCATTTAATGAGCAGTATTTAAAGACCAAACATGAGCGTATGGCGCATATGTACCAAAAAGATGACTTCTAAGTCATTTTAAGGTTTCCAAAAACAGCTTTCCCTCTTTTAAAGTCAAAAAACCTTTTAATCAAATGACCGGCGACAGGAATGTCGCCTTTCTGCTTATCTCGACTAAATAACTTGTTTTTAAACTATTTCAAATTGGCAGACGGTCTGTATCAATAACATTTCACTCTGCATGAAGGCTTTTTCTTTGTTACTTTGACGGGGCAAAGTAACCAAACCCCTTTATTTCACTGATATGGCATCCCTGCCATACAGTGAAATGGCGACCTCTCTGTCGCCGGATCATGTGATTGAATGCTGAATTGAATGAGATAAAAATTAAATCGTCATTGAGAAAATACGGGTACTCGGCACTTTACGCTTTAAACGCAAATCAAACGCCATACAGATATTACGTACAAACGGTTTGCCCTGCTCCGTAACCTGTAAATGATCCTCAAACAGCGTTAACAAGCCATCTTCCTGCATTTCTTCCAGCTGCTTGAGCACCTCAGGCAATTCCGGGAACTGCATCTCTGGGTCAGCCCATGAAGTCTGGAAACTGCACATCAAATTCAGGATATGCCGGCGAATCATCAGGTCTTCGGCGGTCAGTACATGCCCGCGAAATACCGGAATTTCGTTCTGTTCCAGTCGCGCATAATAATCTTCCAGGGTCTTTTCATTTTGCGCAAAGCTGTACCAGCTATCACTGATCGAGGACAATCCCAGGCCAATCATCAGCTGGGTTTTGGAAGCGGTATAGCCCATAAAGTTACGGTGCAGACTGCCCTGCTGAAAAGCCTGATACATGGCATCACTTTTCAGGGCAAAATGATCCATGCCAATTTCATGATAACCATGCGCCAGCAGTTTTTTCTTGCCCTCTTCATACAGGGTACGTTTCAGTTCATCTTTTGGCACATCATCATCTTTAAAACCGCGCTGGCCATTGCCTTTAATCCACGGCACATGCGCATAGCTATAAAAAGCCAGACGGTCCGGATTTAACCGGGTGGTCTGCTGAATGGTATGTAAAACATCGTCCAGATTCTGAAAAGGCAGACCAAAAACCAGATCATGCGAAATTGACGTGTAGCCAATATCACGCGCCCATTCGGTCACACGCTGCACATGTTCATAAGGCTGAATCCGGTGGATGGCTTTCTGGACCTTTTCATTATAGTCCTGCACGCCATAGCTGACCCGGCGAAAGCCCAGATCATACAGCGCTTGCAAATGTTCACGAGTGGTATTGTTCGGATGGCCTTCAAAACTGAATTCATGCTCGGGCGCCACTGTGGCTTTGCCCAGAATGCCCTGAATCAGCTGCTGTAAATGGGCTACAGAAAAGAAAGTCGGCGTGCCGCCACCCAAATGGATTTCTTTAATCATCGGCCGGTCTGGCAGCAACTGGCAATATAAATCCCACTCTTTCAGCACCGCCTGAATGTAGGGTTGCTCCACTTCATGGCGTTTGGTCACGCGCTTATGGCAACCGCAAAAGGTACATAAACTTTCGCAGAAGGGCAGATGGATATACAGGCTGATGCCTTCGCTGGCATTGGATTCAGCAAACGCGCGTTGCAGACTTTGCTGCCAGGCCTCGCGAGAAAAACTGGCCTCTTCCCAATACGGTACGGTCGGATAACTGGTATAGCGGGGTCCCGGAACATTGTATTTTTGTACGAGAGAACTGGCCGGTTTCAACATCTACATTGCTCCACTGCAATTGCCCCTATGAGGTGGGCACAAGGCCCGTATTCACTATTGTGCGGAGCTTAAAACAGGAATTCAACCTAGCCTTTTGGTCGGGAATCGGGAAGCTCATGCTGTTGCCTCTTCACTTAGATCAGCCATGCGCAGCGCACAGCAGCCCTTCCCCTCTTAATTTTTTTACCAATCTGTGCTTTGATGTGCTTATTGTTTTTTATTCATGAGTGTCATCATGCAGCATCCTACCTCCGCTGATATTCAACGCGTACGTGAATTTCTTCTCGATTTACAGGCGCGCATCTGTGCCGCGTTAGAACAACAGGAACAGGCCGGCGGCGGTACGGCTGAATTTGTGATTGATGACTGGCAGCGCCCTGAAGGGGGCGGTGGCCGTTCCCGGGTCTTACAAAATGGCAGCGTGATTGAAAAAGGCGGGGTGATGTTCTCGCATATCAATATTTCCAAACTACCTGCCTCGGCAACCGAACGCCATCCTGGCATTGCCGGTGCCAAAGCGCAGGCGATGGGCGTATCTCTGGTGATTCACCCGAAAAATCCAAATGTTCCAACCTCACATGCCAATGTGCGTTTATTTGTGGCCGAACCGGAAGGTCAGGACCCGATCTGGTGGTTTGGCGGCGGTTTTGACCTGACCCCGTTTTATCCGAATGATGAAGATGTCCTGTCCTGGCACCAGATTGCACATGACTTATGTGCGCCCTTTGGCGAGCAGGTCTATGCCGAACACAAACAGTGGTGTGATGACTATTTCTATCTGAAACATCGCGATGAACAGCGTGGAGTGGGCGGCCTGTTTTTTGATGATTTAAACCAGTGGGATTTTGACACCTGTTTTGAATATATTCAGGCGGTGGGCAATGGCTATCTGGAAGCGATTTTGCCGATTTTTAAACGCAATCAGGATAAACCTTATACCGAAGCGCAGCGTGAATTCCAGCTCTATCGTCGTGGTCGCTATGTGGAATATAACCTGGTCTATGACCGTGGTACGCTGTTCGGCCTGCAAACTGGCGGCCGGATTGAATCCATTTTGGTCAGCTTGCCCAATCTGGCCGGCTGGAGTTATCGCCCGGAATGGGATGCCGATTCCGCAGAGAAAAAACTCACCGACTATTATTTAAAGCCGCATGACTGGCTACGCGAACTACAATAAATGTCTAAAAAGCTACCGCAAATAGTGGTAGCTTTTTTCTTGCAACACACGCTTGCAAGGTGCATACATTTAAATATATTTGCATACACTTTTTCGCCAACTCTTCATAAGACTTTCATTTAAAGCGAGTAGACTCTATAGTCTTGGTTTAATGTGTCTGGCAAAAGATGGAATTGAGCCAGTATCGATTTAAGGAACGCTCCCATGCTGCAAAATTTCATTGCTCAACACAAAGGCCTGCTGTTCTGGCTGATTCTCAGTATTTTAGTCTGCTCTCTCAGTATTACCTTTATTTTCGAACATCCTTTAAGTGACAGCCTGTCGATTGTGGCCAGTGTTTTTGCCCTGATTGCTCTGGTTTTTACTTCGGTCTTGCTGGTTTTAGATACCATCTTGGATATCTGTAATCCTTAAGCCGTCACAGGTTTACAGATCAGACTGCTTTATTGATCTTTTTATTTTTCTCTATTCAATTTTCTCTTCTTTTACCTTGTCCTCCCTTCCCTGCCCGACACCCGATTGTGTCGTTTTGCTTATTGTATTTATTCCAATTGTTCATCATTTGCAGGCTTTAGCCCCTGCCCGATTTGGCGTATATTGATGGGCATTTCAGCACATGGATCATGTGAAAATGCGCAAACAATTTGCCGTTGTGGGCAACCCGATTGAACAGTCCCGCTCTCCAGAACTGCATCATGCCTTTGCCGAAAAAACCGGGGTTGATCTGGTCTATCGCAAACGCCTGGCACCATTGGATGGTTTTGAAGCCAATATTCGTGAATTCTTTGCCGAAGGTGGGGTAGGCATGAATGTCACCGTGCCGTTTAAAGAACAGGCCTTTGCCTTGTGTGATGTACTCAGCGAACGGGCCAAAACCGCCAAAGCTGTAAATACCTTGTGGATGCAAGATGGTCAGCTGTATGGTGACAATACCGATGGTCAAGGGCTGGTCGATGCCATTCGTGCGCTGAACTGGAATTTGGACAATACCGAAATTCTGATTATTGGTGCCGGCGGCGCCACCCGTGGCGTGATTTATCCGCTGGTTCAGGCCGGCGTCAAAAAAGTGGTGATTGCCAACCGTACTCTGGCGCGCGCCGAACAGCTGGTGGCTGATTTGCAGCAAGCCGTACCACAGGCCGAACTGTCCGCCATTGGTCTGGATGCACTAGCGGGCGAGTTTGACATTGTCATTAATGCGACATCGGCCAGCTTGAGTGGCGATGCTTTAATTCTGCCGGACGCGCTGCAATTTCAACATGCCTATGAAATGGCCTATGGCAAGCCCTCCAGTTTTCTGGAACAGGCCAAGGCCCGTCAGATTCCAACCTCGGAAGGCTTTGGCATGCTGGTCGGACAGGCAATTGAATCGTTTTCAATCTGGAATGGGGTCAAACCCGATTTAAAAGATTTTCTTTAAAATCTGCGATTTTGCCCAGAAAAAGAACCGATCTTGCACGGTTCTTTTTTTATGCCTAGCCTTTGGGCTGCACAATTAACCCGTATTATGATTGGATTTAATGACACAAATATGGCAACCGATTTGCCCAGATTTAAACGCCTTTACTACTATTAGGCTTTGGTCCTAGATCATGCTCACTTATGTTTTATTTTGTTATAATTTAAATAAATAGAATACAAAAAACAGTGGTGACAAGGGCAGGATTTTCTCCTAAATTAGAACTGATCCCACGTCTATAAGATTCTATTGATTCGCTTTTCTGACATTTTTAACTGAATTCAACATCAATGTATTTTGATGCGCAATGTGAATAATCAAACTATCCGATCAGATAATCCAAAACTATTTTTAAATCAGGATTAATGTTATGCCAGCATATAAAGCGCCTTTACACGACATTCGTTTCTTAATGAATGAAGTGTTTGACTATCCAGCACATTATCAAACTTTGTCTAACGGTGAAGCAGCAGATCCAGAAACAGTCGACATGATTCTCGAAGGGGCGGCTGATTTTTGTGAAAATGTCCTCTCTCCTTTGAACCAGACCGGCGACCAAGAAGGCTGTCATTTTGAAAATGGCGAAGTGAAAACGCCAAAAGGCTTTAAAGAGGCTTATGACCAGTTTGTGCAAAGCGGCTGGCAAGGTCTGTCTTATCCGGAACAGTACGGCGGTCAAAACCTGCCTATGTCGTTAAACCTGATTAAATCTGAAATGATGGGCACAGCCAACTGGTCATTCCAGATGTATCCGGGTTTAAGTGTGGGCTGTATCAACACCATTATCCAGTACGGTACAGACGAACAAAAAGATACCTATCTGCCGCATCTGGTGGCAGGCACCTGGTCAGGAACCATGTGTTTGACCGAGCCACAATGTGGTACTGACTTAGGTCAGGTGAAAACCAAAGCAGAACCGCAAGCCGACGGCACTTATGCCATTTCAGGCACCAAAATCTTTATTTCTGCCGGTGAACATGACCTGACCGAAAATATTGTCCATATTGTGCTGGCACGTTTACCGGATGCTCCAGCCGGCACCAAAGGCATTTCCCTGTTTATCGTACCGAAATTCCTGCCATCTGCAGACGGTGGCGTGGGTGAGCGTAACCCAGTGACCTGTGGTTCAATTGAACACAAAATGGGGATTCGCGCGTCGGCAACCGCGGTGCTGAACTTTGACAATGCGGTGGGTTATTTAATTGGCGAACCAAACAAAGGCCTGCATGCCATGTTCACCTTTATGAATACTGCCCGTATTGGTACCGCGATTCAGGGGATCTGTCATGCGGAACTGGCCTTCCAGGGTGCTTTACCGTATGCCAAAGAACGGATGTCAATGCGTGCCCTGTCCGGTAAAAAAGATCCGGAAAAAGTGGCCGATGCCATTATTCACCATGCCGATGTGCGCCGTATGCTGCTGACGCAAAAAGCTATTGCTGAAGGTGGTCGTGCCATGATTTATCATGCCGCACAAATTGCCGACAAAATGACCGATGCACTGGAGCGTGGCGATACTGCTGCCTTTGAACAGCATGATGATCACCTGGGTTTCTATACTCCAATTCTAAAAGGCTTCCTGACTGAAATGGGCTATGAAGCAGCCAACCACGGCATGCAGGTTTATGGCGGTCATGGTTATATCAAAGAATGGGGCATGGAACAGATTGTACGTGACTCGCGTATCTCGACCCTATATGAAGGCACCACCGGTGTACAGGCGCTTGACCTGATTGGCCGTAAAGTACTGCTGACCTCAAAAGGTAAAGTGATTCGTGACTATACCGCAGAAATTCTGAAATTCTGTGGTCAGCACGCCCGTAATAAATACATGCGCCGTTTTGCCTGGGACTTAACCAAGCTATGCGCGCAGTGGAATGCCCTGACGGTACGCATCATGCTGGCGGCACGTAAAGACCGCGACATCGTCTCAAGTGCCTCTGTCGACTTCCTGATGTTCTCGGGTTATGTGATGATGGCTTACTTCTGGGCACAGCAGGCGGCCGTTGCATCGGCCAAACTGGCATCGAATGATGGCGCAGAAACCCCAGAATTCTACAAAGCGAAAATCAAAGTGGCAGATTTCTACTTTGAACGCTTATTGCCACGTACCCAAGGTCATGCCGAAGCGATGGTCAATCCATCTAAAACCATGACTGCATTAGCACCAGAACATTTTAGCTTCGATTACTAATGATCAAAGCAAGTAAAAAAGAGCGCCTCGGCGCTCTTTTTTATTTTGTGATTTTGTAATCCTACTGTTTTTTCTAAAATGTGCATTGTGTACTAATTTCAAGCACCAAAAATGTGCTTGAATTAAAGAAAAATATTTCTTTTAACAACTATTAAATTTGAATACAAAAGTGACTTGGCCTAAAAATCACGCTCATTTTGATCTTTAAGCACCATTTAAAAACGTGATTGAAATCACAACCTATCTTAACTCCCCTTTACACTTATAAAATCGCTTACATTCTCAGCTCATCTCTATATTGAAAAATCGCTAAGCTCTGCGGTGAAAACTCTAAAAATAACAGGTAATAATCATGAAATATAAAATGCTTTCACTGCATATTCTAGCGATCAGTATGGGCAGCTTGGTACTGGCTGGCTGTGGTGGTTCTGATAGCTCATCCAACACGCCGACACCGACACCGACACCAACACCAACACCAACACCAACACCAACACCAACACCAGTCGCAGATGTTGCAGATCAATTTCAAGGTTCTTGGTTATTTGGTATGCCGACAGGTTGTCCATACAGTAAAGCCGTGGTTTCTAAAACAGCAGCAACAGCTTTAGATATCACCACAGAAAGTGTTAAAGCAACAGAAGCTGGAAATTGTGCTAGCTCTCTAATTGATAATCGAACCTTAACAGATCAGTTTGCTATGGTGAGTAATATTCAACCTAAGCAACAAGTAGGTGCTGTGATTTATCATTTAGCAGATTATAGGTCTGCACTTTCGAATGCCAACGCGCCTGCGCTAAAAGTGGCATTAACTTATAAAAACAGCAATGCAGTCTGCATCATTACCTCTCAAGATCACACAGAAATTGAAAAACAAATCAATGCAATTGCAGACCCTATTAAAAATGCAAGTTGTTTAACTAAAAGTTCACCGGCTTTTAGTACGCTCGCTCCAAAAACAGTATTGGCAACGGGCAGTTATCAATTAGCTGCGTCTTTAGATCCCGTAAGTCAAGCAACAGAATATTTAGCGCAACTCAACACCTTAGGTCAGCAAGGTTATGCATTGCTGCACCGTAATATTAAAACGACGTCTTCAGGCAGCCCTGAAAACTTATATTTAACCAATAGCAAGCAACAGCAGCGCTATGCCTATACCAGTAAAAATTTGAATTTAAATAGCCTTGATATTCGCTATGCACGTTGGTTTGATGAAGCGAAAGCGCAAGCGGCCAATGGCTATCTACCATTTTCATCACATCGTGCAGGTTCATCACTGAATTTCACCCATTATTTTGTGAAAAAAACCTCTGCATCAGACAGCTATACTTTAGATTACAAACACTTTTATCCTGCTGCCACAGTCCAAGATATGATTGCTGGCTTTAATGAACTCGGGGCAAAAGGCTGTAAATTGATTTTATGGGATTCGAATGTTTTTGTTGGTGCACAAACCACCTTAGCGAATACCAATAGCGTTGATATAGCAACCTGTGCCAATAGCAGCACACATAACGGTACCTATAGCTATGTATATGTCAAAAAGCCAATGAACTCAGTAACAGAACCAAATACTGCAGAAATCAATACAATCATTCAAAATCAATTGAAAGCGGGTTATCGTTTAGTTTCTAGCACTTTTTATGTCAAACCAACCGAAACAGAAGCGCTTTTATTTGAAAAAGACAGCAGTAAATCGACTACTACAGAATATAAAGTCTTTGCAGAAAATGCTTTGCGTTTAAACAATGGCAGTCCAAATTTACTACGTCGTTTAAATGAACAAGGTAAAATTGGTTGGCTGTACACAGGCGATGGCTATATTTTTAGCAATGATCCAAATAGCATGATTGGCTCATTAACAGGTGTCAATTTGCCTTAAGCACTACTTAAAAACAGATAAAGCCCAATATATATTGGGCTTTATCGTCTTATAAAAACTCTTCTAATATTGAGTTCAAGAACATATGCCCTTGCGGCGTACACGACAAGCGAGTTTCATCTGCCACCATCAAATGACGTTGGCGTAAGGAATTTACCACAGGCAAAACCGTATCTAATGCCAAACCTGTACGTGCTGTATAAAGATGAGCATCCACACCTTTATTTAAACGTAGTGCATTCATCATAAATTCAAACGGCATGTCTTCAGCTTCGATGCGTTTAAACTGCAAATGCTCGGCAGGTACTTTGGCTAAATAGTCTTTCGGCTGACGGGTTTTTTGATAACGATATACGCCATCAGGTCGCGTTACTTTGCCATGCGCTCCTGCCCCAATCGCTAAATAATCACCAAACTGCCAATAATTTAAGTTATGTGCCGAAGGCTGTTCTTTACGCCATGCCGACACTTCATAATTGATAAAGCCTTGGGCTTTTAGATAGGCTTCACCTTGTTCTTGAATCGCTTCGAGTACTTCATCATTTGGCAGCAAAGGTTGGGTTCGGAAAAATACCGTATTGGGTTCGATGGTCAATTGATACCACGACACATGCGTTGCACCACTTTCGACTGCCAGTTTTAAATCAAGCAAAGCCTGCTCTAAGCTTTGTTCCGGTAGACCATGCATTAAGTCGACATTAATACGCTGGAAACCTGCTTCTGCAGCATGTTGAATGGCAGAAATTGCATCGTGATTACTATGAATACGACCTAATTTTTGCAAATGCTCAGTGTTAAAACTTTGTACGCCAATCGACAAACGATTAATACCTGCCGCTAAGTAACCCGCAAAAGGGTCATGTTCAACCGTGCCTGGATTAGCTTCTAAAGTGATTTCACAATTGTGTTCAAATGGCAGCAAGGCTTTGAGCTGATCAAATAACCAAGTATAACCTTGAGCAGAAATTAACGATGGCGTCCCACCGCCAATAAACACACTGTGAATTTCACGGCCCTGGGCAAATTCCAGCTGCGTATTAAAATCGGCGACCAAGGCCTGTAAATATTGCTGTTCTAAATCCAGTGACAGTTTGCCATCCGGGACGGCATGCGAGTTAAAGTCGCAATACGGACACTTGCGCACACACCACGGCATGTGAATATAGAGGGACAAGGGAACAGACGCAGGATTCAATTCAGCCAAGGAACAAGCTCAAAAACAGCAAAGGAAGATGCATATTTTAACATGACTGCATCAGGACACCGATAAAATCTCACAGCGAATACCGCTACACTAGAAAAAATTACAGAAGAATTAGCGTGTTAGAATGATGAAAATATCTTCGCAATTACTGCTTTTAATGCCGCTGGCCATGGGGATCGGGATTGCCATGACCCTGCAAACCGCCATCAATACCCAGCTACGCGAATATTTATATTCTCCTTTGCAGGCTGCCCTTTTCTCGTTTTTGGTTGGTACAATAGTGCTGGCTATTTTGGTGTTTTTTCAACAGGTTCCCAAACCCAATCTGCACGAGATCGTCCATTTGCCCTGGTATATGTGGCTGGGCGGCGTGTTAGGGGTTTATGCCATCAGCTTAAGTATTTATGCAGCACCGAAACTCGGCTATCTCACCCTGACCGGTTTAATCCTGTTTGGCCAGATTGCCATGTCGATGCTGGTCGATCATTTTGGTGTCCTGGGCACAGAAAAAGCACCCATCAACTGGCAACGTCTTCTGGGTGGCGTGGTGATTTTTATAGGTGTGCTTCTCACTTTACAACGCTAATCGCTCTGTTCTAAGCACATGATGAATATGGGTAATAACTGTGGCTACGCTTGGCAGCACACGTTTTGAATTAAAACAACTGTTCCGTTTAATGATTCCGATTCTGGTGACGCAATTTGCCCAGGCCGGTCTGGGGCTAATTGATACCATTATGGCCGGTCAGTTTTCACCGACCGATTTAGCCGCAATTGCAGTCGGTGTGGGGCTGTGGCTTCCGGTGATGCTGCTGTTTAGTGGCATCATGATTGCCACTACACCGCTGGTGGCTGAGGCCAATGGTGCGCGTACACCGGAAAAAATTGCCACCATTGCCCGGCAATCGTTATGGGTGGCGTTTATTTTGGGCTGGATTGCCTGCCTGATTTTACAGCTGGCACCGCTGTTATTGCCGCTGCTTGGAGTACCAGAAAGCCTGCAACCGAAAGCTGGACTGTTTCTGCATGCCATTGGGTTTGGTATGCCGGCGGTGACCATGTATGCTGCGCTACGTGGCTATTCCGAGGCGCTGGGTTATCCGCGTCCGGTAACGGTCATCAGTCTGCTGGCGCTGGTAGTACTGGTGCCGTTGAACCTGATCTTTATGTATGGTTTAGGGCCGCTGCCTGAACTGGGCAGTGCCGGCTGCGGCTTTGCCACGGCCATTTTACAGTGGCTGATGTTTATTACCCTGGCGCTGTACATTTCCAAAAGCAGCGCCTACCAAAGCACCCAGATTTTCACCCGCTGGGAACCCATCGACCGTTACTGGATGAAACGGATTTTAATGCTCGGCCTGCCGATTGGTTTGGCAATTTTCTTTGAAGTCAGTATTTTCAGTACCGCAGCCATCGTGATTAGCCCCTTAGGAGAAACGCTGGTAGCAGCACACCAGATTGCCATGTCGGTGACCTCACAGCTGTTTATGATTCCGATGTCTCTAGCCATTGCACTGACCATCCGCATTGGCACCTATTATGGTGAAAAAAACTGGGCTGCCATGCGCCGCGTGCAGTATTTGGGGCTGATTACCGCAACCCTGCTGGCCTTTATGACCATGAGTTTTATGTGGCTGTTCCGTCCGGAAATTATTTCGATTTATACCTCGGATGTCGATGTGGCACAGGTGGCAATGTATCTGCTGCTGTTTGCAATTGCCTACCAGCTAATGGATGCCTGGCAAATTAGTGCAGCCGGCTGTTTGCGCGGTATGCAGGACACCAAAGGCCCAATGTGGATTACCATGCTGGCCTACTGGGTCATTGCCTTTCCGGTCGGGGTGTATTTTTCCCGCTTTGGCAGCATGGGCGCCGCCGGGGTCTGGGTCGGCCTGATTGTCGGCTTGAGCGTGGCCTGTGTGCTGTTATTGATCCGGTTGTATATGAACAACCAGCGTCTGAGTCAAAGCAGCTAAGCGATTCGCCTCTCATCATCTTTAGCCGGCTATTACCGCCGGCTTTTTGATGTGCAATATTTAGTGAATTTGCTTATTAACAATTTAAAGTAGGCTTTTCACCCAACTGCCGGTATGCTCAAGGCAGATAGTCAAGATGATCTTAAGGAACCTCGCATGGCAAAAACGGCTAGTACACCGGGTCGTCGCTTTATGAAACTGGCCAGTATGACCGCCAGTATCGCCACCAAAACCGTTTCCAATTCAATTAAAAACTTTTCTGCCGATGACGAGCAGAAGAATGCCGCACGCAGCAAACTGTTTCAGGATATTGGTATCCAGATTGCCGATACCTTGGGAGAAATGAAAGGTGCGGTCATGAAAGTGGGGCAAATTGCCTCGCAATATAAAGATATTTTCCCACCAGAAGTGGCGCGGGGCATCAGCAAATTACAACGTCAGGCACCGCCCATGCCTTTTGCCGAAATTCAGGCACAAATCGAAAAAGAACTGGGCAAGCCCCTCGCGCAGATTTTCCAGCATTTTGATGAAACCCCATTTGCCGCCGCGTCCATTGGCCAGGTACATAAGGCAATTTTGCCGACGGGTGAACAGGTGGTAGTGAAAATCCAGTATCCGGGTGTCGATGAAGCCTGTGAAAGTGACCTGAAACAGGTGCGTCTGGCCTTGCGTTTAATGGGTGTGTTAAAAATTGACCGCAAATTGCAGGACAAACTGTTCCAGGAAATTCAGGACAGTCTGGACAATGAGCTGAACTACCAGATTGAAGCACAAAACCTGGAAGTGGCGCGTACCTTCCATCAGGCGCTGGACAGTAAAATTATTATTCCGCAGGTCTTTAAGGACTATTCGACCCGGCATATTTTAACGTTAAGTCTGGAACAGGGTGACAGTATTGAAACCGCCAGCCAGTGGCCACTGGCGACCCGGAATGAACTGGGACGCCGGCTGTTTCGCGCTATTGGTCAGGAAATTTTCTATCTCAAGCGTTTCCACTGTGACCCTCATCCGGGTAACTTTGCCTTCCGTGAAGATGGCAGCGTGATTATTTATGATTACGGCGGTGTGAAGACCTTGTCCAATGACATTGTGCAGCATTTTAAAGCGCTGATTCAGGCCGGCCGTGCCCAGAATATTGCCTTAATGGAACAGGAACTGACTGCCCTGCACTCCCTGTCCGAGCAAGGCAAATTCCCACCAGAACTGTATCAGGCCTGGCTGGAAGTGCTGATGCGCCCTTTGACCACCGATTATGATTTTGCCGAAAACTCGGCCCATCATGATGGTATGGAACTGATGAAACCCTCGTTAAAATATTGGGATGTATTCAAGCCATCACCCGATACCTTAATGGTCAACCGTACGGTATCGGGTCATTACTGGAATCTGATTCATTTAAAAGTGCATGACAATTTAAATGATCTGTTTGAAGAACTGGTTCCACCACACGCTTAAACCATATATTAAAAACCACGCTGAGCCCGAATGACCCATTCGGGCTGACTTTACTTTTTATTTGTTACGTTATAACATTACAATATTCAGCAAACATGAGGAATTGTTATGCGTCCAGAGATCCATCCCGAATATCAGGAAGTGCTGTTTCACGACACCAATGCCGATGCCTATTTTATTATTGGCAGCACCCTGAAGCCGCAGCAGACCAAGGAATATCAGGGCAAAATCTATCCCTATATGACTTTAGATATTTCCAGTGCTTCGCATCCGTTTTATACCGGTGAGCAACGTCAGGCCAGCAATGAAGGCCGTGTCGCCAGCTTCAATAAACGCTTTGCCCGTTTTAAACGCAGCAAGGACTAAGCCACGCAGTAAAAAAAAAATTGGCATACACATCCTTTATGAAGCCTAGACCTTTATCTCCAGCCAGGCTTCATTTTTTATTGTATATAGTTGATTTTCCTGTTTTTTATTTCGTATTTAATAGCGCCTGAAACAGATAAAAACCCACCGCCAGACAAAGCACACCCAAAATCACACTTGAGATCACATACATTAATGCCACGCTGGTGTGTCCCTGTTTTAGCAATTGAAAAGTTTCCAGTCCAAAACTGGAAAAGGTAGTAAAGCCACCTAAAATTCCGACCATCAAAAACAGTCGCAACTCCTGTTGTAACACCGGGAACTTTTGGCTGAAGGCAAAGAATATTCCGGCAGCAAAACAGCCGAGCAGATTCACCGACCAGGTCGGCCAAGGAAATAACACACCGGGCTTAAATAGCCACAAACTCAGGCCATAGCGCAGACTCGCCCCGATTGCTCCACCCAATGCCACCCAAAGCCAATTCATGTCGTGTTAATTCCCATGTGTATAACTGCCATTTTATCCACAAGTTGGGCCAAAGCGCAGATTTTTTCATCTGCCGGGTGCAAAAATTGAGGCCGAAATAAGCTAAACCCCTGCGAAAAAACATGCTATTGTCGCAGGGCTTTTACCAATTTTTTCTATGGACTGAGAACATGATGGCTCAAGATTTATTGGCCCAGCTGCATGCAGGCAAAGCGAACTTTGCCGATGTGATTGCCTATATTGATGCACGTTATACCCACACGCCAACTGCGTTTAGCAATGGCCAGCAACACAATGCCGCCACCGAAAACCAGGGCAGCGCCAAAGTACTGAGTTTTGCCAAATTAAATGGCTTAGACCACGCGCAAACCTTAAGCCTGTTTGCTGAACACTATGCGGCGGTACTGGCTACGCCTGAAGCCACCGATCACCAGAATATCCGCCAGTTTATGCAGCAAGGTTGGGCTGGTGTACAGTTTGAAGGCGAAGCGCTAACGGCCAAATAAGCCTTTAAAACGAAAAACCTCTAAAACAGAGGTTTTTTTATGTCTGATGTTCAGGTCTTAAGCCACGCGCACCCGGCATTTCCATTCTGCCAAGGGAAGCGGTTCTCCCGCCCTGGCCTGTTTTAAATGAATCAGTCCTTCACCGACCTGAACCGCACGAAAACGGAAAGTTTTTTCTCCAGCCGCATTTAACTGCGCGGAGTCATGCTGAGTATTTTCTGCATCCGCCTGTAGATACAAGGTTTCCAGCTTAAAGATGGACGGATGTTGCATCACCGACCAGTGATAGCCGGTGGCCGGATTTTCTGCCAGACGCAATTCCAGGGTTTCCCCGATCTTTAAATTTAACAGTGCCGGACATTGCTGATCGGCATGATAAACATGAGTACCATCGACCGGGGTGCTGACGCTGCCACAACCGCTGAGGGCCAACAGCCCCAGCCAGCTACAGAGAATGAGCGTCTTGCTATGATTCATCAACATTCCCCTGGCGCTACATTTTACCCATCAGGCCACATTAACTGCGTTTTACTTTTTCAATCCACTGGATTGAACTGACCCGAAACACTTCACAGGCACCATCGCCGGTATCGGTCGGGGTGAGTGATGACGTCCAGACCATATCTTTGTCTTTAACTTCCACCAGTTCCCCGCTTAAACGCACCAGATCACCACGTTTGACCTGCTTGATCTGTTTGGCAATGTTCGGATTGGCTGGAATGATGTGCATATTGGAAACCATCTGCATGGCCTGCTCTGCCGGCACCGGCAAACGATCCATCTTCCAGTTTAAATAGCGGTCGTACTGATTTACCGTAATATGCCGGGCAATTTCCGGCTCTGCAAACAGGCCCCAGCTCACGGCATAATCAATCGGAGAAAACTTGGCCTGTTCATCATCGGTATAGGTTTTTGAACCTAAAATCCGGAAATCACCACGAAAGGACTGCAAGACCGAAATCGACTGATCGGCAGATGCCGGCGCTAACCCTTTGGCAATATTATAGTCGACCGATGCCATGGCACTGGTCTGTAATAGGGCGGCCGTCATAAGCGAAATAAGTCCAAAGCGCAGCTTCATGAGATTCTCAGATCCTTCAGTCAGAACAGATATATCTTTGATGTTAATCGATGTTGATCAGCAGAAAATAAAGAAATGGTAAGAAAATAGTTACCTTTGGTCTCATTTTTGTCTTTGCCTGCGCGGCTCAGTTAAAATAAACATAGATTAAATAAAAATATGTGATTTTCAATGCTTTATAAATTCTATCAACAGCATATTTTCCCACACCTGCTAAATCAGGTGATGCAGACGCCGAGCCTGATGGATTTACGCCGTGAATTGCTGCTGCCAATTGAGGGTGAGGTACTGGAGATTGGCTTTGGCACCGGGCTGAATTTACCCTTTTACCAAAATGTCGATGTGGTCTATGCGCTGGAGCCAAACCTGGAGATTTTCCAGCTGGCCGAAACACGAATTCGTGACAGTGCCATTCTGGTGGAGCATCTGGCTGGCAAAGCTGAGCAGCTGGATTTTGCCGATAATCGTCTGGAGCATGTAGTATCAACCTGGACCTTATGCAGCGTGCAACAGATTGAACCGTGTCTGGCCGAAATCTATCGGGTACTGAAACCGGGCGGCTGCCTGCATCTGGTCGAGCATGTGCTGCATCCTGAAAATTTATATATTCAACGCTTGCAGCATCTACTCACGCCGCTACAAAAACGGCTGGCGGATGGCTGTCATCTCAACCGCGATCTGGCGCTGCTGTTACAGCAGGCCGGTTTTGAATTTCAGGAAAAATACGAGATAGATGCGGCCGGTATTCCGAAAATTGGCCAGCGGATGCTGCTGGCCCGTGTGCGTAAACCGGCTTAAACGCGGTTAATCCAGTACTTGAAGCTGCTGCACCCGTACTATCCGGCAATTGTTCGCTGGTAGCGGGTAATGGTTGATCTGAAAATACTGCCCCGTGCTGACTGAACGCACCTTGACCCACTCGCCGCGCAGCACTATACGCTGCCCGGCTTTAACACGGCGCAGGCGCTGAGCAATCTGTTCGCTGGCAGCAATGGCGCTGATATTGAGCGTGTTGGCAATCACCTGTTGTGCTGCAAGCGGGCTAGTGGACGCCAACTGAAACTGATAGCAGCGCTGGGTCTGTTCAAAATCAACTGTTTTGGCCTGTTCTGATGAACTAAACCCGTCTTTGGCCAGCAGCAGATCAATATTGCTGACATAGGCCAGATCATTAAAATGTCCCACCACCGGTGCAGCCGGATGAATCACCCGCCGGTCCGGACTGTAGTAGCGTTTTGCCACGACCTGATACTGCCCGGAAAAATCCCCTTCAGTTTCCAGCGCAAAGTTCTTTAACACCCCCGACTGCTGTAGATGTGGGATGGCACGAAAATATTCCGACCACAGCCAGATCATCAGAGCCAGTCCCGTCAGGCTGAGCAGTATTTTATTCACGAGAAAGTTCAGTTATCAAAAAAGGTTAATCCTCGAAATCAATACGGATGGTTTCAAAGCGCAGTCGCCCCTGCTGAATGGCTTCGGCAATGGCCTGCTGGCCTTTGGTCAGACGTGCGCCGCCACTTTTAATATCAATTAACACCACCTGAATATCCTCAGCCCGACCATCGCCATCCCGAAAGTCGGTATAGCCATCAAATACGATATAATCGACCGGATCGCCCAGAAATTTGGCATCGCTGGGCAAGTATTCAAATTGCGGCATAATCGGTGCCATCTGCTCGGCCATTTTCCCTTTGAGCACCGCGCGGCTGGTATTGACGCTGCGCTTTTGGGCCTGCGCCAGTGCCTGCTGATGTTCCAGCTCCAGCTCGGCAATATACTGTTCATATTCGGCCTTAATCCGGCCATTGCGGCTATGACTTAAAATGATGGTGGTCAGCACCACTCCTATTGCAGCGCCTATAAGCATTGCCATCCATATCGACATGGGGTTTTCCTGATTTTTTAAAATTTGCAAGCAGCGCTATGACTTTTGTCAACGGTCATCTCCAGCACATCAAACAATGATATGCTAGGGATGAGCAGAATAAAATCTTTAGTAGGGTCATGAAAACAATCTTAGTCGCCAATCAAAAAGGTGGATGTGGAAAAACCATTACCGCCATCAGTTTAGCTTCCGCCTTAGCCCAAAAAGGATATAAAGTCGCCCTGGCCGATGCCGATAACCAGAAATCTGCACGACAATGGTTAAAACAGCGTCCAGAAAGCGCCGCTCCCATTCAGAGTCTGGACTGGCGTCATGAAAAATCGGTCGGTGATGCGCCTAAAAATATCGAATACCTGATTATTGATGCGCCGGGGGCATTATCTGGTGATCAGGCCGAGCAGCTGATTAGTGAAGCACATGCGATTATTACCCCGCTGCAGCCCTCCTTCTTCGATATTGATTCAACCCGCCGCTTTTTAAAGCATTTGCAGGAAATTAAACGGATTCGTAAAGGCAAGGTTCAGATTTTACTGCTAGCCAACCGGGTCAAGGCCAACAGTGCCAGCTCCAAAGAAATTCGTGATTTCTTTGAAAAAATTGAACAGGAACCGGTGGCCTGGATTTCTGAACGTGCTGCCTATGGTCAACTGGCGATGCAGGGTTTAAGCGTATTTGATAAAACCCAGAAAAATTACCTGACCATTCAAAATCAGTGGCAGCCTGTCCTGAATGCAATTATTGATGATCCGGCCCAATGGTTCTAAGCGCTTAAGCGATTAAACGGCTTTTGCCTTTCCACTCCCGCTTCAATATTTAACAGAACTTACGCAGCGTTCATTTGCGAGCGCTGGGTTTTCAGTTAATATGCTTCAAGACCTTAGGAATGAGCCAGTGAACTCAGTGCAACAATACGCGCCCACTTTACAAAAAGTCTTGCTATTTGGACTATTTTTTGTCCTGATTTTTTTGAGCTTTCATGTCCTCAAATACTTTATTGTTCCTGTAGTTTGGGCCACTATTATTGCCTATATGACTTGGCCGCTGTATCAGTCGGTACAGCGTATGTGCGGTCCACGGCCGACCTTAAGTGCCACAATTATGATGATTCTGGTGACACTGGTAGTCGGTATTCCGTTGACCTTTGCGATTTTTATCTTGCAGCACGAAGGGCGCAACCTGTATTACGAATTACAGAAACAGGTCTTTTCCGGACATTTGAATGTACCGGACTTTATCCGTGATCTGCCCTTTGTCGGTAAAGAAATTAGCCGTTCCTTACGTGAAATTAATGAAGATCCGAACAGCATCATTAATTCGATTTCAGTCTGGATTCAGGGTCATCTGAATTATGGCCGTTTCCTGCTCAGTGAAATTAGCCGCAATTTAATTAAACTCGGCTTTGCCATGCTGTCGCTATTCTTCTTCTATCGCGATGGCCAGACCATTTTAAATCAGGTCAGTAAAGCGCTGGAAATGGTGATCGGACCACGTGTACACCATTATTTAGATACCATTTCTGAAACCACCCGTGCGGTGGTTTACGGGGTTGGCTTGACTGCAATTGCCCAGGCACTTTTGGCCGGGGTCAGCTACTTTGTGGCCGGGGTGCCAAACCCGATGGTATTGACCATTGTCACTTTCCTGTTTGCCCTGATTCCGTTTGGCCCACCGCTGGCCTATGGCTCGGTGGCACTGTGGCTGTTCTCGCAGGGGCAAACCATTGAAGCAATTGGGGTGATGGCCTGGGGCGTGTGTGTGGTTAGTACCGCAGATAACGTAATTCGCCCGCTGGTGATTTCTGGCGCCACCCAGATTCCATTCCTGCTGATCATGTTCGGGGTTCTGGGCGGCATTGCCAGCTTTGGCCTGATTGGCCTGTTTATTGGTCCGGTGATTCTGGCGGTCTTGCTGGCAATCTGGCGTGAATGGCTGCATGAAACCAATGAAGCCGAAGCTATGATGATGCCAAAAACCACCATGGCCTATGACCTGCCCGATGATCAGGGACCGGCTGCACCAAAAGGCTAAATTTCATTAAGAAACTTATACACGCCTGTACGCAAACAGCATTGTGTTGCCTCCTGAGCCTTGTTTGAATGAAGCCACATATTCGAATAAGACAGGATGCAAACCATGACCCCACTTTTTAAACTTGGTGCTTTATGTGCGTTTACCGCGCTGATCGGAGTCGGCTGTACCACCACACCCGATACTATGATTGGTGCCAGTAAAAACGTTGCCGTTAATGCGGTCTCTGCCCAAGGCATTGGCGCCCAGCTCGGTGAAGTTCAACTGACCGATAGTGCTGCGGGTCTGGTCATCCGTACCAATCTGACCCAGTTACCACCGGGTCCACATGGTTTCCATATTCATGAAAACGGTTCCTGCGCCCCAGCAGAAAAAGACGGTAAAATGCAGGCTGCGCTAGCCGCAGGTGGCCACTTTAATCCGAATCAGGCACCCAACCACGGCAATCCATTAAGCGGCCATCTCGGTGATTTACCGGTCCTGAATGTGGCAGCCAATGGCACGGCACGTGTCACCCTACTGGCGCCGCGTCTGAAATTACAGGATGTACAAGGTCTGGCGCTCATGATTCATGCCGGTGGCGATAACTATGCCGATACGCCAAAACCGTTAGGCGGTGGTGGTGACCGGATTGCCTGTGGCGTGATCTAAACCTTGATGCGGATAAATCCCGACTTATCCACAGTTTTCTGATTTTTAAGGCACTTATCCATAGCGATGAGTGCCTTTTTCTATGCCTAGATTAAATAGCAATCTGAGGTTACAAGATTAATTATCAGGCTTTTATTTCAACATCAACAGCTTAGCAAAAACCAAGTCCTACAGTCTGATTTATATTAAAAAACAAAAACTTAAAACCGGGCCGTGCACTAAAAAGCATGGCCCTCTGCGCCAATATTCGCTACACTGCAACTAGATCTATGGGGAAATTGCAGAGTATGAACATCCAAAGCTTGCGCGTGGTGGGTTTTTTAGAAGGTTTATCTTTTCTGGCCTTGCTGTTTATTGCCATGCCACTGAAATATATATGGGGTAACCCAATTCTGGTGAAATACGTCGGCATGGGCCACGGTGTGCTGTTTATTGCCTTTCTGGTGGTGCTGTTCGTGGTCTGTGAAAAACAGAAATGGTCAATTCAGGTGTTTTTAATGGGCGTGATTGCTTCAATTTTACCGTTTGGCCCGTTTATTTTTGATGCCAAACTGAAGAAAATGGCACAGCCGCAGGTCGAAGTGTAACTCCAGACTCATCGATCAATCAGGCATTCACCAGATTACTATCTGCTGGATGCCTTTGTTTTTTGGCCTTTTAACCACATTATCCTATTGATAAATGCCAGATGATCAGCCCGCTTAAAACTGACCGCTTTCGGCACGTTCGCGCATAATCTGTTTCAGACTCAGCCGCGGATAGGCAAACCACAAGGCGATTAAGGCAAAACAGGACAGGCTATAAGCCCACAGCTCAAAATGACTGTAGAGCATGCGCACCAGTTCAATCACCACAAAAAAGCTCAGCATCATCAGCACAGAAGCGGTTGCGGCCACGGTCCCTTTCGATACCTCGGACGACATCAGGGCAAAACGGTAAATAATTGAAAAACTGATGCCCTCACCAAAGCTGATTAAAGTCATACCCAGAATCAGACACCAGATTAAATAGTCTGGTATGAGCAGACCAAGAATTAACAGCAAGGTACCGACCAACATGAGTGGCAAGCCTATCAGCACAGTCTGTCCCAAAGCAAAACGGTCAATGATTTTCAGCAGCAATAAATTCCCGGCAATCAGCCCGCCCAAGACCGGAAATTGGGCCAGACCATATTGCAGACTGCTCAGATTGAGCTGCTCCACCAGCATCACCGGCGACAAGGCAATCCATAACATCAGCGGCATGCTTAAGAGCGGCAAGGCAAAGGTCATGGTCAGAAAACGGCGGTTTTTCAGTACCTGTTTAAAATCATCCCAGATATAGCCAATCGGCTGTTTCGGAATACTGAGCTGCTGCTCCGGCATTTTGGCTTTCAGTCCGAGCCAGCTCAAAGCCGCCAAAGCTGCAATCCCAATAAAGCCCCAATGCCAGGACACATGCTCGATCATAAACGCACCCAACACTGGCCCCAGTAGCGGCGCCAGCAGCGATACATTGGCCATGAGTGCCATGACTTTAATTGCATCGCGTTCGGCAAAACTTTCCTGAATGGCGGCATAGCCCACTGCGGTAATTACCGACAGGCCAAAGCCCTGCAAAAAGCGCAGCAATAAAAAGCTTTCGATGTTCTGGGTCAATAAAATCAGCAGGCAGGTCACCACAAAGAATAGCACCCCGCCCAGCAAGACTTTTTTACGGCCTAAACGGTCTGACAAAGGGCCTAAAATGGCCGCGACACAGGCACCGCCGAGCAGATAAAACGACATCGAGGAGGCTGCCCAGGAACTGCTGACGCCAAAATCCTGAGTAATGGCGAGCATGGCCGGCTGTACCAGATCATTGCCGATATAGACGGAAAATTCGAACAGCACCAAAGCCAGCGGAAACATTAAGGTGGCGCGGGAGAGCGTTGTAGTTGGAGTGGTTTGCATAGCGCTCAAAAGCCTGCAAGATTAGCAGGCTGCAATCATAACAATGGGCGCAGTGTAGCAGAGTTTATTTTTAAAATCTGTGACTTTTCTGATGGGGAAATGCTGAACTTCCGGCAGCAACACTTAGCTAAAGCAGCTGAACGAAACCAGTATAAATCCCCGGTTTTAAAAACAGAAAAGCGCAGGGTTTAGCTACGCTTTTCAATCAAAATCATTGAAAGACTCAAGCGGATTAAGGACATACAGCCTTCTGGAAAGTCTTGGTATTTTTGCCGCGCAGACATTGATAGCTCTTTTCAGTTTTCACTTTTTCCCAGTCGCCATCGACCAGTTTAAAACTGTAAATGGTGCGAATCGAGCGTACCGAATCATCCATTAAACCGGTTTCAGTCACTTTAACCTGGGCCGCAGTCGGTGATTCGACATTATTAAAGAATTGACGCAGCTCGACTGTCGCCAGCTGTTTACGTAAATCCGGACGCTCTTTTAACACCTGTGCCAACGGTGTTTCGGCAGACGGTGTCACTTTAGACACAATATTCTGGGTGGTGGCACATCCTGTAACAGCAATCGCCAGTCCTGCCATTGCAGCGAAACGAAACATAACTCTATCCAAACTGATTCAACACTGTAAAAATGATGCCGGCTTTTTGCGCTTAACACTATGCACAGAATGTAATTTGAACGAGATTGCACATGATAAGTGCCATAAAAAAAGCGCATCCGGAGATGCGCTTTTTCGTTCTATTGGCCTGATTACAGGTCGAATAATTTACCCGGGTTCATAATCCCATTCGGGTCAAAGACCTGTTTCAAGGCTTTCATATATTCGATTTCTTCAGCAGAACGCGAGTATTCCAGATATGGCTTTTTGGTCATGCCAACACCGTGCTCTGCAGAAATTGAACCGTCATATTTTTTCACGGTATCAAACACATACTTGTTCACCACCTGACATTTGGCAAAGAATTCATCTTTGCTTAAATCGGCAGGTTTCAGGATGTTCAGGTGCAGGTTACCGTCACCAATATGACCGAACCAGCAGATTTCAAAGTCCGGATAGTTCTCGGCCACAAT
The DNA here is from genome assembly GCF_013420655.1 of Acinetobacter sp. Q186-3. Taxonomy (NCBI): domain Bacteria; kingdom Pseudomonadati; phylum Pseudomonadota; class Gammaproteobacteria; order Moraxellales; family Moraxellaceae; genus Acinetobacter; species Acinetobacter sp. Q186-3. The sequence continues at coordinate 103,564 of NZ_VOXS01000003.1, read as the reverse complement.
CGCATCAATTTCTTTAATGAATGCCGGCACGTGGGTAATCAGCACTGAAATATCGTTTTTGTATGGAATAAACGGCGCAATCGATTCCGAAATATCTTCACGTAAACGCCATAAGCTTTCGACCTGATCCAGGCTTTGGCTGAGTACGCCGTCCAGCACCCAGCCCTGTTCCATACAGTGCTCAAAAATTTCCATCGCCTTGTCCATAATCGGTTCAAACGGCGCTTCAAATTCAAGCAATACATAGAATGGACATTCGGTTTCAAACGGACGCTGTACATGACCATTGGCCAGTACTTTCTGCATTGCCAGTTCACCAAAGAACTCGAACGCAGTTAAATCAATTTTGGCCTGGAAAGCGTGCAGCACAGGCATGACTGCATCAAAATCCGGTACACCCAGCACCATCACTTGCAGGTCTTGCGGTTGACGCTCCAGCTTGATTTCCGCTTCAGTGACTAGGCCTAAAGTCCCTTCACCACCAATGAATAAGTGTTGCAGTGCATAACCGGTGGCGTTTTTGATCATGCCTTTGTTTAAACGCAGCACATCACCTTTACCGGTCACCACGGTTAAGCCCAGCACCCAGTTACGGGTCATGCCGTATTTAATGACTTTAATGCCGCCGGCATTGGTACCAATATTACCGCCAATTTGTGATGAACCGGCAGAGGCAAAATCGACCGGGTAATACATGCCCTGCTCTTCGGCATAGTTTTGCAGCTGTTCAGTCACCACACCGGCCTGTACCCGTACCATGCGGTCTGCCGGGAAGAATTCCAGAATCTGGTTCATCTTGTCCATGCTGACCACGATTTCACCATTGGCCGCTACCGCACCCGCAGAAAGACCGGTACGACCGCCCGATGGGGTCACTGCGACATTGAACTGATTGGCAAGTTTCACAATCGCTTGCACCTGCTCAGTGCTCGATGGAAAAACGATGACGGATGGGTTTGGATCAAAGTGCTTGGTATGATCTCGACCCCAATTCTGGAGGCTGTCCGCATCAGTTTTAATACGGTTTTCACCTACAATTGCAGTCAATTGGGTCAATAACTCTGGGGTTAAAGCGACTGGAGCATTCATCGTTTGCAGACCTGGCAAGAATTAAACAAGAAGAGATTTATCCGGACTGGCGCTGTACATTTTAAAGTCATGCCAAAGCACAGTAAAAGATAAAAAACGGGCAAGAAACCAACAGCCTGAGGCTGGTTTTTGCCGTCTGGGGCTATTATAAGCGATTTTTCTGTAAAACCTGAGAAAAACCATCATTTTGATAATATATCTTTGAAAATACAGAGTTAATTCAACCAAAAATGAATCCTGCGTTTATATTTTCTATAGAAATAGCAGACCGATCAGCCATAAATGGAATGTATCTCCTGCCCGCTCCTATGATATGATACTGCCACTAAATTTGGCCTTTGTAGCGGAGCCGTAATGAGCCAACATCTTTCACTACCTAAAGATAAAATTCGTTTCCTGTTGTTAGAGGGCGTTCACCAAAATGCCATCGACACGTTAAATGCTGCCGGATATACCAACATCGACTACCGTAAAACTGCGCTTGAGGGTGAAGCGCTGAAAGAAGCGGTCAAAGATGCACACTTCATTGGTATTCGTTCACGTACGCAATTAACTGAAGAAATCTTTGAAGCTGCGAACAAGCTGATCGCGGTTGGCTGTTTCTGTATCGGAACCAACCAAGTCGATTTAAATGCAGCCATGGTACGTGGTATTCCAGTATTTAACGCACCATATTCAAATACCCGTTCTGTTGCGGAACTGGTCCTTGCTGAACTGATTCTGCTGCTTCGTGGCGTACCAGCCAAATCGGCATCATGTCACCGCGGTGGCTGGGAAAAATCTGCAGCGGGTTCTTTTGAAACACGCGGTAAGACTTTAGGTATTGTGGGTTACGGTTCAATTGGTTCGCAACTGTCTGTGCTTGCTGAAAGCCTGGGTATGCATGTGATCTATTATGATGCAGTGACCAAACTGCCAATGGGTAATGCGCGCCAGGTCGGTTCTTTGGCTGAATTGCTGGCCAATGCAGACGTGGTATCGCTACACGTGCCAGACGTTCCATCAACCCGTAACTTTATGGGCAAAGAACAGTTTGCACAAATGAAAGAAGGCGCGATCTTCCTGAATGCGGCACGTGGTACCTGTGTCATTATTGAAGATCTGGCAGATGCAATTAAATCAGGTCATCTAGCTGGTGCTGCGGTTGACGTATTCCCGAAAGAGCCGAAAGCCAATGGTGAAGAATTCGTTTCTCCACTGCGCGGTCTGGACAATGTGATCCTGACTCCACACGTGGGCGGTTCAACCATGGAAGCGCAAGCCAACATTGGTCTGGAAGTGGCTGAGAAATTTGTGGCTTATTCTGACAAGGGTATGACCCTGTCTGCAGTGAACTTCCCTGAAATTGCCTTACCATTGACTGAAGGTAAACACCGTTTACTGCACATTCATAAAAACATTCCAGGCGTATTGTCTAAAATCAACAACCTGTTTGCTGAGCAAGGCATCAACATTTCGGGTCAATCTTTAATGACCAAAGGTGATGTCGGTTATCTGGTGATGGATGTGGATGCAACTGCATCTCAAGAAGCACTGGATATGCTGCATGATGTTGAAGGCACTATCCGTGTACGTGTTCTGTTCTAATTTCAATTAGACAGTAACACCCAAAACCACAGCCCTTGTGCTGTGGTTTTTTATTTCCCGCTTTAAAAACAATACGCAATCCTTATTTCATGTTCTTTTGAAATCGTGCATGAGTCTTGTTTTACCTGCTGACCGCTTACGCAGTCACGACATGGAAGCGTCATCTGTTCATGCTATGCTAGCGGCTATTGATCTGTTGATGATCGCCCTACTCTCCCAACCAGCCCATTCCAGTTATGTCGATACTTCAAAATGCGCCGCATCTCCGCGCTGTGCTGTTGTTGCTGATTGCCATGCTCAGCCTGCAAAGCAGCGGCTCGATGGCCAAACTGCTGTTTGATCAGTTCCCGATTCTGACCGTTTCTGCCATGCGGCTGCTGCTGAGCGCGCTGGTGCTGATGCTGATTTTTCAGCTCTGGAACATTCAGCCCAAAGCCATACGCTGGCCAGCGATTTTCAGCTACGGCGCAGCACTGGCCGGCATGAACATGCTGTTTTATCTGGCGATTGACCGCCTGCCGCTGGGGATTGCGGTATCGTTTGAGTTTATCGGGCCATTAAGCGTGGCGCTGTTTTATGCCCGGCGCAAATTCGACTTTATTTGGGTCGGCCTCGCCATTGTTGGGCTGGTGCTGTTGTTTCCTTTTGATCAGACCGCGCAGCCGCTCGATGGTCTGGGCGTGTTGTTTGCCTTATGCGCCGGTGCCTGCTGGGCCTTATATATTGTGGCCGGACAGAAACCATCGGGTGTATCCGGGAATCATACGGTCTGTCTGGGTATGCTAGTCGGTACCCTGATTTTATTACCCATTGCCTTATGGGATGGCCTGCCTGTTAGCGTATTTGAACCGGGCAATTTCATCTATTTTATTGCCTTGGCAGTTCTGGCCAGCGCCTTGCCCTTTAGTCTGGAAATGATTGCACTTCGCAACCTGACCGCACTCAGTTTCGGTACACTGATGAGCATGGAACCGGCCATTGCCGCGCTCTCCGGTTTTGTCTTTTTGGGCGAACAGTTACTTTGGAATCAATGGCTGGCCTTAAGCACCATTATTGCCGCCTCTATTGGCTGTACCTATACCGTACAGCAGCGTAAACAGCAGTCCAGTTAAGTAGAGTGGATCTGGCCAGACTGAGCCTCCTGCTGTGTAGTGCTGGAATTTATTTTGACCGGCTACTCATCAAAATTTAAGCAAATTGCTATAATCAGCAGCATCTCCCCAATATGCTGACACCTTCCGGTGTTGGTGGTGCGCTTATGCAAAATGCTCAACTGCTGTCGGTACTGTTCATGGTGCTGTCCATGACTTCGTACCAGATTAGTGCCTCCTTTGCCAAACAACTGTTTGAGGTGCTCGATCCGCTTACCGTGACCATTTTACGGTTGTGCTTTGCCGCCATTATTATCTGCCTGATGTTCCGTTCCTGGAAGATTATTTCCCGGCTGTCCTTTTTAAAATGGCGTGATCTGCTCTGCTATAGCGCGGCCCTGTGTCTGATGAATGTGCTGTTCTATATGTCACTGGGCAAATTGCCGCAAGGGATTGCGGTTGGTCTGGAATTTATTGGCCCACTGGGACTGGCCCTGCTCTCGATTAAACAGCGTAGTGATTATATCTGGGTGCTTTTAGCCATTTTGGGAATTGCGCTGATGGTGCCTTGGGGACAGGCCAACAGTGACAATTTTTCAGTCTTTGGTGCCCTCTGTGCGCTGGGTGCCGGTTTTTGCTGGGCCCTCTATATTTATTTCGGGCAGCGCGTGGTGCAGCAGAATATTGGCATGCATGCCCTCACCATTGCCATTAGTCTGGCTGCGCTGACCCTGTTACCCATTGGTCTGTATCACAATGCCGCGGCCCTGGTCGATACCCAATACTGGGGCAAAGCCATCGCCATTGCCATTTTGGCCACCGCCATTCCGTATGCACTGGATCTGAAAGCCTTGCAGCATTTAAGCAAGCTCAGCTATGGTACCCTGTCCAGTTTATCGCCGGCACTGGCCGCGCTAACCGGCCTGGTGTTACTCGGTGAACAGATCAGCCTGTTGCAATGGGTCGCGCTGTTCTGTGTGATGCTGGCCTCCGTGGGCGTGACTCTAAGAGCCAGCCGCAAAAAAACCATCAGCCCTTAAGCAAAAAGAAAGATCAAACAAGATGAATAAAAAAAGATGGCCAAGAGAGCCATCTTTTTTAAGTCCTGAATTTAGACCAGACTGTCTTTTTGAATGGCTTTATATTTGCCGTATTCATTTAAATACTGTTTGGCCAGCTCGGTTTTCTGGCGCTCTTCCAAAATTTTCCCGGCCTGCTGGAAAAAGCCATGTTCTTCTTCCTGCAAATGATGATGTACTTTTTCAGACAGCTGCTTGGCAATCGCCAGCCAGCCCGGATTGCTAAATTCGGTTTCGGTCAGTTTTTCCAGCAGCTCATCCATTTCATGATGTTCTGCCAGCGCATGCCGGGTAATGTTCAGCCCGGAATCGGTCATCATTAGTGGAATATAAAAATAACGGTCTTCGGCCACAGCATGGGCGAATAATTCATTTTTCAGTTGATCAAACAGCTCGCGGCGTTCTGGTGTATCCCCCGAGGTCTGGATTAAACGCTCGGCCAGATCACGCTGTATTTCATGGCTTTCACGCAGTGCTTCAAAAATATTCATGTTGTTATTACCCTTTCAAATGCCAAAATTTAAACACCCGACAACGGGTTGCATCATTATTGTTAAGCAGACAGGTCAGGCTAAGCATTCACTATACGCCAAGCCCGTGCGACGGTTCCTGCAGCAATTTGTATGGGAAATTTTAATAATGAGAATGATTTACAACCAGAACATCTGATAGGCCATGCGTATAATCAGCACACTAACCAGGACCAGAAATACAATCCGGATAAAGCCGCTGCCATATTTAAAGGCCAGACGTACCCCGACCAGAGAACCGGTAATATTAGCCAGTGCCATCATCGCCCCGACCATAAACAGCACATGACCCGTGGGAATAAAGAAACTCAGCGCTGCCAGATTGGTCATAAAATTGGCAATTTTCGACAAGGCCGAGGCATGCAAAAAATCGACCTGTAAATAACGAATAAAATAGAAAATAAAAAAGCTGCCCGTGCCGGGGCCAAAAATACCATCATAAAAACCAATCAGCACACTGCCCAACGCCGCCAGGAGCAACATTTTGCGGTTTAAAGTCTGCTGCACATGCAGCTGGCCAAACTGCTTTTTCATGAAGGTGTAGATGGCAATCACGATCAGCATCAGCAGCACAAAGGGCCGCAAAATATCGGTCGGAATCATTGACACGCAGGCTGCGCCAACGAAAGAGCTGAGAAAGGCACATAGCCCGATCACGCCCAGCAATTTCCAGGACAGCTGCACTTTGCGTAAAAAAGAAAAGGCCGCCGAAGCAGTGCCACAAATGGAAGCCAGTTTGTTGGTGCCAAACACCGTGGCCGGCGCCAGTTGCGGCATTGCGCCCATAATCGCCGGAATCTGGATCAGGCCGCCACCACCAACCGCGGCATCAATTGCACCGGCACAGAAGGCAAAAATCACGAGGCTGATGACGATTTCAATATCCATATCGGGGCAATCCTGTGGCCTCAGTGCAGATGAAAATTAGAGATTCAAGACCCGTTTTGGTACCAGACGTTTTTTATCGGTAATTTCCGCCAGCCCTAAACATTTCTCGCCCTCAAATACCAATACCTGAGTTGCCGCCGCATGGTCAATATTACTTTCCATGCCGCGACAAAAATATTCGGCCCGGCCTTCTGGCACCTGTACCTGTGGAAAATGCTCAATCGGGGCATAAACCGGCAGCAACAGCGCTTCACGCTCGGCTTCGCTCAGGCTTTCCAGATAATCCAGGGTGTAGCTTGGGATCAGATCAAAATGCCCGGTCTGAATACGGTGCAAATAGGTCAGATGCCCATAGCTGCCGAGCGCCTTGGCAATATCTTCACCGAGTACACGAATATAGGTGCCTTTGGAACAAGTCACATCCAGGGTGATACTATTGTCAGTAAACCCTAGCAGCTCCAGCGCATAAATACTGATGGGACGCGCATCCCGTTCAATTTCAATGCCTTTACGGGCCAGCTCGTATAAGGGACGGCCTTCTTTTTTCAGCGCTGAATACATCGGTGGCACCTGCTGAATATCACCAGTAAATTGTTGCAGTACAGCTAAAATTTTCTCTTCGCTTAATTCAGGTACCGCTTTTTCCAGTAATACCTCACCTTCAACATCACCCGTCGTGGTGCTATGCCCTAAAAATACAGTTGTTTGGTAACGTTTTACTGAGTCTAATAAATAATGTGAAAACTTGGTTGCTTCACCTAAACACACAGGAAGTAAACCAGATGCCAACGGATCTAAAGCCCCTGTATGCCCTGCTTTCTGTGCACGAAATAACCAGCGGACTTTTTGTAATGCCGCATTCGAGCTAATCCCTAAGGGCTTATTTAACAGAAACACACCGCTAATATGACGACGCTGAATTTTAGGAGAAGAGGCTTTCATGATAAAAATCAGACCAAATTTTAAATTGCCGCCATGGTAAAACCCTGTGAAAGTATTTACAACGTTTGTGACAGTGAAATCTATTAATGACGCTTCGCTGTGACCTCATCTTGTACAAAAAATCTATTTTATTGTTGAGATTCAGTCGTTACCATGCACTTTAACGCAGTATAAAAATGACCTGTTTGGCTATGTTTTTTATACTGAAATTCACGCATGATGCTGCGTTTTTAGAACTAGATATTTTTTCATTATAACGAATAACATCACCCCATTTAGGTGCATAGGATATGCAAAAAAATAAATTATGGATGCTCTTGGCAATCATCATTGTGGTGATTGTCAGTCTAATTCTTTGGTTACGCCCAACACAAAGCACACAGTCCAGCAGCTCCACTGAACAGCAAAACAATGCTACACATCACGGTACAAGCGAGGCTAATTTTCAAGCTGGTTTGCCAAGCTATGCCAGTCATAGCCAACAAGACACTGAAATTAACTGTCAAATGCAGCTCGATGCCAGCAATCGCCTGATCGTCAATGAACAAACCCGCAACTGTTTTGAATATTTTATTACCCAGTTTGGTGAAAAGACCTTAGAACAAATCAAACAAGACTTTAAAGGCTATGTTAGCCAAAACCATCAAGAACCAGCACTATCACAAATTTTAGACTTATGGACACGTTATCTCGACTATCGCCAAGCTTTAGGGGAGCTGACACCACCTACAGGGATTGATCAAGAAGACCCTGCTTACTACCGCAGCATTTACACCAATACGCAAAATCTGCGCAAAAAATACTTTTCTAATTATGAAATTGAAGGATTATTTGGCACAGAAGATACGTACCACGAATACACACTTGATCGCATGCAAGTTCTTGCTGACAAGAAATTGAGCGAAGCTGAAAAAGCACAACGGCTAAAAGATTTATTTGAACAACTACCCGAAGATTGGCAAGAAAATCTAGAACAACTGAATAAATTGGATGATTTGCGTAAACTCACTGCAGACATTAAAGCCCGTGGTGGTTCAAGTGAAGAAATTCGCCAAATGCGTCTGAATCTGGTAGGTCCTGAAGCTACACAACGTTTAGAAAACCTAGATAGCGAACGTGCCAACTGGAAGTCTAGTGTTAATAACTACTTAACGGAACGAGATGGTATTATGAAAAGCGGCATGAGTGATGCAGCCAAACAGCAAGCCGTACAAAAGCTACGCCAACAACACTTTAAATCACCAGAAGAACGCTTACGTGCTGAAACGTTTGAGCAAGTACATGATCAAGGAGGCAAACTGCCCTTTGCAGATTAATTCATAACTTTAAAAAAGGGACATAAATTGTCCCTTTTTTGTATGCAAATTTTTCTCAATTCAAGTGCAGTTTTTCAAATTCATTAAAAATCAAAGCGTTAAATATTTATATACATTTGTATATAAAACAATATTTTAGCATTCATCGAAATGCTCGTTACTGTCCCAAAATGACATGGTTTTTAAGCCCTAGCATGAAAAAATAACTGCTCCAAAAACAAGCACTTTTTATTTGTAATAAGTGGCTTAAATAACATGCCCTTGCGGATGAGCATCGGCTAGAAAACAAGAATATAAAACATAGGAATTGTTTATGAAAACCTTCATAAGAACAACACAGGCACTTGCTTTGTCGACTCTAGCGATTGGGCTCAGCATGCATACTCAAGCAGCAGGTAGTGCAAGCCAAGTAACAGCAAAAGTCACTTCAAATTATGCGAAAACCAAATACCCAATTTTAATGGTTCATGGCTGGCTCGGTTGGGAACGCATTGGTACCAATACCATTGGTTTAGATTATTGGTATCAAATTCTGCCAGATATGGCACGCAATGGTTCTACTGTATTTGCAGCTCAGCTTTCACCTGCCAATACTACTGCACATCGTGGTGAAGCCCTCATTGCCCAAGTTGAAGATGTCATGGCAATCACAGGTCAGCCAAAAGTGAATCTGATTGGTCACTCGCATGGCGGCCCTACAGTCCTTTATGCAGCACAAGTAAAACCAAATGCAATTGCTTCAATCACTGGGGTTGCAGGAACTTATCATGGCTCTAAAGTTGCAGATGACATCCAAAATAATACGCTGACCCGTACAGCATTTAATATTCTAGGTGATTATATTATTGGACCATTAATTGCCTTAGGTCAGCTCAAACCTGAACTGGAAATTGACTTTGATGCATCGATGAAGTCCCTCACACAAACAGGTTCAAAAACCTTTAATGCAACGGTTGCACAAAATGCCGTGAAAGATGGCGTTTTAGCAGCGACTGAAAACTGTAATAAAAACCTAAAACCACGTGACAGTAAAGGCATCTATTACTATTCATGGACAGGTGTGGCGCAAGCGACCAACGCCTTAGACATTGATACGATTTTAATGCAACTTGGGCCATTGTCGTATGGCAGCAAAGACAATGACGGCATGGTGGCACGTTGCAGCGCCTTCATTGGTAAAGTCATTAAAGATGACTACAAACTTAATCACACCGATCTTGCCAACATGATGTTTGGCTTAAAAGGTCTATTCGCACCAGATCCTGTCGCGATGTATCGCCAACATGCCAACCGCTTAAAACTACAAGGTTTATAAGCAAAATGCCTTTATATTACGCGATATAAAGGCATTGTTTTTTTATTGCGCTCGCCTCAGGATGAACAATGAAAATATTTCCATTCTTGGCATTGGCTTTAGGGGTGGGTGCAATCTCATCCACAAAAGCCAGCACTGCATTACAAGCCTATCAAGCATCTTTTGTACTCTCTAGCTATGCGAAAACGAAGTATCCCATTGTCTTTGCACATGGCTTTGGTAGTTTGCTCGGGCATAGCATGAATGTTCTTACTCAGAATCAATATCCTGTTGAGATCACCGCGGCTTTAGATGCAATGCATCCAGAAAAAATACAACGCTTTAATGCGCTGTATGGTTCGAGTGCTATTCCGAAAGATTGCAACAGCCAAGGGACTAAAATCACATCGAATGGGATTCATCATTACTCATGGATGGGCAATCGCCAAGTCACCAATGCAGTCGATGTCATTGAATCCACCGTAGTTACCTTGGGTGGTAGTTTCTTGAAAGGCAGCCCCAATGATGGTGCATTGCCTCTTTGCAGCGGACGCTATGGACAAATTATCCGTCAAGATTATCAACATAATCATTTTGATGAAGTGAATCAGTTCTTCGGCATTATTGGCACTTTTGCACAAGATCCTGTGGCCTTGTATCGCCAACATGCCAACCGTCTTAAATTACAAGGTTTATAAACAAGCATTACATATATTCAACCATAAACCTACGTGGATTGTTTAGATTGAAATCAGGCTGGGACTGCCTAAAACAACAAGAGGAAACAACAATGAAATATGGATTAATCACTGCTGCTTGTATCGCAGCCATGACCATGACGACGGCTCAAGCCAACAGTACGCAAGCCAAACAATATAGTGCCAAAGCATCGACACAGTATGCCAAAACCAAATATCCAATAGTATTTGGTCATGGTATGGCAGGTTTTATTCAAATTGGTAGCGATCCTTTCGGTTTAGATTATTGGTATCAAATTCTGCCAGATTTAGCGCGTAATGGTGCCAATGTTTGGGCAACACGTGTTTCGCCATTTAACTCTTCAGAAGTTCGTGGTGAACAGTTGAAACAACAAGTGGAAGAAATTTTGGCGATTACCGGCGCACAGAAAGTCAACTTAATTGGCCATTCACATGGTGGACCAACGATTCGCTATGTGGCAGGTGTCATCCCAAATAAAGTTGCATCTTTAACTTCTGTCGGTGCACCACATAAAGGCTCACCCGTTGCCGATTTAATTTTAAAAGCTGAAGGCACTGTTGTTGAGGGTCCATTGGTAGGTGGCGTGAACCTTGTATCCAAAGCCATCACATGGGCACAAGGCTTAGATCCAAATAGTTTCCCTCACAATTCACTTGAAGGTGGACGCAGTTTAACTGCTGCGGGTTCCGCAGCCTTTAACCAAAAATTCCCAATTGGTATGCCAACAACGAGTTGTGGTGAAGGTAGCTATCAAGAAAAAGGCATTTATAACTATTCGTTCACAGGCGTAGGTCAAGTGACGAATCTACTAGATCCTGACTCTGCGCTCAAAGTGACTGCACTACTGATTGATGGTGGCAAAAACAATGATGGCTTAGTGTCGCGTTGCAGTGCCAAATTCGGTAAAACCATTCGTGATAACTACAACTGGAACCACCTAGACGAAGTCAATATGGTCTTTGGCTTAAAAGCCATGTTTGCTCCAGACCCTGTGGATGTTTATCGTCAACATGCGAATCGTTTAAAACTACAAGGGCTATAAAGCTCAACTCATTAAAGCCCTGCATTGCAGGGCTTTTCTTTGCATTCATGATTGGGATATTGCATGAAAATTAAAACAATATACTTCACCATAGCTGCCCTACTCTTTAGCTCATTCGGTACTGCTTCAAATTTACAAAAAGCACAAAGTAAAAACGTGATCTCTAACTATGCCAAAATGCAATACCCCCTCGTATTTGCACATGGCATGATGGGCTTTAATCGCATTGCTATGGATGTTTTGGGCATGGATTATTGGTATCAAATTTTGCCTGATTTAGCACGTAATGGTTCAACCGCTTTTGCTGCCCGCATGTCCCCTTTTAATTCATCAGAAGTTCGTGGCGAACAATATGTCGAACAGCTCTAAGAAGTCATGGCAATTATGGGTGCTAAAAAACTCAATTTAATTGGACATAGCCACAGTGCCCATGCAGTGCGCTATGCAGCAGGAGTCATGCCACAACATGTCGCTTCTGTTATGACAGTCGGTGGCGCCAATCAAGGCTCAATCGTGGCATCGGATGTGATGAAATTTGCCAGTTAAACTGGTACCTCTGATTTACTAAATACCCTGATTAGTAGTTTTGGCGCTGTGATTATGTGGGCACAGGGTTTGGATGCACATGCTTTTCCGCATAACGCTTTAGCTGCAGGTCATAGCACTTCTATTGAAGGCACCGCTGAATTTAATCAACGTTTTACGCTTGGGCTATCTTTAAAGCATTGTGGTGAAGGCAAATATAACGATCAAGGCATTGCGCTATATTCAATAATGGGCACAAACAAATGACCAATGCATTAGATTTCAGTGATGCCGCGATGAAGGCACTGGATTTGATCTCTGCTTCTAAAGCAAGTGCAAATGATGGCATTGTCTCCGTATGTAGTGCGAAATTTGGTAGAACGATTCGAGATGATTTTCCATGGAATCACTTAGATGAGGTGAATTTATTGTTTGGTATCACGGGTATCTTTGCACCAAACCCTGTCAATGCCTACCGTCAACACGCCAACCGCCTCAAGTTGCAAGGTTTATAAAATTTAGACATAAAAAAATGCGCCAAAAGGCGCATTTTTTTCAATTCGATAAAACGTAAAATTACGCTTTACGAGCTGGCAACTTTTCACGGATACGTGCAGCTTTACCAGAAAGTTCACGTAGGTAGTAAAGTTTAGCACGACGAACGTCACCACGACGTTTCACTTCGATTTTAGCAACGATTGGAGAGTGAGTTTGGAATACACGCTCAACACCAACACCGCTAGAAATTTTACGTACTGTGAACGCAGAGTTCAAACCACGGTTTTTCTTAGCGATTACAACGCCTTCGAACGCTTGTAGACGTTCACGGTCGCCTTCTTTTACTTTTACTTGAACAACTACTGTGTCACCTGGTGCAAAAGCTGGGATATCTTGTTTAAGCTGAGCATTTTCTACAGCTTGTACTAAAGGATGCTTACCGCTCATGGGGTATCTCCAATATATGCGAGTTAGAAGAGGTCTAATCATCGCTGGGGCTAGAGGCTAAAGCGCATAGACCCGATTGACTTTCCCTTTATGCTTGACCGCTTCAATGCATAAAGAGCCTATTTAAGTACTTAATCTAAAGATCAAGCTTTTCATTGTGCGCAGAGCATAAATTAAGCTTTATGTTCTGGCAAATCTTTTAGCCATTTTTTCTGCTGCTTCGTCAGCTCGACTTGTTCAACCAATTCAGGTCGACGTTCAAGTGTGCGCTGATAACGCTGCAAAAAGCGCCATTTTTCAATATTTGCATGATGACCTGATTTAAGTACCTCAGGCACATCCAAACCTTCAAAATGGTCAGGCTTTGTATATTGCGGGCAGTCTAACAGACCATCCACAAATGAGTCTTGCACATGGGATTGCTCATCAGACATTGCACCCGGAAGTCTCCGGATAATACTGTCCAACAACACCATCGCAGGCAGTTCACCGCCCGATAACACGTAATCTCCAATCGACCATTCCTGATCGACATATTTCTGGATTAAACGTTCATCGACACCTTCATAACGGCCACACAGCACAATTAATCCGTCATATTGAACAAATTCTTGTACAGCGGGTTCATTTAAGGTTTGACCTTGTGGTGACATATACACCACGGGTACGTTGACCGCACCTGCTTCATGAGCAAGTTCTTTGGCACGGTGGATTGCTTTTGCCAGTGGCTCAGCCATCATTACCATACCGGGACCACCACCAAATGGACGTTCATCCACCCGTTTGTAGTTACCCACAGCATAATCGCGAGGATTGATACAATGAATTTGCATCAAATCACGTTGTGCTGCGCGCCCGCTAATACCGAAACGTGTAATCGCTTCAAACATTTCAGGAAAAAGCGTAATGACTGCAAAAAACATCGCAGACTCCCGTATTTCCAAAAATATTAGTAATCTACGCCCCAATTGACGTAAATACGACCCGCTTCGAGATCAACGCGTTGTACCACATCTTTATGCCATGGAATCATACGCTCTTCACCATCAATGCTGTCAGCAGTTGCGCGAACCACCATCACATCGTTAGCGCCTGTTTCAAACAGTTCGTGGATTTGACCGAGATTGACTTCCTGTTCCTCATCATCCAGACCTAACACGGTTAGACCTTTTAAATCAGACCAGTAATACTCATCCACACCCGCTTGAGGCAGTTGCGATTTTGAAATCCAGATATTTGCACCAACCAGACCGTCTGCTGCAGTGCGATCGCTCACACCTTTTAAGCTGACAACCAGGCCTTTGCCATGTGGTTTCCAACGTTTTACATCGACAGTTTGCCAACCTGCTTTGGTCTCAATGTACCAAGGCAGGTAGTCAAACATGTTGCTCATAGGTTCTGTATTGGAATAGACCCAGAGCCACCCATTTAATCCATATGCTGAACGTAGCTGTCCAATCTGAATACGATCTTCGGGTACATTCTGTGTTGGTGTCATGGGCTACCTACTACTTAATTCTTTAAAATTATGCAGCAGCTGCAGCTTTCTTCGCTTGAGCAGCTAAAGAAGCAACACGTTCAGAAGGTTGAGCACCTTGTGCTACCCAGTGAGCAAAACGGTCAGCATCTAAACGAAGTTTTTCTGCTTTACCTTGCGCTGTAGGGTTGAAGAAACCGATACGTTCGATGAAACGACCGTCACGTGGATTGCGGCTATCAGTTACAACGATTTGATAGAATGGACGCTTTTTAGCACCACCGCGAGTAAGACGAATAACTACCATGATACAACCTTATAGTTTTTACGGATTATCCCTGTACCGACCATCGATACATTTCAAACCCCTTTCATAGAGGGCAGTATTTTACGCGAAGTTTGCCCTGAATGAAAGATCAAAAGTTAGTTATCCAAAATTTTGAATTTATTTCTCATCCCAAGATAAACATGTCCCTGATGCATCATCTTTATCTTTGAACCAACATTGCTTGCCTTTAGAATCTAGTGTAATAGCACCATTACCTAATTGAGAGCCTGCAGGTGTTGCTGTTAATGTCCAAGTATGTGTAGGATCTGTAGAAGTATCAGATAAACTCAAATTATAAGTAATCGAACCCGACTTATTAATAACGTTCCCACCGTAAACATTTTGCAAATTTGCCTCATAGAAAGAACCATTAGCTAATTTATAACTTGCTAATTTTTGTCCTATACCTAGTAGTTCCGCTTGTGCTTCTGCACGTTTAGTTCTCTTCACTGAATCTTGATAGGATGGAAACGCTATTGCAGCCAGTATTGCTACAATAGCCACAGCTATCATGAGCTCTATAAGCGTAAAACCTTTATTAGCTACCAATCTTCTGCTCCTTGCCCTGAACATGCTGTAAATGACACATTCTCAGCTTCTTTCGCTTTGCACTTTATACCATGACTGGTTATTAAAAATGTGTAAAGCAATGCGTCACTTGAATTTATAGGAGAAGCTTTCATTGACCATGCTTTACCTAAGCTCGATGTTAGTAAGTCTACTTCCGTTGAATTACTTATATCTTTAATTTCAATTTTATACTTCGAACTTGGTGTAGATACTGCGCCTGGTACATATACAGAACTTAATGCGGTATTCACACCCGCATACATATACTTTGGATCAAAACGTTTATAGGAGAAATTTTTAGCTTTATGGCGTTCTAACTGATCTGCCAATTTCAGCATTTCTTGCTGTACCAGTGCCATATCTTTTTTTCGAACATATTGTTGATAACTAGGTAATGCAATCGCAGCTAAAATAGCCACGATTACAACAACTACCATTAATTCAATCAACGTAAATCCATTCCTAAAGCTAAACATCAACCACCACCCTGAGCATATTGCTCATACCAACGGTTTGGAATGAATTTTAAACCACCACCATAGTTTTTAATTTGTGTTGTGCCCCCTGTTCCACCAGCACCACCGCCACCTTTTTTATCTTCATTCAAAATAAAGAGCGAGCGTTTGCTATTATCACCATCTCGACCGCCGCCCATAATTGGCTCACCAATACCTGCACCTAAGGCAACAAAAATATTTTCTGAACAAATACCATATGGCATACAGAATCGATGAATACTTGTTTCACCAGCAACACCTGCACTACAACTACCTGTTGTACCCGCCTTAGAAGCATCAAAAACAGGAACATATAAGTCATTTTCAACAGCAATTAGTGGAGCAAAACTTTTTAAAATTTGCTTATCCTTTAAAGGAGATGCTGTCAAATTTTCCTCTTTATCAAATAAGTAGTACCAACCACCATCACCGTTTTGCACATTACTATTTATGACAGGTTTTTTATTCGCTTCTAATCTAGCATCTACTCTTTTTTCCAACAATCTTAACTTGCCATGACCGCCTAACCCAGTTGTCCCTAAAGTGCGTATATTATGTGTATTATTATTTGGATATTTATGACTAAAAACATCATAGTCATAGACAACAAATACACCATCATGCGTATGAGCGGTGGAAGCGGTAGCAGATTTGCCATACATCGGGCTACTTCTATCACCAGATGCGATACTTACAGCAGCGACCTCCTTCTGATGATGAATAGTAAAGGTAGGTTGTTCATAGAATCTGCGATAAGAATCTTTTAAATCTAAGATTTTAGATACTTGTGAACCAAAGAATGTAGCTGTGGGATTAAAATCTACACGGAAAGCCTGGCCTCTTAAGTCTCCGAAATACAAATGATCAACTAAACCATCATTATTGCGGTCAACTGTTTTAATTGAGCTCACAATACTGTAGTCCATACCTACACTGTTTCCAGCTAACTGTATATTTCTATCGCCAGCGGTAGAGGAAGCATTGTAATTACCACTCACAGACCATAATAAGTCACCATTGTCAGCATCGAACATATACACACCAGCACCAATTTTTTTCTCATCAGCACTGTCTTGATCATAGGTTGGTGACTCATAACCTTCATCATATCCACCGCCAACGATCATGACGAGTTTACGACTTCCATGCCAATTTACATATGCTAATGTTGGTTTTGACCAACTTTGCCCCATATGCGAAAGCTCAGTAATTGTTTTTTCTTTTGTGACTTTATTATCTAAATAGTGAACCTTGCTATTTTCAGGATCAATATGAAATTTAACTTTTGGGGCATCTAGATCAGTAAGGTCTAAAGCATAATAACTACGCCCCCCCATGCGTAGACCTCCATATACCCATTGTTTCCCTTTAAGATTAATTTCCTCTTCTTTATTATCGTCATTTACAATGGTTCGTTTACCACCATCTACACTCAATGTACCATCAGACTTACTTACATAGGTGGTATGAGCAGTCCATTCTCCATCTATACCATAGTGAAGGTTAGATTTACCTCCTCTTGTATCACCACCGTTATATTTAAATGCTTCACTTTGTTTCTTAATCATTTCATAAGGTAGAAAAGCGAATTTTTCTTTACCCGTTTTTGCATCTAAGACATGTAAAAGCCCTTGTGTAGAGCCAAATAAAATATAATCTTTACGGTTAGTTGTATCAATGAGTACTTTACCATCAGCACCTTTTATTACTGTAGGCTTACCTTCTTGAGTTAACAAAATCGGTTTCGAATGTAAAATAGCACCTATTTGTGGTACTTGTTTAGAAATTGCATCCGTAGCTAAATTTTGTAGATTTACCCCTGCTTGAGCATTTTCATATCCTAATAGATTCATTAATGCTTCGCGATAAGGTGCATTTGCAGTCAAGTTATATGATGTCGAAATCGCTTGATAAATGGTTTTACCAGCATCTGCATCATAGGTACTTAAATTTAAGCTTTTTGTCTCAGCTTGATCTTTATAAACAAAATCACTCAGAATCAATCTCTCTTTCGGAGTTGTTGTAGTACGATATCCTCGTATCAACTGACTCAACGCACCATGCATAAATGCCACTTCATTTGAATTAGGAGTGAAATTTGGATTATTCCATTCATCAGCTACATTTTTAATTTCATCCTTCTGCATAACAGGCTGAGTGCCATTTTTTGTGCCATATAAAGAACCATTCACAGCATGATATTTTTTTAGGTTGCCATACCAAGTCTGCTGTAAATCCGTAGGTGCTACTTTTGGTACAAACTGAGGGAAATATCCAAATGGCTGAATGGTACTACTATTGAGTGCATCTACAGGGATAGTAGCTGTACCTGTACTGACACCAGGAATATTCGTTTTCACTTTGCCTAAAAATTTACTAAAACTTTCAACAATATCATCTGTGGACTCGCCTGAATACCATCCACCATTCCCTTTTATCCCCCACTTTGCAGTATTTCTTACGTTCTGACTAATAGAAGTATACGTATCAATTTCACTTTCAGTTTGAGCATTGCTTGGAATTACAGTAAATCCTTTACCAAAACCGATCACAGCCGTAAGTATATCCACTTTGGATTTATTTTTTGTTTTATCTGCTAAATTTTCATTCAATTTAAAAATACAATCCCATCCTTCTTTTGTCCCATCACAAGAGAAAGAACTATTATCAAGCGCTGCTCGAACAAGCCTTCTAGTTCCTGTAGCATCATTACTACTTCCTAAATCATTAGGTTCCCCATCAGTAAGCACATAAATCCCTTGCGCATGACAAGACTTAGCATCATCAGTAAGAGAGACTTGTGCTTTAATAGATGCAGGTTGAGTATATCCAGTTGAAGTTCTAGTATCTGTAGAAGAATCAGACCAATCAAAACCTGTATTAGTTAACCCTGAGGTACTCTTACCCAATAAATAAGCTGCCGTTTCAGCATAGGAATTTGCGGTTGGCGTACCTGAAATAGGATTAATAGCCAGTACTTTTTCCAAAATCAGTTGCCGTTGCTTAATGGTTCTTCCACCCACAGTTACATCTGCATCCAACCGTCTAGCTGGTACTACAATTGTTCCTGCATTTCTTGTTGATGTACCATTAACAGCACCTAAAGTAGATAAACCCAGTATAATTTTATTATCTAGTTTTGGAACATCATTATTATTGCTATCTTTTCCACCTACCAATAAAAGTACCATAGCATCTTTTAAACGTGTAATACGATCAAATTTCGTTTCTGAGGGCGTCCCGGATAATTTATAATAATAGCTAACATTATCAGATTGATAAACGCCCATTTCTGTCACATCTGGAGCGCTACTTAAACTAGTACTGCCGGTATTATTACCTCCGCAGGAAGCGGTCTTACAAGATCTCCATTTCGTTACCCACTTCCTTCCATCCCATTCATCTGTACTTCTATATAAATAGTTTCCCCGGTTATTGGATGTTCTACAATCAAATCTATCATAACTTATTTTTACGTCACCAATTTTTGCTTCCCCCTGAATAACCTTATAATCATAATAACTTCGAGGATTAGTAAAATCACAAGCATCCATTGCTACTGAAGGCGTTGGATGAGTTACACGCATACTTCCTGAAACATCCAACATCATCATTAAGGTTGTTGTAGAACCACTTGTAGTTGGAGCTGTATATATTTCAATATCACTCGCACTCACACTATTACAAATCAAAGTCGTGATTGATGCCGCCAATATGGTTAACTTCGCCTTGTTTAAGGCAGTTTGTTTTAAATTTTTCTGTATAAATCTCATTTTAATTTCCCCGCCTTAATTCACTTGTCGAAGCTGATATTCCATTTCCTGGGCACTATAAGGAACATTTAAATCAGCTAGACAATCAATAACACTTTTTTGAGTCACTCCATTTACTACTACATTAAAACTTGGGTAATTCATGACACAGGCATCTATCTTTGAATCTTCTGATGTTGATAAATTAGGCAAATAGGAAATCGCACTTACAATAATAGTCCCTATATCTTTTCCACCATAGGTTTCAGAGTCGGATCCATCATACATGTGAGTCCAATCTTTTCTGTTTTCTAAGCTGGACCGAACTCCAACCCGGGTTATTACTGCATTTCTGTCCGATATATAATCCTCACTTTTCCCAGTCTTACAGTAACCATCTTGCCCCAAATCATTTTTACGAATGGTAGAACCTTCCCAATACACAATACTAGCTTTACCTAAATTATATTTGTCACTAGATTCAGTTTTGCGTAGACAATAAACTAGTTCTTTACCTTTATTTTCAGGCTTATTCACAAAACCAATCATGCCATTATCAAGCTGCAATTCAGCAATTTTAAGTGCATCATCTGTATAGGCTTCTAATTGAAAAAAAACAGCATCTGAATTTTGCACTAATAAAGACTGTGCTTGTGCATTAGTAGAAATATTTAAAGAGATTATAGAGCCACGGATAGCCCAAGTTCCGATAATAGTAATCAGAAGAAGTACAACCAATACCACAAGGAGAGTATTACCTGTTTGTTTTATATTCATGGCCTTACTCCGATTTATTTTTCACACCAAAACCATTACGCAATGCAACAGTTTGTGAAATAACTTGTCTGATATATTTAGTATTATCAGCATGAGCAACCAATTCTTTATTCTTCAAATCCAGTACAGTAAATTTATTTTTTTCTGTTCCTTTTGAAACCGAGTCAGGAGACCTCAATAAAATACCTAATTGGACTGCAACAATTTGTGGCTTGTCCTGCAATTTTTTATATTCTGAAGCAGAAACATAGGTAAATTGATCCATCACTCCATCTAGGTTTCCTACAGGAAGAGTATCTTTTGCAACTTCAAAAATTATCCTGAAATGTTCAACATTTGGAATTAGCATTTCACCATCACCAGCCAAATTGAATGATGTTTCACTATCACCCATATAGGTCATCGCCTTACATCTTAAAGAGTAAGACTTAATCCCTGAGCTGGTTTCTTCTTTAATAAAATAACGTTGTACAACAAACTGGTTTGGTAACACCCTTTCACCTTCACAGGTATATTGACTACCAATGGTGTTTTTATATTGAATTACCAATTGGTCACTTTTCTGATCTTTTAAATTGCTAGGACCTACTGAAGAATCTGTAAGTAATTTTTCTAAGTCTTCTTTATTGACAACACTTGAACCACTGGAAGTCAAGTTATTGACATTAAATACTATACCGCCATGCTTTGTTATTGAAGTTATTGCCGCTTCATTTGAATCAATATTTGCACGTCGAATATCTTTAATAATGTAATCGAGACCAAATATACCGCTATTTTGGATATTGGCTGCACCCTGTTGAAAGCGAACACCTTGATTTGCTGTAATAAAAACCTGTAACGCTGCCGCTCCAACCAATAGACCAAGTACTAAAGAGATAATCAGCTCAATTAATGTAAAACCATTATTAGCTTTCATGTACCATACGCCTCCATCACCAAGCAACTTGACCCTGCAACATAAACTCCGCCACTCATACATGTTGTTACATTGCCAGCGCTTATAGTGGTTTCACCCCAAGCAATATAGATACATTGACGATCACCACCTTGACAACTATCAACAATCACAGTCATCCCTGCAGCTTTCGCCATTTGTAAAATTTGGACTGCATCATAAGTAGCCATTTCGTTTTGACTACACATTGGTGTTGTTGTTCTACTATTATTACTATCAGCAACCATGCAATTTTTTGCAGATGTTAATGTTCCCGAATTTATTTGGTTTTTATATTCAGTGAGCTTTGTTCTATTAACTCTTATTCTTTCGGCCACATCACGTGCTAAAGACATTGCGACTGTACGATCTCCCGCCTCCTGCATTGCATCAATAGCTTTAAATTGCAATACCGCAAATCCAAGAACCGCTATGGATAAAAGTACTAATGAAACCAATACTTCTACCATACCAACCCCCTTTTGAGTATATATACTCATGGACAACTCCCCGCTAGCTCTCTAGAAACGATATTACTAATCACACCACTTTTAAAAATTGTAATAGATTTAATTTCATTAACTTTTTCATGACAAACTTCAAAAACTAAATCTTTTGTAGGTTGCCACTCTATGATAAATTTTGGATTTTCCAGTGGATCTTCATTTTTATTAGGATCAAAATCAGGATTAGGTACTTTTCTTTTTAAAGATGTAGCTCGCTCTTTAGCAAGACCCACTGGAGAAAACATTAATCCTTCTGGAGCATCCTTTGAGATAATATGGACTTGCTCATATCTCGGCACCCAATATAGGTGATTTCCTGCACTAGGAAGATCATCAAATTCTAGAGTAATATCTTTACGTAAAGATATTGCCGTACCACGAGCTTTAGCTAAAGTCTGCGCTAATTCTATAGTTGTTGTTTCTAATTGTTTTTTATAGACCATTGGCATCATATTAGGGACAGCTATCATGACAATAACAGCTAACACCGCAATCGTGACCATCAATTCAATTAAGGTAAATCCCTGACTTTTTCGCATGCTCTCCCCCTAGGCAAAAATGTTAGCCCAGTTAAAATCATACTTATTAAAGTTACAAAACCTACACAGAACAGATAAAAGGCATAAAAAAGCAGATGAGTGTCATATCACAATCATCTGCTTATTTTTAAAAGAAAAATTAGACTGTTATCTCTTTCTCAGTTTAAGCCTGAGTTACAGGAATACGTAACTCTTTCGGTAAACTAAAGGTAATGTTCTCTTCACGACCGGCAAGCTCGGCAGGAGCGGTTGCCCCCCAGTCCTGTAAACGCTGAATCACCTGTTTAATTAAAATTTCCGGAGCAGACGCGCCGGCAGTCACGCCAATTTTTGTTTTAGGATTAAACCAGGCCTGATCCAGCTGATCGGCATTATCGACCAGATACGCCTGTTTGCCCATGCGTTCGGCCAGTTCACGTAAACGGTTCGAATTCGACGAGTTTGGCGACCCGACCACCAGTACCACATCACACTGACTGGCTAAATCACGCACCGCATCCTGACGGTTCTGGGTGGCATAACAGATATCATCTTTACGCGGTCCCTGAATCTGCGGGAATTTCTGGCGCAAGGCATCAATCACTTTGGCGGTATCATCAATCGACAGCGTGGTTTGCGTAACAAATGCGACTTTTTCAGGATGACGCACGCTTAAAGCCGCAACATCTTCTTCATCTTCCACCAGATAAATTTCACCGCCATTTTTCTTGTCATATTGACCCATGGTGCCTTCCACTTCAGGATGGCCTTCATGTCCAATTAAAATCGCTTCAACCCCTTCGCGGGCATATTTGGTCACTTCAATATGTACCTTGGTCACCAGCGGACAGGTGGCATCAAACACTTTCAGGCCACGGCGCTCAGCTTCCTGCTGGACTGCTTTTGACACGCCATGCGCACTAAAAATCACGATATTATCGTCTGGTACTTCATCCAGCTCATCTACAAAAATCGCACCACGCTGACGTAAATCATCGACCACAAACTTGTTATGCACCACCTCATGACGCACATAAATTGGTGGATTAAAGCATTCAAGGGCACGATTCACAATTGCAATTGCACGGTCCACACCCGCACAAAAACCACGTGGATTAGCCAATACAATTTCCATAGAACCCTCGATATTCATTTCAACTTTTGCAGACAGATGCGAAATTAATGCAAACAAATAGATGCTTAACTATTTTGTTTAAGCCAGCTCTGCTCTAAAATAGAGAAGATATTTTATCATATCAGGAAAAATATCATGTCGGGTCTCTTGTTTGTCGTTTCTGCAGCTTCAGGAACAGGCAAAACATCCCTTGTTAAAGCCCTGCTTGAACGTGTTAACAATCTGCACGTTTCTGTTTCCCACACGACCCGTGGTCAACGTCCTGGCGAACTGGACGGCGTTCATTACCATTTCACCCAGAAACAGGATTTTATCGACCTGGTGCAACAAGGCGGTTTTATTGAATATGCCGAAGTCTTTGGCAATTATTATGGAACAGCCCAAGCCACGGTCAAAGAACAACTGGCCAAAGGTCACGATGTCCTGCTAGAGATTGACTGGCAAGGTGCGCAGCAGGTGCGCAAACTTTTTCCTGAATCGAAACAGATTTTTATTTTGCCGCCAAGCCAGTTTGACTTACGCCAGCGCCTGTCCAATCGCGGCACCGATGCCGTGGATGTGATTGAACATCGCTTAAGCTGTGCGGTAGAAGATATGCAGCAATATGTCAACTTTGACTATGTGATTATCAATGATGACTTTAATAAAGCCCTGCATGACCTGGAAGCCGTGATTATTGCCAACCGTCTGGTGTTAAGCCAGCAGGCCAACCGTCATCAGGAGCTGATCCAGAAGCTGATTACCCCTACAGCACCCTGATTAAAACTTGAGTCTTCAGGCAAAGCACCTTATACTGCACAGTCTGTTTAAATTTACCATTCAAACGAGAACTCTTATGGCACGCGTCACCGTTGAAGATTGTTTAGACCATGTAGACAACCGCTTTGAGCTTGTACTAGTGGCAAGCAAACGCGCGCGTCAATTGGCACGTCAAGGAATTGAACCTACCGTTGAGTGGGACAACGACAAACCTACCGTTGTTGCTTTACGTGAAATTGCAGAAGGCCACGTTTCTAAAGACATTTTGAAACAACGCGATCAGGACTACCAAGCCTCTAGCCTTGACCTCGCACTTTCAGCAAATAACTTGAATTTAGATGGTTTTTCTTTCCAATAAGAAAATACATCCTGAAAAAGCCTAGTTTTTTACTAGGCTTTTTTATTATTTGAACTTTAATATTTGCGCAATAACCGTTATAACATAAGCATCGGAACTCGTAATTATAACGAGCTTTTATTTCGATATTTTCGGTGAAAAAAATTGACAAGTCATGCAATATGTTTTTCATTAGAAGATCAGTTTTTGTGATTGTTACGAGCATTGTAGTTAAAGGTGGTATATGCCAGGCGCAGAGGTCAGCCAAGCCAAACAGCAACTAAATATGATTATCGACGCTTACTTGAGTGAAAGCGATAGCGAGCGCGTGCTTGCGGCCTGTGACTATGCCGATCTGGCGCATGATGGCGTAACCCGTAAAAGCGGCGAGCCTTATATTCTGCATCCGATTGCGGTCAGCTGCATTCTGGCGCATATGCGTCTGGATGCCGAAACCCTGATGGCGGCACTGCTGCATGATGTGATTGAAGATACCGAATTTAGCAAAGAAGATATTACCGAAAAATTTGGCCGGACCGTGGCCGAACTGGTCGATGGCGTGACTAAACTCAGCCATTCCAGCGATAAAGAATACAATAAAGCCGCGTCCTTCCGTAAAATTCTGCAAGCGACCCTGCAAGACCCGCGTGTGATCATTATTAAACTGGCTGACCGCTATCACAATATGACCACACTAGATGCCTTGCGCCCAGATAAACGCGCCCGTATTGCCCAGGAAACCTTTGATATTTTTGTGCCGATGGCGCGTATTGTCGGTATGAATGAAATGGCCGACAACCTGGAACATCTGTGCTACCAGAATCTTGACCTAGATATGTTCAATAATGTTCAGGCTGCCCTGCTAGAAACCAAGCCGAAACGCTGTGAATATCAGGCCAAATGGGAAAAGAACCTGGCCGAGCTGCTGCAATATCATCAAATTAGCGGCCGGATTAAAAAGAAAAATAACAATATCGAACTGCTCCGTTATTTCGTCAAAAACGACATCGACCTGCAAGAGTTGACCCACAGCCACGCCTTTGAAATTATTCTGCAAAGCATTGCCGACTGTGACCGCTTAGCCGATATTTTACGTGAACATTTTCAGGTGCTGCATTTTGCCGACCATATTCGCCGTCCGTTGCCCGGTGGCAACCAGTCACTGATGCTGCGCCTGAAAGGTGAAAAAACTACTTTATCCTTAACCATTCAAACCGAGCTGATGCGTAAAGCGGCCCGTTTTGGCGTGGTTCTCGGTGAAAATGCACCACAAGCCTGCCGCTCGGCGATTCAGGCCTCGATGCAAAACCTGAACGTGCTGATTGATGGCGCCTGTGCCAAAACCACCTTTAGCGAGCTGCTGGATTATCTGCATCAGGAAAAAATCTGGGTTTATACTCCGCATGGCCATCTGCATGAATTACCACAAGGTGCCACCGCGGTTGATTTTGCCTATTCGGCCAGCCTGTTCCTTGGCAACCATGCGGTCGGTGCGAAAATTAATGGAGAAATCAAACCGCTATCGACCCCGCTGACCAGCGGTCAGGTGGTGGAAGTGATTACCGATGTTTTAGCGACACCAAACCCGGACTGGCTCAGCTTTATTAATACCCAAAAAGCGCGCCGTGCCCTGCAAAACATTCTGCGTGATCAGGATATTGATGAGCAGCGTCTGGTGGGTGAGCAGGCCCTTAACCGTGCCTTAAAACTGTTTAACTGTTCGATTAAAGATTTAAGCGAAGACGACTGGATTAACCTGTTGCAATGGCGTCATATCGACAGTAAAGAACGCCTGTTTGAACAGATTGCAGTCGGTGACCTGTTACCGCAACTGGTGGCCAACCATCTTTATTCACAGGACAGCAGCTCGGAAGTTTCGGATCGTCTGATTCAGGGCACCGAAGGCATTGATGTTAAATATGCGCATTGCTGTAATCCGGTACTTGGTGATCCGATTCAGGGCCATTTATCCCGCCGGGGTTTAATTGTGCATCGTGCGCGTTGCCATAACCTGCTGCATGAACAGCATCTGCATCCGGAAAATATCATGCCATTGCAGTGGAACTCGGATGATGTCGATGACGTCAGTTTCACCGCCTATTTATGCATTGATATTGAAATGAATGATGAGCAGATTTCTGACCTGATCTATCAATGCCGTAAGGCCAAGACCGGGGTGGAAATGGTCCGTAGCCACGATGCCAAAACCTATGTCAATATTGTGGTGAATAACCGTAAGCAGATTGCCCAGATTATTCGCGACCTGCGTATGCATTTTGGCTTCCCGCGGATTATCCGTCTGGAACTGCCGCCAAATATTGCTGAAACATCCAAAGCCTGTTAATCATGATACGATAGTCCCGGGCCTGCCCGGCTAATCGTTTATGCTGTCCATACTTATAAAAGGAGAAATCGATGTCCCGCCAAGTGATCCATACTGAAAATGCGCCTGCTGCCATTGGTACATACTCTCAAGCCATTTTAGTGGGTAATACCTTGTACCTGTCAGGACAGATCGGCCTTGATCCTTACAGCATGGAACTGGTTGAAGGCATTGAAGCGCAAATCCGCCGTGTTTTTGACAACCTGAAAGCCGTTTGTGAAGCCGCAGGTGGCACGCTGGCTGATATTGCCAAACTGAACATCTACCTGACCGATTTATCTAATTTCCAGTTGGTGAACCAGATTATGGGTGAATATTTTGCCCAGCCATATCCAGCACGTGCCGCTTTAGGTGTGGCCAGCCTGCCAAAAGGTGCACTGGTTGAAATGGATGGCGTAGTAATTATTAATCAATAACTTAGCTGTACAAAAAAGATACCATCGATAAGATGGTATTTTTTTATTCAAAAACCCAATCACAACAAATGAATTTTCAAATGATTTTTATTGACAAACGATAATAATTATCAATAATAACACTTATCTTATTTAATTCTTTATGGTTGTATCAATGTACGTTTGCTTGTGCCGTGGTATTACAGATCAAGACATTAAAGACGCCGTAGCGAACGGTGCTGAAAGCTATCGCGAAATTCGTGACCTGCTCGATCTGGGAACCTGCTGTGGCCGCTGTGCCCCTGAAGCACGTGCCATTATTAGCGATGAAGTGGCCGAACTTGCTGGCCGTCTCGCAGTTGCTGCCTAATTCCAATAAGAATAAATCCTTCGGTCCGTGGGCCGACTCTCCTCCCCCGCTTCTGACTCAGGCGGGTTTTTATTGCCCGACTGGGCCTTGCTGCCGAATCGCATTGATGACGATTTTCATTTGCTGTTCAATAAATTACTCGCCATCCTGCATCATCTTGTTTAAGATAAAGCTCTAGATTGCCTTAAAACTGTTTAGGGCAGAAATTGTGAGATGGAGTAGTGCAATGAAAGGCAATCGTGAAGTGATTAATCAGCTGAATCAGGTGCTGTATCATCATTTAACCGCTATTAACCAGTATTTTTTACATTCGCGCATGTTTAATGACTGGGGCATTGAGCAACTCGGTTCGGCGGAATATAAAGAATCAATTCGTCAGATGAAACATGCCGATAAAATTATCGAGCGGATTTTATTTCTAGAAGGTCTACCGAATCTGCAACATCTGGGTAAACTGTATATTGGTCAGCACACCGTTGAAGTGCTGAACTGTGATGTCCGTAAAGTCAAAGAAAATATTGAAGCCATTCAGAAAGCCGTCGTTTTGGCTGAACAGGAAATGGATTATGTGACCCGTGATCTGGTTCAGGAAATTCTGGAAAAAGAAGAAGAATATCTGGACTGGGCGACCACGCAACTGGATTTAACTGAATCTGTCGGTATTGAAAACTATATTCAGAGCCAGCTCTAAGCTCAATTAAAAAGATTAACTGCATAAAAAAGACCGGAGTTCCGGTCTTTTTTATGGATTGAGCAATGTGCTTCAAATCCCAAACAGCAGCCTTAAAAATCAGCAGATGATTTATGGTTCTGGTCTGATTTCTGCCCCATCCAGCAAGCTGTCATAATCCACCTCGACCTTTCGCACGATCTTTAACAGCTCCAGCTGCTGTTTGGCTTCGGCTTCATAGCCATTAAATGCCAGCACCCGGGCATATTTAAGCAGGTCATACTGGGTTGGATAATTCAGCACAATCTCATGAATCTGCTGTAATTGCTCTGGGCTTTGCTGGCTATACGGATTCAGACGAATCCAGGCAATGCGGCGGTTAAACTCCTCGAGCAGATAAATCTGATCCTGATTGGTGATTTTTTCCGGTGTCTTTTCATAACGCACCGATTGATTCAGCTTTGGCACCATCACTTCATAATCACGATAAATCAGCAGTAACAGGACTAAACCCACGCCAAAGCCAACTCGCATGAATATTGACGACAACTGCACGCCAGCCTTTGGACGCTGTGATTGTACAATCCCCAAGATAAAACCGGCGGGCAGCAGAAAATAGGCATAGTTCTGCGGGAATTCCAGCATGGCATGAATCAGGAAGGCACCGAGCATCAACAGACCAATCACCGAAATGGTCGAATTCACCTGCCGATGCAGCTGATAGCCCCAATAGGCCAGATAAGCCAACAATGGCAAGCCAATCAGCAGACCATTCCAGAGCAGCAGATCAAGCACGATATTGTGGGCGCTACGAATCCATACCGGTCCCTGGAAAAATTCACTGATGGTGGTGTAAGCGACACTGGTCTGATGCCAGCCATAGCCAAACCAGGGTTGATGGGCAATTGCGTGTAGCATCTGCTCCCAGATTGCCAGCCGTGACATATCCCCTGTAGCACGCTGTACCACATCACGAGACTGTACCGCTATATCTGCGCTTTGTGAGAGTAGTTGACTTAAAGAAGGAGCAATAAAGATCAAACCAACAAAAGTTGCAAACCAGAGCGCGCTATAGAACCATTTCAGGCGGATATAGCCTTGGTATTGCTGATAACCGAGATAAGCCAGAATACACAGTGAGGCGACCCAAGAGGTGCGTGATTGACTCAGCACCACCCCGCTTAAGATCACCAAACCAGTTGCAACCAAAAGTGCTGTTTTCAGTTTCTGTTTTTCATATAAATACAGACATGCCATAAGCGACATCACTAAAAAGGTCGCCATATTATTCGGTTGGGCGAAGTTGGCATAAGGGCGCTGGCCGGTACGAATATCGACCATAAACGGGAAATACTGGTCGATGGTGAGCCATTGGCAAATGGCCGTGAGACCGGTTAGGGTGCCGACACCTAAAAAGACAAAACTTAAACCTGTAAATATTTTTTCTCGCTGCGCAGCATCTACGGTCAGGTTATAGCCCAATACGATTGCCAGCCAGAATCCAAAAATATACAGACTGCTAAATAGGGCTTTATCAAAAAAGAATAGCAAACCACAGGCCCATTGAATGAATGGGACAGTGGCTAAGGCTAGCAAAGGCAGGCTTATTTTTGGAAGAGTCAGTTTTTCTTTTAGAAAAATAGCCGCTAAAGCGAACAGCGCAAAAAATGCATAAAGTTCGCCTGTATAGGTAACCCATGGGCGGTAGTGAATGGGCAATAGCCATGCAAGGGAGATGAGTAAGGCAGCCAATATTAGCAATGCAGATTTCATAAGAAAAATAGACCAAAAAACTGGCTCTATCTTATATTTTTTTAAGCAAGATGATAGTGCTTTGTGTGGCAAGTTTGATTGGAATTTAACCTGTTTTGAAGTGGGATAAGCATGGGCATTTCGATCTGTGTTCAACTGGCGACACCGCTTCGTGTCATAAGCACCATCGGTATAAACGGAGTCAATATGCTCATCTTGAGGAATCTGATCGAGTAAATCACCAAGTACTTATGAATCACTGACATTATTTATCGTAAACTGAACGGCACGTATTTGCCATGTTTCAGCATCTATACCAATATGCAGTTTACGCCATTGCCGACGGTATTCTGGCTGATGTTTCTTACGCTTCCATTCGACTTCACCTAAAAATTTTAAACCCGTAGAGTCGATGAGTAGGTGTAACCCATCACGACTTTTCTGGTAGCTAATTTGAATATCAAAATATTTTTGTCTTCTACAAAGCGTCGTGAAGTCTGGTGCTGTCCAATCTAATCCGCAAAGTTTAATTAAGCTTTGAACAAAACCAGTAACCATGCGTAAAGTGAGTCTAAATAGAGATTTGATCATCAAACAGCATTGAATCGCTATGTCGGAGTAGGTTTGACTTCGACCTTGTTTGCCTTGAGGTTCTGCATACCATTGTGTTTTTGGATCGAACCAAATAGCAATATTCCCACGATTAATGAGAGCTCGGTTATATGCGGGCCAATTGGTTGTGCGGTAGATTTTGTGTGTAGGCTTCTTCATTTGGAAATTATATTGCCGAAGAAGCCCTTAAGAACAGCTTTGTGCAACAAAGCCTATCACTATTGATGACTGGCACACTTTAACGTATTTAATTTATAGTTTTTGCTATACATATAGTTTAGTATATCAAGATATTTTAAAGCTTGTTCAGGATACCCATTGTAAACTAAGACTTCTGAAATCTTTAATAGATCATAGTGAATAATATATGTTTTAACCATATAGCTAAATTCATCAATTTCTTTTTTATCAAACTTAGTACAAGGATACAGAGCAATCCACTCAGCACGTTTAACAAAAACTGTAAACATATTTTTTGGATATGGTAACTCTATAAAGTCTCTTCTTTCATTCATTTCATGTGCTTCAGCAGCAACCATATTGTCTGGAATCCTGCTATATTCTCGAAATATATAAAAACTAAGACAAACACCAAAAATAAAAATGATTAAAAAACTATTTATCTTAATTACACTATTTTTAAAGCTATATAAAACAAATCCAAATACAAACCCCATAGGCAACAAAAAATATGAATAAGATAAGGGATATTCAAATAAAGCATGTACTAATATAGCCAAAATAAAGCTAAGAGCGCAAACTTGAGCTGAACTACTAGAATAAATTAAAAATTTTATTAATAGATAAGAAACAAATAATATTATGAATATACCTAGGGGTATTCCGCACCATACTAAAATATCTAAAACTATGTTGTGAAAACTAGTCAAGTAATTTTTTATAAATCCATTTTGTATGGTATCAAATTGAGCAAATGAACTCTGATTCCAACCATAGCCACCAAGCGGCTTCAGCTTAATTGCTTCTACGGCCTGTTGCCATATTTGGATTCTTTCATGCCCAGAAGATGCTCTATCTAAGATAGATATAGTTGGTTTTTTAACTAAGAACTCTTTTATTAAAGGAAGTGTAACAGAAAAAACTATAAATAAAACAAAATAAAAGATGATAATTCTATTGCTTAATCTTAGGATTTCTTTTTTATAAGATACTAACCAATAAAGAGATAAGCATAAAAATACAAGCCATGCAGTTCGTGATTGAGTCAAGACAATTGAAATTAAAAGAAAAATACTAAATATAGCCAAAACTTTATTATTAATAGTTTTGTTCTCATAAAAATATAAGCAAGAAATGAGTGCTAAAATTAAAAAAGTTGAAAGATGATTAGGCTGTGCCATATTAGCAAATGGTCGACCAACTGATTGCATAAAAAAATCTGGGTTCAAATCCAAATCTAACCACTGAAATATTGCAATTAAACTAGACAGTAAACCAGCAAATAAAATAACAAAATAAAAATAAATAAATGACGAATGATATTTTTCTACAATATTAAAACCTAAAATGATAGCAACCCAGAATGCAATCAAATATAAAGTTGATAACATTGCAATATCAAAATAAAAGATTAACCCAAAATAATATTGTAATAAAGGAATAAAGCTGACGAGTAAAAATAAAAATGAAATCCTAGGTATGGATATATTACTTTTAAATAAAACAGGCAATAAACATATTAAGGATAAAAAGACTAAATACTCGGATAAAAATCCAGACCATGGCAAATAAAAAGCTGGATTAAGAATAGCAAAGACATATATTAACATAGCGACTATTATAAATATTCTTCGCATCAACTGCACTTTAACCCCTTATTAAAATATACATTTATTAAAATTTATATCTTTAATTTTATGCAACTATGTTTAATTTTAAAAATAAAACTTCTAAAAAAAGGGTAGAATATATTTATATTTCTACCCTTTTTTTAATTAGTTATTAACTGATTGAAGCAGATTCACAAGTTTTTGGAATAAAATCATCGGCCACATTCGTCTTGCATGTCCAAGTACCGATTGTACCATCTGTATTATCAGCGCCACGAACCCATTGAATTTTCCGACCATTAATAGAGGTAGTCCCAGCCAATGTACAGGTAATACTAGATTCACCTGTTTTAGCAACAGATACACTTAATGCTGTACATCTTTTAGAAGTTGAAATTCCTAATGCAGATGCAGATGTAATAGTAGCAGAAACACCTTCTGCTAATTTAGCTTCAGCATTTGTTTTTGCAGGTGAAATTTCTGCTAAACCAGCAGCTACTTGCGACTTAGCTGTATAGTTTTGGTACGCAGGAATCGCAATTGCAGCCAAAATACCAATAATCGCTACAACGATCATCAATTCGATAAGGGTAAAACCTTTTTGAGCGTTCATAACATTCTCCACAAATGTTTTGTTAATTTTTTATAAGCTTTATAAGCTATTTTGTATACAGCACTATATGTGCCAACTTTTATTATAAATATATTTAAAGAAAAAACAGCCATTTATGGATAAAAAATTTTCACTTTATTTTTTTAATGTATTTTTATGTAAAAAAGTGACACTTAGTGTCACATATTTACAACATTAACCAAGAATAATCGGCTTATTCCCCAACTCATTGGCTTCATCCTGAATTTTTCGGTCATAAAAACCATCCAGAATCATGCCAATTTCTTTAACACCCAAGATCACTGCCTGCTGATACTCTCTTTGCGCTAGGCCATACACCATTTTTTGGCAAATCTCATCCCAAACCTGCTGCTCAGTGGCATGCTTAATACCACGGTCAATCACAATCTCAACTTTTCGCTCACACAAGTTTAAATAAAGCAGTACCCCACTGTTATATTCCGTATCCCAAACACCCAGCTCAGCAAACAGCTGCCGTGCGCGGGTACGCGTATCCTGATAATAAGCCAAACGCGAAGGTAGACAACCTTCAATCACCACCTGTATTTCGCCAATATGGCCATGCTCGGCTTCTGTGACCGCTTGCGCAATCGCGTACTGGTCCTGCTGGTTAAAAAAGCGTTTAGTGGCCGGCATGTAGAAAAAGTGCTTAAACCAGCGTTTTAAACTGGGCTGGCTCAGCTCCTGAGTTTTCGGCTGGGTAATAATTTCGGTTGTATCTGTTGTGGTTACCATGATCCTGATGCTCCTCCCCCGCCGAAGCCGCCGCCTCCGCCGCTAT
The DNA here is from genome assembly GCF_013420655.1 of Acinetobacter sp. Q186-3. Taxonomy (NCBI): domain Bacteria; kingdom Pseudomonadati; phylum Pseudomonadota; class Gammaproteobacteria; order Moraxellales; family Moraxellaceae; genus Acinetobacter; species Acinetobacter sp. Q186-3. The sequence continues at coordinate 69,536 of NZ_VOXS01000003.1, read as the reverse complement.
ATCCACCGCCACCACCAAAGCCGCCGCCTCCACCGCCACGGCCAGCCGAGGCCAGGAAAATATGAAAAATCGCTTGGGCCAGTGCGGTAATGAGTAAAAAGAAAATCCCAAGTCCCATTAATAAACTGGTGAATATGCCCACACCATTGACCAACCCCGCCACCGTAGCCGCCACCGCAGCGGTTGAAGCGCTGAGACGTTTACCAACAATATAGGAGCCAATCACTCCGGCAATTAAAATAAAAATGACTGTATTAAAAGTTTTTTCCCGTGCCTGCTGCTCACGTAAGGCCTGTTGCTGGCGTTCTTGCAGCTCTTTGGCAGCATTAGCCGCTACTTCCGGGTCCATATTCAAAATACGTTCAATTTCGGCCAGACCGGCTTCAATGCCGCTGGCATATTGTGCCTGTTTAAAATACGGCGTGATCTGGTTGTTGATAATCCGGCCCAGCACAATATCAGGTAATACCCCTTCCAGACCATAACCGGTTAAAATCTGAATACGGCGATCATTCACTGCAATTGCCATCAACAAGCCATTGTCATATTTGGCCGATCCCAACTGCCAGCGTTCTGCAACGCGCATGGCGAAATCAAAAATATCTTCCTGACCGGTGGTCGGCACAATTACCACCCCAATTTGTGCTTTACCCTGCTGATGCAGCGCTAAAATCCGCTGGCTTATCGCCTGTTTCTGCGCTGCACTCAGCAAATTGGCCTGATCAATCACCGGCTCATTTAAAGTCGGCAAGCCGCGGATGGACTCCCCTTCTGCCATATCATTGGCAATCGCCGGTTGTTCAACACTTGCCTCAGATGCAGCGACTGTCTGACTCTGATGACGAGCATTGGCCGCACGTTGCTGTTCCTGAATGATACGCGCCGCCGCCAGGTCATCTGCTGAGCCGGTAGCAGCGGTATCTGCCAGACTGAGTGAACTGAGCAATAGTGCACAGCACAACAGCAGGCTGTGCAGTATCCACCGGATGAGAGCAGTAATTGAATCAGGCATGATCCGCGGCTCCTTGGGGCGTGGGATTATTCAAACGACACGGTTGGTGCAGTTTGTGCGTTTTGATCGGCACTAAAGTTTGGCTTGGTGTCCATACCAATCACTTTTGCAGTCATCACCTGTGGGAACTGGCGTGAATAGGCATTAAAGTCCTGTACCGTGGTGATATAACGGTTACGCGCTACCGCAATACGGTTTTCGGTACCTTCAAGCTGTACCTGCAAATCCCGGAACTGCTGATTGGCTTTTAAATCCGGATAATTTTCTGATACCGCAATTAAACGCGATAGCGCCCCAGTCATTTGCGCTTGCGCTTCCTGATAACGCTGGAACAGGGCTGGGTCTTCCAGCACCGCCTGATCGACTTTTAAGCCGGCCACATTGGCACGTGCCTGGGTCACTTCAGTCAACACCTGCTCTTCATGTGCAGCGTAGCCTTTCACTACATTGACCAGGTTCGGCACCAGATCGGCACGGCGCTGATACTGGTTTTGGACTTCCGACCAAGCAGCTGTCACGGCTTCATCTTTGACTTGCAAGGTGTTATAGCCACAGCCACTCAAGGTCAAGCTGCTGCTGAGTGCCAGCATCAGCAGTGTTTTTTTCATCAAGTTCATGCCTTATCCTCTAATTATTTATTTGTATTTGTTCAATAATTTGATTCTAACGGTATTTTAGCCCAGTTTTGTTAATTTTATTTATCACTTGGAAAACATACACGCATGAAAAAACCAGACACATAATCGGCCTGGTTTCGATTAGTTATCCAACATCTGTTTGAATTAACTGAGTAATTGTGGCTGTTGTTCCTGCTGGAAACCTTCAACCTGATACTGCGTTGCCATGCGCTGCTTCCAGTATCTAAGGCTGCGACTGTAATTGATTTTGGCCGGATGAAAATCTTTCCGGTAATAAGACAGATATTCCGGCAATAGCTGCAGCAGCATTTTCGCCAGCAAATACAAACCAAACAGATTACCGCCGATTTTCGGCATACTGTTTTTCTTGCCCTGTAAAAACAGCTGTGAAGCGCTATAAAAAGTCAGACTGGCAAAACCGGCAGTCACACTGCGCATGATCATACGGCGCAGGCGATGATCGGCATACACATGCTGATATACCTCAAACGCCACCGCCCGATGTTCAATTTCTTCAATCGCATGCCAGATCCACAGCTTGGCCGCATCATCATCCAGCGTACTCAACACTTCCGGATGACGCAGAATATAACCGCCCAGTAGCGCAGTAAAATGTTCAAAGGCACAGGTAATCGCCAGTTGTACTTTGGGTGGCAGACTTTTGACATGATGATCTTTGCGCGCCAGCCAGGCCTGAAAACGATCGAGCTGATAATCATCACGGCGCCAGGCATTGTTAAATTCACGATGCGCCTTGGAATGCATTGCCTCTTGCCCAATAAACGCAGCAATTTGTGCCTGCAACTGCGGATCCTGAACCTGATCACGTACATTACGCACGCTATGTACAAAAAACTGCTCACCAATGGGAAAAGTGGAAGATAAGGCGGTAAGCAGATGCGACATCACTGGAGAATTGGCAAAATAATGCCGGCGGATAGCATGAGGATTAAATTTGAGCCGGCGAACCGTGATCCCAATGGCTTTCGGACGATGAAGATAGGATTTTTCTGCCGTCACTTGCGTCATGGTTACTGACCTTTTTTATTTTGGAGAAGCTCAGTATGTGAACAAAATCACTTTCCCCTATGGCAAAAAGACCGATTCAATTTGCAAAAAACTTCAAAATGACCTGTTGCATAAAGTGTGTTTACAGCGAATTTGCTAGCAGCCCTTGTCTCTTTTTCATCTTCACCTACCGATTCTAAAACCAAAGTGATTAAAAAACCCGCTCTAAAAGCGGGCTTCTTGAATGAATTCAGCGTGAATCAGACATCCAGATAATCCAGAATGCCTTCTGCTGCCTGACGACCTTCCCAGATTGCAGTCACGACTAAATCAGAGCCACGCACCATATCACCACCGGCGAAAATTTTCGGGTTTGAAGTCTGGAATTTAAATTCCTGCTGTTCTGCAGCCACGACACGACCTGAACCATCCAGGTTGATGTTCACATCGGCAAACCAGTCGGCTGGGCTGGTACGGAAACCGAAGGCCAACAATACTGCATCTGCCGGCAGAATTTCTTCTGAACCCGGAATTGGCTCTGGACTACGACGGCCACGGCTGTCTGGTTCACCCAGTTGCGTGGTCACCACTTTTACTCCAGTAACTTTGCCATTTTCACCCACAATTTCAATTGGCTGACGGTTAAACTGGAATTCCACCCCTTCTTCACGCGCATTGGTCACTTCACGACGTGAACCCGGCATATTGGCTTCATCACGGCGATAGGCACAGGTAACCGACTCGGCACCCTGACGGATTGAGGTGCGGTTACAGTCCATCGCGGTATCACCACCACCCAGGACAATCACTTTTTTGCCTTCGACTGAGATGTATTCTGATGGATCTTTTTCCCAGCCCTGACAACGATTCACGTTGGCAATCAGGAAGTCCAGCGCATCATACACACCATCCAGGTCTTCACCGGCAAAACCACCTTTCATGTAGGTATAAGTACCCATGCCCATGAAGACAGCATCATAATCAGCCAGTAACTGGTCAATGGTGACATCTGTACCAATTTCGGTATTTAAACGGAATTCTACGCCCATACCGGTGAAAATTTCACGGCGGCGTTTCATCACATCTTTTTCCATCTTGAATTCTGGAATACCAAAAGTCAGCAGACCACCAATTTCCGGACGCTTGTCAAATACGACTGGTTTTACACCATTACGCACCAGAATATCGGCACAACCCAGACCTGCCGGGCCCGCACCAATAATCGCGACTTTTTTATCGGTCCATTTGACATGTGACATGTCTGGACGCCAGCCCAGCGCAAATGCAGTGTCATTGATGTATTTTTCTGCATTGCCGATGGTCACGGCACCAAAACCATCATTTAGGGTACAGGCACCTTCACAGAGACGGTCTTGCGGACACACCCGGCCACACACTTCTGGCAAGGTATTGGTCTGATGGCACAGTTCTGCTGCCTGGAAAATACGGCCTTCTGAAACCAGTTTTAACCAGTTTGGAATGTAGTTATGTACCGGACATTTCCATTCACAATACGGGTTACCACAGCCTAAACAGCGATGGGTCTGGTTGGTCGCCACTTCTGCGGTAAATGGCTTATAAATTTCCACAAACTCAGATTTGCGGACGTCAATCTCTTTTTTCTCTGGGTCTTGGCGTGCAACATCCAGGAATTGAAAGTCATTACTTAGGCGTTCTGCCATGTCTTTACTCCGTGGCTAGATGCAAGGGATTCACAGTTGCCTTGCATCTGGCTTCATTTCTGCAGTCGTGGAATTATTGAGGATCAGCTTGAGTTGTCTTTAACAAAGTCAGCAAGTTGGCTGCTTTTGGTTTTACCAGCCAGAACTTGCGGCTGTAGTAATCAAACTCATGGCGGATCTTGTACGCCCAGGCACTACCCGTTTCTTGAATATGCTCATCTAAGATACGTGACAAGAACTCTTTGTGTTCTTCCATCGACTCTGTAGAAATACGGTTTAACTCGATCAGCTCATGGTTGTAATGGTCAACGAAGTCATTGTCCAAATCAAGTACATAAGCAAAACCACCTGTCATCCCGGCACCAAAGTTGTGTCCGACTTTACCCAGTACCGTTACGATACCACCGGTCATATATTCACAGCAGTGATCGCCTGCGCCTTCAATCACAGCAAAGGCACCCGAGTTACGCACCGCGAAACGCTCACCTGCAGTTCCGGCTGCAAACAGTTTACCGCCAGTGGCACCGTATAGACAGGTGTTCCCAATAATTGCGGTATTCTGGGTCTGGAACGGCGAACCTTTTGGTGGGAAGATCGACAGACGACCACCAGCCATACCTTTACCCACGTAATCGTTGGCATCACCTTCCAGCTTGATGTGTAAACCACCGGCATTCCAGACACCCAGCGATTGACCTGCAGTACCGGTCAGGTTCATTTTCACCGGATGGGCTTCCATACCGAGGTTGCCATAACGGCGGGCAATTTCACCAGAAATACGCGCACCGATTGAACGGTCACAGTTGCCAATGGTGTAATTAAATTCACCACCGGTACCGGCTTCAATGGCTGGCAGCATCTCGCTAACCATCTGCTCGGCCAATACGCCTTTATCGAACGGTTCATTGCCTTGTACTTCACAGTACTGCGCCTTACCTTCCGCGGCAGGATGTGATTCCAGCAAGGCACTTAAATCCAGATGGGCATGCTTGTCGGTTTCACCCGGCAGGATTTCCAGCAAGTCTGTACGACCAATCAGGTCTTTCAGACTGGATACACCCAGCGCCGCCAGCCATTCACGGGTTTCTTCAGCAATAAAGGTGAAGAAGTTGATCAGCATTTGCGGCTCACCGATATAGTGTTCCTGACGCAAGTGATCCTGCTGCGTCGCCACACCGGTCGCACAGTTGTTCAGGTGACAGATGCGCAGATATTTACAACCTAAAGCGATCATTGGGGTAGAACCAAAACCGAAGCTTTCTGCACCGAGGATGGCCGCTTTCACCACGTCCAGACCGGTTTTTAAACCCCCATCGGTTTGTACGCGAACTTTACCACGCAGATCGTTCACACGCAGTGCCTGATGTGCTTCAGACAGACCGAGCTCCCACGGAGAACCTGCATGATGAATAGAAGAAAGTGGCGAAGCCGCTGTACCGCCATCATAACCAGAAATGGTAATGAAATCGGCATACGCTTTCGCAACACCGGCCGCAATCGTGCCGACACCTGGCTCAGAAACAAGTTTCACCGACACCATCGCCTGTGGGTTCACCTGTTTTAAATCGAAGATCAACTGTGATAAATCTTCAATCGAGTAAATGTCGTGATGCGGTGGTGGCGAAATTAAGGTTACGCCCGGTACAGAGTAACGTAAACGGGCAATGAGACCGTTTACTTTACCGCCCGGCAACTGGCCACCTTCACCTGGTTTTGCACCTTGCGCGACTTTAATCTGGAGGACTTCTGCAGAGGTTAAATACGCAGGCGTCACACCAAAACGGCCCGATGCAATTTGTTTGATTTTCGAGTTACGGATGGTGCCGTAACGCGCTGGATCTTCACCGCCCTCACCCGAGTTCGAACGACCACCAATCGTGTTCATGGCAATCGCAATTGCTTCGTGTGCTTCAGGTGATAACGCCCCTAAAGACATCCCGGCTGAGTCGAAGCGCGGTAAAATCTCTTCAACCGATTCCACCTGTTCCAGTGGAATCGAATTGTCTGTTTTCAGTTTAAATAAATCACGAATGGTCGCGATTGGACGGTTATTCACAATCTCGGCGTATTCTTTGAAATCGGCATAATTGCCTGAACGCACCGCCTTGTGTAAGGAGTTGATCACATCCGGGTTAAAGGCATGATATTCCTTGCCAAATACGAATTTCAGCAAACCGCCCTGATCAATTGGCTTACGCGCTTTCCACGCGGTATCGGCCAGTTTTTTCTGGTCATTTTCCAGATCGACAAAAGTCGCACCCTGAATACGGCTTGGTACACCGCTAAAGCAGGTATTCACCACTTCGGCAGATAAACCAACTGCTTCAAACAGCTGACCGCCACGATACGAAGCAACGGTTGAAATACCCATTTTTGACAGGACTTTCAGCAGGCCTTTTTCAATCCCTTTACGGAAGTTCGATTGTGCATAGACCGGATCACCGAGCAATTCACCTTTAGCGACCAAATCATTGATCACATCATAGGCCAGATATGGATAGATCGCGGTTGCACCAAAACCAAGCAACACTGCAAATTGATGCGGATCGCGGGCAAAACCGGTTTCCACAATCAGGTTGGCATCGGTACGCAAACCGGTATTAATCAGGTGGTGATGCACTGCCCCAGTGACCATCACTGCATTGGCCGGCAGATAGCCTTCACGGATTTTCTTATCGGAAAGTACCAATAAGGTTTTGCCATCACGAATCGCTTGTGCAGACTGCTCGCACATACGTGTGATTGCCGCTTCCAGACCTTCTGTTTCAGCATAGTTCAGGTCGATATCGGCAATTTCATAGCCTTTACGTCCTAAAGTACGAATCTGGTGCATTTTCGAGTTTGACAGCACCGGGCTGGAAATGATCAGACGATCAGCATGTTCCGGCCCCTGTTCAAACACGTTTTGCTCACGGCCCAGACAGGTTTCCAGCGACATCACAATTGATTCACGTAACGGGTCGATTGGCGGGTTGGTGACCTGTGCAAACTGCTGACGGAAATAATCCGATACATGACGCACCTGACGCGACAACACGGCCATTGGGGTATCATCGCCCATCGAGCCAACGGCTTCCTGACCGCTTTCTGCAATTGGACGCAGTAACTGGTCACGTTCTTCAAAAGTGACCATAAACATTTTTTGTGCCGCTTTCAGGCCATCGCCTTTTAAGCCCTGATCACATAAATATTCTTCTAATTCCGGGCTGCCTTGAACGCGAATTGAATTTTCACGTAACCATTCACGGTAAGGACGCATTTTTTTCAGGTGCTGGTTTACATCACTGGTGTCCAGCACTTTGCCAGTCATGGTATCCACCACCAGAATCTGACCCGGACCGACACGGCCTTTCGACACCACATCTTCCGGTTCATAACCCCAGACGCCAATTTCAGAAGCCAGGGTGATATAACCATTTTTGGTGATGACCCAGCGTGCCGGACGTAAACCGTTACGGTCTAACATACAGATGGCATGACGACCATCCTGAATCACCAGACCTGCCGGACCATCCCAGGCTTCCATGTGTTTCGAGTTAAATTCATAGAAGGCACGCAGGTCTGCATCCAGGGTTTCCACGTTTTGCCAGGCTGGTGGTACCAGCATACGTAGCGCACGGAACAGATCCATACCGCCACCCACCAGAATTTCCAGCATATTGTCCAGGCTGGATGAATCTGAACCGGTACGGTTCACAATTGGATTCAGCTCGGTTAAGCCCGGCAACAACGGGTTTTCAAATTTAGGGGTACGTGCCAGCGCCCAGTTACGGTTTGCAGTAATGGTGTTGATTTCACCATTGTGCGCCAGATAACGGAACGGCTGCGCCAGCGGCCAGCGTGGCAAGGTATTGGTCGAGAAACGCTGGTGGAATACCACAATATGGGACGCTAAACGCTCATCAGCCAGGTCGGTATAGAAGTCAGCAATCGCAGCTGGCATCATCAGACCTTTATAGCTAATCACAGTTGAACATAAAGTGGTCACATAGAAATACGGATCATTGCTGAGTTGCTGCTCGGCACGGCGACGCGCCAAAAATAATTTGCGGTTAAATTCAACTTCAGTCACGCCAATCGGGCAGTTCACGATGACCTGTTCAAAGGCAGGCAAAGACTGCATGGCAATTGAGCCTAAGGCATCGTTATTGGTTGGCACTACACGCCAGGCAATGACTTTACAGCCTTCTGCTTCAATTTCTTTGGTTAACGTCTGTTTGGCATGCGCAGCTAAGGCCGGATCGAGGCTCAGGAAAATAGTGCCCACAGCAAACACTTCACTTAAGGTAATGTCACTTAAGCGTTTGGCTTCTTCACGGAAGAACTGTTTTGGCATGGCAAGCAATAGACCGCAACCATCGCCCGTCTTGCCATCTGCGGCAATACCACCACGGTGGGTCATACAACTTAAACTATGAATGGCGGTCTTGACGAGATCATGGCTTGCATCACCCTGCATATGGGCGATTAAACCGAAACCACAGTTATCTTTAAACTCATCCGGTTGGTATAAACCTTGAGCGGGAGCTACAGTATTAGGCGATGGCATGTGCATAGCGTACCCTTCTTTCAACGCGCCCTTGCTGGGCATTAACAATCTACTTTCTTTTGCGACCTGGTCCGACTGACTTAGCTTAAGATCCATGTTGAGCAAGTTCATTTCTCCTGGCTCTGATCTTGAGTGATCAAGATGACAAGCTGAGGAAAACCGTGACTGCCTTTACGCACTTAAATCAAGCATAAACATTTGACGATTTCGCACAATCATTGAATCTTTCTTGCTCCAAAATAGGGACATTAACTCAATTGATGCCCCAATAATGCAAAAATGATGCCAACTTTATTGTGCTATTTTTAAATGACTTAATTTGGGCAAGTTTCAGTGAGAGCGGTGCGCTTTCAGGGAAGTTTCGCTTATTTTATACGCACTGTTTTTGTGCATATCTTTATTTTTATACACCAGCCTGCGCTATTTTAGAACGGCAGTTTAATTGAAAGGATCGCTAATTTCTTGTTCTGTGGTGGTGTTATTCGATGCTGGTGCAGGTGGAGCAACACCACTTTGTGATTTTTGCACATCCACCACGTTTCCGTCCTGATCACGGCGGGTTACGGTGGTGGTTGTAGTGGAGCGTTGCGGACTGGTTGCGCTCTGTTTTGGTGCAGCCAGCAGACTTTCATCAATTTTCGGCAGCGCAGCCGGCTTTAAAGCCACTTCATAAAGTTTATTGTTTAGGCTCACTTCCTCTGCACCCAGGTCATTGACAAACGGTAGATAGTCCATAAAGCTGGTTACCACCGGTTTGACCGATGCAGGCAATTGCAGCGCCAGCTGTTCTAAAGCGCTTCGCGCCTGACTGGTATTTTTATAATTGCCATACAGCAACACATATTGCTCGGCGCGGTTTTCACCACTCAAGCGAATATAAAGAAAATTCTGGCGATCAGCCTGTTTTTTCAGAAAGCCCTTGATAATATCTTCTTCGCTCACGCGAAACAGCTCAATGGTCTGGTTTTTACGCTGCTCGGAGATAAATTTGGTGCCGCGAAATTCAGGCTCATGCAAACCGGAAGCGGTTAAACGCTTGGTTTGTTCCAGCGGTTTGACTTCGTCGATCAGGGCACCCAAATGCGCGGTTGCCGCGACTTTTGCCGGCTGAATCTGTAATTCAACTTCTGATTCCGGGGCTTTTTCGACTTCAACCAGCTCATCACGATCGGTAATGGCCCAGAAGATAATCGCCAGCAGCAGACACAGCGCACCACACACCAACCAGATGGAATTCTGAACACGTTGTTTGACGCTTTGTGATGCTGCTGCCATGGGATCCCTTATTTATGCTGCCTGATGCGCAAGAATAGACTGTTTCATTAATTCCGGATCAAATTCCCCGGTAATGATGGCCTGTCCCAGACGCTGCATTAATACCAGTCGCAACTGGCCATTCAGCACTTTTTTGTCATGGGCCATAAAACCGAGAAAATCATCCAACGGAATTTTAGGACATACTATCGGCAATTGGGCACGAGAAATGATTCTTTTTGTACGCTCAACATCCTCTGCGGAAATCCAGCCCATCCGATGCGATAAATCGGCGGCCATCACCATACCGGTCGCAACCGCTTCGCCATGCAGCCATTCGCCATAACCGAGATAAGACTCGATGGCATGGCCAAAGGTATGACCCAAATTCAGCAATGCGCGCTCGCCCTGCTCTTTTTCATCATTGGCGACAATCCGGGCTTTGTGTGCGCAAGAACGGTACACCGCTTCCGCCAACAAGACCGGATCACGTGCCACCAAGGCATCCATATGCTGTTCTAGCCAGTCCAGAAACTCAATATCACCCAGCAGCGCATATTTAATCACTTCGGCCAGACCGGCAGACAGCTCACGATCCGGCAAGGTCTTGAGCTGCGACATGTCGGCCAGCACCACTTGCGGTTGCTGGAAGGCACCAATCATGTTTTTACCTAGCGGATGGTTAATTCCAGTTTTCCCACCCACACTAGAATCGACCTGAGACAGCAAGGTGGTCGGCACCTGAATAAAATACACACCGCGCTGGAAACAGGCCGAGGCAAAACCGGCCATATCGCCAATCACACCGCCGCCGAGTGCCAGCACGGTACAATCGCGGTTAAACCCGGCCTCCAGCAGGGCATCAAAAATCAGATTGAGATGCTGAATATCCTTGTATTTTTCACCATCGGGCAAAATACATGTTGCCACCTGTTTACCCAGTGCTTCTATGGCAGTTTGATAGTGCTCTAAATACAAAGGCGCCACGGTACTGTTGCTCACAATCATGACCTGCTTACCTTGAATATAAGGTTCCAGTAAGGTCTGAGGATTTAAATCACTGCCAATAAAAATCGGGTAACGGCGATCGCCGAGTTCAACATATAAGGTTTGCATGGTTTTAAAACACTGTACTCAATTAAATTGATTTTTTCGCCACGATCACATTCAGGATTTTTTGTGCCAGATCACGGGCTGCCCCCTGATTGGTTTCAATAATATGATGCGCCACCTCACGATATAATGGATCGCGTACTGCAAGCAAATCTTTCAGTTTCTGTTCAGGATTTTCAACTTGAAGGAGAGGACGGTTTTTATCGCGGTAGGTACGTTGCAGCTGGATTTCGACCGGGGTATACAGATACACCACAATACCACGCTGTTTGAGGAATTCACGATTCGGGGCCTGGGTGACTGCACCACCGCCGGTGGCAAGAACCAGTTGAGTACGAGAGGTCAGCTCGTCAATGACGGTGGTTTCACGGTGACGGAAACCACTTTCCCCTTCTTTTTCAAAAATCCAGGGAATGGTGGCCCCGGTACGACGCTCGATTTCATGATCGCTGTCCAGGAACTCGCGTCCGAGCAGCTCTGCCAAATGTCGCCCTACCGTGGTTTTTCCGGCCCCCATCGGCCCCACCAAATAGATATTTGGCAGGGCGTTAAACTCTTTGCTTGGCAAGGAGTCACCTATTTATTTTGTTAAATTGAAAATATATTAATGATTTCTTGAAACACTGTCATTAACAATTCGTGGTGTCACAAAAATCAGCAACTCACGTTTATTGTCCGATTTAATATCTTTACGGAATAAACGGCCTAAATACGGAATATCCCCCAGGAATGGCACTTTGGTTTGCTGATTGGCTGTCTGCTGCTCAAAAATACCACCGAGCACGACGGTTTCACCATTATCGACCAGTACATTGGTATTGATCGAGTTTTTGTTAATCGTCAGCTGACCGGTCGGCGTTGGTGCTCCCGGACTATCACTGGTGATATTCAGGTTCATCTGCACTTTACCATCCGGGGTAATGCTTGGCGTAACATCCAGACTTAAAGTTGCATCAATAAACTCTGTGGTGGATACCGCATTGACACCGCCTCCTTCAGCAGACTGATACGGGATCTGCGTACCTGAAGCCACTTTGGCCTGTTGCTTATCAGCAGTCAGTACTTTCGGTGTCGAAATCACTTCACCATAACCATCAGCTTGTAGGGCAGACAGTTCTAAATCCAGCATAAAGTCAGACAGGCTGATGAGACCAAAAGCAATCCGGCTCGCACCTGGGCTGGTGACCCCCAAATCGACATTCAAGTTTTGTGGACGTTCAATTTCATAGGTATAACCACCACGCTCATCGTCAAATTCCGGCTCACGTAAATTCCACAGTGTGGTATCACTACCACCGACCAGAAGATGGTTATTATTCATGATCCCTTGTGACAGGATGCCCCACTTGACCCCCATCTCTTTGGTGAAGTCAGTGGTGGCACGCACAATACGCGCTTCAATCATCACCTGTTTCACCGATACATCCAGCAAGTCAATCATGCCGCGAATCTGGTCAATTTTTTGTGCAGTATCATTAATAATCAGGGTATTGGTTCGTGGATCGACTGACACTGTACCACGTGGGCTGAGCAGACTACCGACGCTATCACCAAGTGGATCTGCCCCAGAACCCGAATTTGTGCCGCCTCGAGAATTGGATGCGTTTTTACCATCAGTAATCAGTTTTTCAATATCAGCAGCCTTGGCATAATTTAACTGGATATATTCGGTTTGCAGCGGCGCCAGCTTGACGCTTTGTGCAATCGCTTTGGCTTCTTCTTCTTCGGCCTTGATCAGCTCTGCGACGGGTGCAATCCAGATCACATTGCCATTACGGCGTTTATCCAGATTTTTGGTTTTTAAAATAATATCTAGTGCCTGATCCCACGGCACATCTTTGAGACGTAAGGTGATATTGCCTTGTACCGTATCGGCGGCAACCATGTTAATTCCGGTAAAATCAGCCAGTAACTGCAGCACACGACGCACTTCAATATCCTGGAAATCTAAAGAAATCTTTTTGCCGGTATAGCTTTGTGCTGCACGCGGTTTGAACGGGTTCTTATCTACCGGACGTTTCAGACTGATGGTCAGTTTATTTTCTGCCTGATACGCCATATATTCATAGCTTCCGGCAGACTGAATAGTAATTACCCCATTGCCACCATCATTTTGCGCATCAATGGTAGATACCGGGGTGGCAAAATCATTGACGTTTAAACGGCGCGCCAGATGTGCAGGAATTTTATTGCCCAAGGTACGGACAATAATTTTACTGCCTTGCTGTTGTACATCGACCGGGGTGTTGCTGCCTGCCAGGTCAATTACTACCTGACCTTCCCCTTCTGCACCGCGCTGGAAGCCAATATTTGATACGCCTTGAGCTGTCTGCTGTATAGCCACTGGTGTTGCGGCTGGCTGAGTGCTGTTAATTTTAAGAATAAAAGTATTGCCTTCAACACGGGTAGTAAAAGCACCCGCTTCAGCCAGATTAACCGTTAAACGTGCACGCTGGGCATCGGAACTGACATCCACCGAGCTGGCTTCCCGGGTTGCAACCGGAATGCTGGCCTGTTTTAAGCTCTGCTGGGCTTTATCAAAATCCAGCACCAAACGTGATGGCTGCTCAAGCTGATAGGCTGCAGGCTGAGATGGCAAGCCATTGAACATGACACGAATTTCAGTACCTTGTCCTGGAATTTGCATTGGTACAATATTGGTAATGCTGACCTGCGCATTGGCCACTTGCATGACGGCCATCGCAACAGCGCCCATTGAAAACTGACGGAACAAATTGTTCATTGTAATGCCATCCCCAAAAATAAAATCTTTCACAGTATTATTCATTTTTATTCCTTTAATTTATGGCGCCGGCCCAATCAGTACTAGACTTCTTGGACGTTCAACATACCCTTCGCGACCATCTGGAATAATCTCAATTAAGTCAATTTGTGTCGGCGTAATATTGATGACCCGACCATGATTCAAGCCCATATAGCTGCCGCGCTGAATCCGTTCAATTTCACCATCTGGAGTTTGAATCAGGGCCAGAATCTCGCCGCGTTGCCCGCGCATGCTACCTTTCATACTTAAGGTTTCCAGTGCATAGCTTTCTAAAGGCTGCAACTGGCGCGACAGGTTTGGATAAACCCGTTTACCCGCCATAATTTTCAGCTCGGCCGCCAGAGAACTTGGCATAAACGGGCTTTTCAGCTGATGCGCTGCATAGTTAAATACAGGTGCCGGCTCAAAAGTCGGTGCCGGCTCAATCGGCAACGGCGGCTGATTACGGATTTCTGCCATTTGTGTATTCACGGCATCAATACGTGAATCACAGCCTGCAGCCAGTAGGCCCAACACCAGAACCAACGAAAGTTTTTCAAATTTCATCATTGTGCTGCTCCTGTGGCTGGAGTCGTGCTATTCCCTGCCTGTGCATCGGTATTCCCGACATAGCGATAGGTCTTGGCTTTCGCGACATAGGTAATTTGTGGAATATCGGTTTTCTTTTCCTTGTTTTCACCGGCAGTAATGGTGAAATCATGCATGGTCACAATTCGCGGTAAAGCGGCTGTACCACTGACAAAAGAACCAAAAGCGTGATAATCACCGGTGGCTTCAATCGAAATTGGCTGCTCGATAAAGAACTCTTGCTTGATTTCATTTTCCAGACGGATATTTTTAAATCTTAAGCCTGAATTCACGCCCGTAACGTTCACATCTTCAACCAGACCTGGAATTTCGGTTTCTTTTGGCAACTGTTGTAGCTGCTGGTTAAAGTTGGCTTCCATTTCCTGTAACTGCGCCTGATATTGCTGCAAGTTACGCAGTTTGGAATCTTTTTCACGAAACTCATTCAGCAGGTTCTGCTCTTGTGCACGCGCATTGGAAATTGCATCCAGCTTCGGCTTGATGGCCAGGAAATAGCCCAGGAAGGCAATTAAAATAATGATAAAGATCCAGATGGTCAGCTTGACGGAAAACGGCCAGCTGCCATAGTTATTCGGATCTAAGGTATTCCATTGCTGCAGGAATTTATCCAGCGTCATTTTTTTCTTTGGCGCAGCAACAGGATCCTGATTCATTTCTTCATATTGATCGAGACTCATTGTACTGCCCCCGCTGTTGCTTGAGTACCAGACGCAGGTGCTGTGCCTGGAAGTGCAATTTCATCCAAATCTGCCGTTACCACGAAGCTGCCATAGCTTTCTTCTACCCGTGGAACAACCGAACTTGGTGCCTTGTTTTTATTTTCTTCAACGGCCAAGAAAGAATTCATGAAGGCGTTACGATACCATGGCGATGCTTCCAGATTACGCAGGAACTCTGCTACCGTGTTTGGACTTTCGGCCTTGCCTTCAAAGGTAAATTTATTGCCAATACGGGCCGCTTTGGTCAAATACATGCTACTTGGGGTAACGCGGACCAGCTCATCGACCAAACGTACCGCGACCGGACGCTGACTTTGCAGACCCTGAATCAGCTTCATGCGCTCGACAATGGCATTACGCTGCTCTTGCAGGCCTTCCAGCGACTTTAACTGTACATCCAGATTCTGGTTGGTACTGATCACCAGCTGATTGGCCTGTTCCTGATCTTGAAGTTTATGATTGTAATAGAACCATGCCAGCGTGACGGCCAGCACCCCAATTAATGCAGCCCCAATACAAACCGCAATAAATTCTTTTTTTCGTTTTTCTCTTAGCTCATCACGCCAAGGGAGTAAGTTAATTTTTGCCATTAATCAAAACTCCTCAATGCCAAGCCACATGCCACCATCAATGAAGAGGCATCGCTTTCAATTCTTTTAATATCAATTTTGGAGGAGAAACCCATCTGTAAAAACGGATTGGCAATGGTGACGCGGTAACCCAGTTTTTGCTGTAGTAGCTTGGCCAGGCCTGGAATATTGGCATTCCCACCGGCCAGCAGAATATGGTCAATTTCACTAAACTGCGATGAAGAGAAGAAGAACTGCAGCGAACGTGCTGCCTGCTGCACCACCGCCTCAAGGAATGGCTCCAGCACTTCAACATCGTAATCATCTGGCAAGGTACGGCTTTTCTTGGCGCGGCCGGCTTCTTCAAAGGACAGACCATAACGGTTCTGGATTTCTTGGGTCAGCTGCTTGCCACCAAAGACCTGCTCGCGGGTATAAATAATTTTATTGTCTTTGAGTACCGACAGCGTGGTCATGGTATGACCGATGTCTAACACACCAATGGTATTTACCCCCATCGGCAAGGTATCGGCGAAGACTTTAAAGGCATTTTCAATGGCAAAGCTTTCGACATCTGCCACTTTTGGGGTTAAACCGGCCAGTTCAATCGCTTCACAGCGACTCTCGACATTTTCCAGTCGTGTCGCCACCAGCAAAACATTGACCCGGTTTGGATTGGCCAGACGATCAGGCAGCACCTCAAAGTCCAGGCTAACTTCATCTAATGGGAAAGGAATATATTGCTCTGCATCCATCCGGATTTGAACTTCACGTTCGTCATCCGTCATATCGGCATCCATCTCAATGGTCTTGCTAATTACCATTGAGGTTGGAATCGCTAAAGCGGCAGCTGTTGTCGGTGTATTGGCCAAATTAAAGGCACGCTCGAGCGCATCCCCTACAGCTTCAGGATTCAGAATATTTTTCTCAACCACACTGCCCTCTGGGAGCGGTACCAAGGCGTAACTTTCCACCCAGTAACGATCATTCTTTACAGAGAGCTCCAATAACTTAACAGAAGTAGAACTAATATCTACACCTATTAACCCCTTACTCGGTTTACGATATAACCTGCGCACAATAAGTTTTTCCTATTATTTTTTTATCCCCAAAAAAAATGCCATTCACTAAGTTGCTTTGTGGTCTATATTTTTGTACGGATACAATAACTCATCTAACAATCCGTATGGGTAAAGGCTATACTGACCAGCAATTAGTTTGCCATTAGCTCTTATTAAAACTTACTTGTTATGAAAAAGCTATCTTGTTCGGGCCGTGTTCATCCATTTTTTTTGCTCATAATTATTGTGTTAGTTTCCATTCCGATGGGTTTTTATGGCATGTATCTCTATATTGCCCCATCTTTGCCGGAAATGACCACTCTAAAAAAAGCGCCTCTTTTGAAGCCTTTACAAGTTTATAGCACGGATAATCAGTTAATTGCAGAGTATGGTGGCAAACTTTCTGTACCTGTTGAGTACAACCAGATTCCCGAAAAGTTTATCTATGCCTTTTTAGCGGCTGAAGATTCGGCCTTTTTCGAACATAGCGGCATCAGCTTTAAAGGCCTAGGCCGTGCGGTGAGTGAAGCGGTGACCGGTTCTAATGTGCAAACCGGTGGCTCGACCATTACCATGCAGGTGGCCAAGAACTATTATTTAAGCCCGGAACGCACTTTAAGACGCAAACTGACTGAAATTTTTCTAGCCCGAAAAATTGAACAGAACCTGTCCAAAGAAGAAATTCTGACCCTGTATGTCAATAAAATCTTTCTCGGTAAAAATGCTTACGGGATCGCGGCAGCAGCCAAAATTTACTATAACAAAAGCTTGGAAGAACTGAGTATTGCGCAAATGGCGATGATTGCTGGTCTGCCAAAAGCGCCATCACGTTACAATCCAGTGGTCAATCCGGAACGTGCCTTAGAACGTCGCAACTGGATTCTGGGCCGGATGCTGCAACTCGGTTATATCAACCAGAATGAATATCAGGGTGGGATTGCCGAGCCAATTAACCTGGATATGCCGGATCGCAGTATCAGTAATATTCACCCCTATGTTGGGGAAATGGTCCGAGCTGAACTGGTCAAAAAATTCGGCAAGCAGGCGGTTGATTCTGGTTATAAGGTTTACACCACCATTGACAGTAAACGTCAGGCTTATGCCGAGCAGGCGGTGCAAAATGGTCTAGAAGCATATGACCGCCGTCATGGCTGGCGCGGTGCCGAAGCGCATGACCAGCCACTGAGTGACTTTCGTGCCTTTGCCAACACCTATCCCGCACAAGTCACCAAAGTCCTGAACAATTCTTTTGAAGCCCTGATGCAGGATGGTTCTACCGTCACTGTCCCGTGGTCTGGCATGTCCTGGGCGCGTCCCTATCGCAATGCCAATAGTGTTGGCGCAGCACCAAACCGGGCAGCTCAAATTGTCAAAGTTAACGATATTGTCCGTTTACGCCCCAACCAGAACAAAAGTTCCTGGTCACTGGTGCAAGTTCCCAAAGTTCAGGGGCAGCTGATTGCAATTAACCCAAACAATGGCGCGATTGAAGCCATTGTCGGCGGTTATAACTTTTATCAATCGACCTTTAACCGTGCCTTGCAAGGCTGGCGTCAACCGGGTTCAACCATTAAACCCTTTGTCTATGCGCTGGCACTGGAACGCGGCATGACTCCGCATACCATGCTCAATGACAGCCCAATTACCATTGGCAAATGGTCGCCGCGTAACTCGGATGGCCGCTATCTGGGCATGATTCCTTTACGCCGTGCGCTGTATTTATCTCGAAATACCGTTTCAGTCCGCTTACTTCAAACCGTCGGTCTGGACCGTACCCGCCAACTATTTATGGATTTTGGCTTGCAGGAAGACCAGATTCCGCGTAACTACACCATCGCCTTAGGTACGCCACAGGTGCTGCCGGTGCAAATGGCCACCGGCTATGCCACCTTTGCCAATGGCGGTTATCGGGTACAACCGCATTTTATTCAGCGTATTGAAGATGCGTATGGCAAAACCATCTATCAGGCCAATCCTGAATATGCCTGCATTGTCTGTATCAGTGAAGATGAAAAAAATCCTGAAACAGCTGAAGTAAAAACGCCAGATGATGAAGTGATTGAAGTCACCAATCAGTCAATCCAAACTGCAGATGCAGCGCCAGCCAACAAGATTGAACGCAGCCAGTATCGTCAGGCACAGCGTATTTTAAAATCCAGCTCGGCCTATGATATGGCCAATATTCTACGTGATGTGATTCAGTATGGTACCGGACGCGCTGCCCTGCGTATTGGCCGTAATGATATTGGTGGAAAAACCGGAACCACCAACGATGCCAAAGATGCCTGGTTCGCCGGCTTTAATGGTAAACTGGTGACCATTTCCTGGGTCGGTTTTGACCAGCCAACGACTTTGGGTCGTCGTGAATATGGCGGTGTCGCAGCCCTGCCGATCTGGACCGAGTTTATGGGTAAAGCCCTGCAAGGTACACCGGAAGCCTGGGTCAGTCTGGACCGTAAAGGCAACCAGCTAAGCCGCGATAGTGCCAGCAATGACAGCATGGAGCAGGAGTTGCAGCAGCGCTATCGTTCATCACCGCCATTGGCCCGTCCGCTGTATCGTCCTGCGCCGGCACCGGTCGCGCCTGCACCGCAGCATGATTTTGATGATTTGCCGGGTGAGGAAATCCTGATTCCGGATGAGGCGACTCCACCACCAATGCAGCCTCAGCCACAGCAACCGGCACAGCCGCAACAACCAGCGCAAAATCAGCAGCAGAATTCTCGCCCTGATGCGATTGAAAACCTGATTGATGAAGTCTTATAAACGCACAACAAAAAGCCCTCAACTGAGGGCTTTTTTTAGGACTTACTTTTTCTGAAACAGATATATCTGGTATTGCGCATTCAGCAGGAACTGATCCTGCTGCTCCAGCGCCTGACGACGTTCCGGCTTGGCCTTATAGGCATATGGCGTCATCGCAATCAGATGTTTTAAATCGCTCTGATTTAAGCACATTGCTGCATCAACAACATCTTCACTGACCAACTCAAACGCATCTTTTAGCTGTTCCACAAACTTCTGTGGTTCATGCACTTTAACTTCTTCAAACAAGGCTTCGCGCATCGCAAACAGATGCTGCGGTCCCGGGGTTACCACCATCAGATAAGCTTCCGGTTTCAGCACCCGCAGAATTTCCTCTTTCGGAATTGGGCTAAACAGACTGGTACACAGATCAATTGATTTATCCAAAACCGGCAAAGTCGCACCGGTTCCCACCACCCAGGTCACGTCTTTATTCAGTTTGGCGGCCACTTGCACTGCATTTTTGGCAATATCGACGCCCACACATTGCAGCACTTCAGCCTGCATGGCATTGGTGTAATAGCCTTCCCCACAGCCAATATCAAGCAGGTTTTCAATACGCAGGCTGCGAATTTTCTCTACCACCGCCTGCTGCAGCGGTGCATAGTGTCCTGCACTTAAAAATGCCCGGCGCGCCTGTACAGACTCCGGAGTATCGCCCGGATTTTTACTGTGCTTATGTTGCACCACATGCAAATTGACATAGCCCTGTTTGGCCACATCATAACTGTGCTTGTTGTCACAGCGCCATGTTCGGTCGGTCAGGCTTAAGGGCTGACGACAGACAGGACACATCAGCAGGTTCATGTTTTTCTCCCAAGCTTGCTGCCATAAAAAAAGCCGGCAAGTGCCGACTTTTCAGTTCAATTTGCTTAGCGCAATTTTAAGGTCATTAAGCCTAAAACCACCAGCATAATTGTAATAATCCAGAAACGAATCACCACCTGGGTTTCACGCCAGCCTTTCTTTTCATAGTGATGATGCAGCGGCGCCATTAAGAACACGCGTTTATTGCGCATCCGCAGTGAGCCAATTTGCAGGAAGACCGAAATCGCCTCGACCACAAACACACCACCCATAATCGCAAAGACAATTTCCTGACGCACCATCACCGCAATCGTACCAAGCATCGCACCTAACGATAAAGCGCCAACATCACCCATAAAAACTTGCGCCGGATGCGCGTTGTACCAGAGGAAGGCCAGACCGGCACCAATCATGGCGGCACAGATCACCACCAGTTCAGAGGCGTATTTGACATAAGGAATATGCAGATAATCGGCAAAGCGCACATCACCGGCTAAATAGGCAAATACACCCAAACCAGCCGCAACCAGTACAATTGGCATGATCGCCAGACCATCCAGACCATCAGTCAGGTTCACCGCATTGGAAGCACCATTAATCACCAGATAGGTGAAAATAATAAAGCCAATACCCAGTGGAATCATGGATAACGGAATGCTGAAATCTTTAAAGAACGGAATTAATACATCCAGCATATCGGCGGTTTGCGCCGGGTTCGGCTGCTGTGTGGCAATATAGTACAGCGCAATACCCGCGCCCAAAGAGGCCACCGAAGTCCAGAAGAATTTCTTGCGTGCTGGTAGTCCGGCATTGTCTTTATAACGGATTTTAATCCAGTCATCGGCCCAGCCGACCGCACCAAAGATCACCATAACCGCCAGTACAATCCAGACATAGGGGTTGGAAAGATCGGCCCAGAGCAGGGTCGAAATCCCAATCGACAGTAAAATCAGCACACCGCCCATGGTCGGGGTACCCATCTTTTTCGCATGTCCTTCTGGCGCAAACGAGCTGACTGCCTGACCGTATTTTAATGCCTGTAACTTACGAATCATCACTGGTCCAAGCAAAAGACCAATCCCGAGCGCTGTCAGGACACTCAGCAATGAACGTAATGTTAAATAACGAACCACCTGAAACGAGCTGTGATAGCCCGCAAGCTGTTCAAACAACCATAACAGCATTTAAAGTTTCTCCATCAATGCAGTCATCAACGTTTCCATATGGGTATAACGAGAACCTTTGAACAGGAAACTCATGGACTGAGGTTGATGTGTTTCGACTAGACTAATTAAAAATGGCAAGGCCTGTTCCTGATTCAGGAAGGCCTGGAGTTTTTTGCCGTATTGGGTACTGCGTGCCCCTTCCTGGCTGGCCGGGGCAAACTCGCCCACCGCCACCACAAAGTTCAGGCCTTTGAGCGACACCAGATCGCGGCCGAGCTTATAATGCTCAATTGCCGCCGATGCACCCAGCTCGCCAATATCACCGATGACCATGACCCGAATCCCCTCCTGCTGCGCCAGCACTTCACCGGCCGCCCGCATTGAGGTCGGGTTGGCATTATAGGTATCATCAATCAACAGATGCGCACCGTGCTGAATAAAATTCAGACGACCTTTAGCACCTTGGGCCTGTTCCAGTCCGGCAACAATATCATCCAGACCAATGCCAATCGCCAGCGCAAATGCCGCTGCGGCTGTGGCATTCTGGATATTATGTTCACCGGCAAACGGTAAATCGACTGCACGCACGCCTTGCGGGGTATGCAGCTGGAAACGGGTCGATTGGGGTTGGAGTTCGATGTCGGTGGCAAACACATCCCCGCCGTTACCAAAACTAAGCTGCTGTTCAGTGCGAACTGCCTGACGGATCGAGTCAGCAAAATCATCTGCGGCCGGTACAATCGAACATCCATCTGCCACAATATGCGCATAAATTTCAGATTTGGCCCGGCAGATGCCATCACGGCCGCCAAACTCGCCCAGATGTGCGGTGCCGATATTAATGATCCCCGCTACCTGTGGCTGTACCAGCTGTGAGGTGTAATCAATTTCACCCTGATGGCTGGCCCCAAGCTCCATCACCGCATATTGATGTTCCGGACGCAGCTCCAGCAACATCATCGGTACGCCTAGGTCATTATTCAGGTTACCGCGGGTAATTAAGGTCGGCGCCAGACGTGATAAAATACTGCCCAGCATTTCCTTGGTGGTGGTCTTGCCGCTGCTACCAGTCAAGGCAATCACTTTCAGATCGGGATATTGAGCACGACGATAGGCACCCAAATGGCCCAGCGCCAGGCGGGTATCCGGCACCACCAACTGAAAAATATCGGCATCGACCGGCTGGCTGACAAGCGCCACCTGACAGCCGCTGGCCGCCACTTGCGCCACAAAATCGTGGGCATCAAAACGCTCACCTTTCAGTGCTAGAAAAGCATCGCCGGCTTCGGCATGACGGGAGTCGGTTAAAATACGTTTAATTTCAGTGCTTGGCGTACGACCATTCAGCCAATAACCCTGGGTAGCCTGTTGTAACTGCGCTGCGCTCCACGGCGTTAGGACCGCAGTACTGGTGGTTGAAGTATGCATAAAAATTCCTGATTAGGCGGGATAGGCAGAGCTGGTAGCATGATGCTGGGCATCAATTGCAGCCTGAACTTCAACGACATCATCGAACCAGTGTCGCACCCCATCAATTTCCTGATAATTTTCGTGACCTTTACCGGCAATCACCACGATATCGCCCGGCTGGGCCTGCTTCACCGCAAACTTGATCGCTTCACGACGATCACGGATTTCATGATAGCTGTGGCCGCTAAAATCAATGCCCTGCTGCATGTCAGCAAAAATCTGGTCAGGTGATTCAGTCCGTGGATTGTCCGAAGTGAGCAAGGCGATATCGGCCTGCTCTAGCGCGGCTTGGGTCATTAACGGACGTTTGCCGCGGTCACGATCGCCGCCACAGCCAAAGACAGCCCAGAGCTGCTGCGATACATGCCGTTTCAGGGTAATTAACACCTGTTTCAAGGCATCTGGTGTATGCGCATAATCGACCACAAACAGACGTTCGCCATCACGAATCACCTGCATCCGTCCCGGTGCACCTTGCAGCTGTGGCGCGCTGGCAATTAAATCCGACAAGTCAAATCCGGCCTGCTCAACGGCAATCAGACTGGCCACCAGATTTTCCACATTAAAATGGCCCAGTAACGGACTGTGTACATGATAACGCTGCTGGGCGCTGATCAGTTCAAACTGCGCACCAGCCAGACTGTATTCGATATTCTGCACCTGATAATCCGCCGCTTGCGTGGTGGAATAAGTCAGGATTTTTGGTTGTGCCGGATTCTGACGCGCGGCGGTCAGCATAACTTCAGCAAAGGCATCATCCAGGTTAATGACCGCCACTTTTAAGCTGGCAAAACGGAACAGCGCGGCTTTGGCTTCGGCATAGGCCTCCAGCGTACCATGATAATCCAGATGGTCACGGCTTAAGTTGCTGTACACGGCAATTTCAATGCTACAGCCATTTAAACGACCCTGTTCCAGTCCGTGTGAACTGGCTTCAATTGCCGCAAATTCAGCGCCTTGCTGGGCATAGCTGTGCAGGGCCTGCTGGAGCTGTAAGGCATCTAGCGTGGTATGCGAAGAGGCTTCCAGATTCGGCAAAATGCCATTGCCGGTGGTGCCCATCACCGCACACGGTTTGCGCTGTAACATCAGCAGTTCTGCCATCAGACGGGCGATGGTGGTTTTGCCATTGGTACCGGTAACCGCCAGAATACGTGCAGCCTGCAGCGGCTGCGTGGCATGCAGATACTGTTTTTGCCACTGCCCCATTAAGTGACGTACCTCCGGTACGATCAGCTGATTCGGCAGACCCAAATCGGTTTCTGCAATAATAGCCAACGCGCCACGTGCCAACGCTGCTTCGGCAAACTGGACGGTTTTTTCAGGCTGCGAAAAACTGGTCAGGGCAATAAAAATTTGCCCTGCTGTAACTTTGCGGCTGTCTAAGCTGAAGCCTGCAAAGGGTTGTGACCTCCATCCAGCAACATGCTCAACGGTGTAAAGATCTTGAAATGTAATGGACATTCATCACCTATTTACTGGATTTGTGCTGTATCTAAAGGTTTATCTAAAGGTACATTCATTAAACGTAAGGATTCCTGCATCACCCGTGCAAACACTGGCGCAGCAACCAGACCGCCATAGTATTGACCGGTCGGGTTTTCTACCACCACAAACATGGCCAGACGCGGGTCACTGACCGGTGCAATTCCGGCAAACAGGGCGCGGTATTCATTTTGCGAATAGCCTTTGCGGTCAGCACGCAATTTATGTGCGGTACCGGTTTTACCGGCAACACGATAACCCGGAATATTGGCCTGACGCGCCGTACCGCCCGGTAAAGTCACCGCTTCCATCATCAGCAGAACCTGCTCGGCAATTTTCGGGTCAAGAATCTGCTCGCCCTGCACTTCGCCTTCCAACTTATACAGACTCAGCGGCAGTTTTTTGCCCTGATTGGCAATCATGGCATAGGCATCGACCAGTTGCAGCACGGTCGCATTCAGACCATAACCATAGGACATGGTTGCCACTTCAGAGACATTCCACTTGCTTGGCGGTAAAATCAGGCCGGCACTTTCACCCGGGAATTTTACAGCCGAACGCTGGCCAAAGCCCAAGCGTTTATAGAAGGTGGGCAAGGTTGGATAGGGCAAAGACAGGGCAATTTTCGCCACGCCGACGTTAGACGATTTCTGGATAATGCCAGCCAGGGTCAAATTGCCATAATTGTGGGTATCACGGATGGTATGGTTACCGACACGCATCGAGCCCCCCCCTAAATTGACCACAGTATTGGCCGAATATTTACCACTTTCCAGCGCCATGGCCACGGTAAATGGCTTCATGGTCGAGCCCGGCTCAAAGGAATCGACTGCCCCGCGGTTACGCATGGCATCTTTGTTCTCCAGGCCCTTTTTGTCATTCGGGTTATACGATGGCCAGCTGGTCATGGCTAGAATTTCACCGGTTTTCACATCGACTGCAATGGCTGTGGCAGAACGGGCATTATTGGCCACGCCGGCAGCGGTCAGTTCACGATACATGATGTATTGCAGGCGCGAGTCGATACTTAAAGTGATATTTTCACCGTGCTCGACTTCTTTAATCACTTCCGGATCTTTAACTCGGTTACCACGTTTATCACGGATAATTTGCTGTTCGCCATCGACCCCAGCCAGACGGCTGTTCAGCTGCATTTCCAGACCTTCAATCCCGGAGCCTTCACTATTGGTCAGGCCAATAATCTGGGCATTCGGCTGTGGCTGCGGATAATAACGCTTATAGTTTTTCTCGGTATAGACACCCTGGAAGTTGCGCTTCAGGATCAGTTCCGCCTGCTGTGGTGGCACTTCTTTTTGCAGCACCAGATAACGTGAACGTGGACGCTCATGCATTTTCTGATGCAGTTCCTGACGGTCCATGCCCACCGCATCGGCCAGTTCATCCAGATTCAGGTTTTTATTCGGCAGTTGA
The DNA here is from genome assembly GCF_013420655.1 of Acinetobacter sp. Q186-3. Classification (NCBI taxonomy): domain Bacteria; kingdom Pseudomonadati; phylum Pseudomonadota; class Gammaproteobacteria; order Moraxellales; family Moraxellaceae; genus Acinetobacter; species Acinetobacter sp. Q186-3. Next base: position 43,394 of record NZ_VOXS01000003.1, on the reverse strand, counting down.
CGCTTGAGTTTGCGGTTATTTGGGTCTTTGGCCAGCTCGGCCATGGTGTCGTCATACAGCTCTTTGGCCTCAAAATAGTCACGCGGATCAATCACCACTTTCATGATGGGGGTACTGATCGCCAAAGGCACGCCATGCCGGTCGTAAATCACACCGCGCATGGCTTTGAGTTTTTCAGTTCTTAAAATGTTGGCATTGGCTTTATTCTGCAGAAAATCATGATTGATAATCTGTACATAAAAGGCCCGGCAGACCAACGCCACAAAGACCAGCAGCACCGTTCCCCACATCAGGTAGAAGCGCCACATATCGACATTTAAACTGCTTTTTTGGGTAACAGACTGCTGTTTTTTACCTGTTTGCTTCTTACGCGAATTTACCATGTACAGCCAGCCCTATTGTTTCTGTTCTGAAGTCGTCGGCAATGAAATCACCACAGTTTGTGCGGTGGGTGGTGAATACATGCGTAACTGGGTTACGGCACGTGTCCCGATCTGGGCGGTGGCACCAAAGGTCTGCTGTTCAATCAGCAGACGGCCCCACTCGGCATTGAGATCATCGCGCTCACGCATAAAAGAACTGAGCTGACGATAATCATGTCGATATTCAAACACCTGAAAGACCACCATGAGCGCACTGATAAACACCAGGGCCAACAAAATCAAATAGACGACCATTTTTTTCAGTCGTGACTGTTCTGTATTGTTTTCAACTGCTTTGGTTTTCATTCTTCGCCTGTTCAAGCTAACTTTTCAGCCACACGCAGCCACGCACTGCGTGAACGCGGATTGGCTTTGACTTCCTCTTCACTCGCACGGATACGAGCAATCTTTTTTAAACGGCGGGTATCTTGTTGTACTTGCGGCAGCCCCCAACCGGTATCTTCTGCCAAGCTTGATTCTTTTTGAATAAACTGTTTAATCAAACGGTCCTCTAAAGAGTGGAAGCTAATGACCGCCAGACGGCCTTCAGGCTTCAGCACTTCCACGGCCTGAGGCAAGAAAATATCAATATCTTCTAATTCTTTATTAATAGCAATACGAATGGCCTGAAATGTTCGCGTTGCCGGATGTTTATGCTTTTCCCATTTTGGATGGGCAGTTTTTACAATTTCGGCCAGCTGGCCGGTGGTTTCAATCAAACCGGCGTTTTTAATGGCTTTAGCTATACGGCGGCTATAACGTTCTTCGCCATATTTAAAAATAATATTGGCCAGTGCTTCTTCTTCAATCTGCAGCAGCCACTCTGCCGCGGTTTCACCTTGCGAGTTGTCCATACGCATATCCAGCGGGCCATCCTGCATAAAGCTAAAACCGCGTTCAGCCTGATCCAGCTGCGGAGACGATACGCCCAGGTCGGCCATCACCCCATCAACCTGTTCAATACCACGTGCGGCCAGTTCCTGCTTTAAATCGGCAAAGCTGGCATGAATAATTTTAAACCGCGGATCTTGCTGTTCCAGTTCTGCTGCAACCGCTAAGGCCTGTGGGTCTTTATCAAAGGCATATACACGCGCATGTTCATCTAATTTGGACAGCAATAAACGGGTATGCCCGCCGCGGCCAAAGGTGCCATCGACATAAATTCCTGTATTGCGTTCTGCCAGCAAGGCATCAACAGTTTCGTGGAGTAATACAGAAATATGCGACATAGGGATTCAATCAATACAGCCAAAATTTAACTGCACATTATTACCTTGTTTTGACAAAGCTCCAAACGACTTTTTGTACAGAAATATTACTTTTCATAGAGAAAACCGTTTTGTGATTTTGCCAAATATTCAAAAAGCCTCACAAGGAGGCTGTTTGAATTTATTTTTTAACCAGTCCGCAGATGATTAACGCTTGCTGCTATAAATCTGGTCGAAGATGGCGCCGTTCGCAAAGTGGGTTTGCTGTGCTTTGGCCCAGCCACCAAATACTTCATCAATGGTGAAGGTTTTCAGTTTCGGGAACTGATGCGCATACTTGGCCAGTACCTTTTCATTGCGTGGACGATAGAAATGTTTGGCTGCCATTTCCTGTCCCAGCGGTGAATATAAATAGTTGATATAACCGGTTGCCAGCCACTTGTTGCCATTACGCTCTACGGTACGGTCAACAATTGCCACTGAAGGCTCGGTTAAAATCGACATCGATGGATAAACAATATCGAACTTGTCTTTACCCAAGGTTTTCAGGGTCACCAGCGCTTCGTTTTCCCAGGTCAGCAGTACATCGCCAATGCCGCGTTCTGCGAAAGTGGTCATTGAGGCACGTGCTGCAGAGTCCATCACTTTAACGTTGTGATACATCTTGCTGACAAAATCTTTGGCTTTGGCTTCATTGCCGCCCGGCTGGTTCAATGCATAGCCCCATGCAGACAGGTATACCCAACGTGGCAGACCACCGGTTTTCGGGTTTGGGGTAATAATCTGTACACCCGGTTTGGTTAAATCGGTCCAGTCTTTGATGTGCTTTGGATTGCCCTTACGCACCATAAATACGATGGTTGAGGTATATGGTGCCGAGTTATGCGGGAACTCTTTTTGCCAGCCCGGCTGGATCTGGCCCGATCTGACGATTTCTTCAATATCGTTGGCCAGTGCCAGAGTCACCACATCACCTTTCAGGCCATCGACCACTGAACGCGCCTGTTTGCCTGAACCGCCATGGGACTGCTTGAAATTCACGCTTAAACCGGTGCGTTTTTTCCAGTAATCACCAAATGAGGCATTAAATTCATCATAGAATTCGCGTGTCGCATCATAAGACACGTTCAGAAATTGACGATCCGCTGCCTGGGCAGAATTGACCGTTGCCGCAAGGCCGGTTGCCAGCAAAGCCGCTGAAAATAAAGCTTTAATTTGAGATTTCATGACAGCACAGATAGGTTATCTACATTAATGCTAACTATATGAAATAAAATCATAAATCGCAATTCAGAAAAATTTTTACTTTCGTTTTAAGATGGGCAATTTTTTCTTTTAATCATTTGTTTTTCTTTTAAAAAGCAGCATAACCGATGGGCCAAAATCAGGTTATAGCTTTTTATGGAATAGATATTCAAAAATATGAATAAACCCGGCTTTCAAACGCTTAACGAGATGTCCTGATTTAAAGCAAGATTAAGATGAGATAGCCCGCGCTTGATCCATTCACCTAAATACCCAGTTACATATCAATAAAATGCGAAACTTGCATAATTATATATAAAAAAATATGATATAAGATAAGTTTTGTTGCTGATCTTCACTTTCTCTTCACAGTTATTTGCTAAAACATATACTCAACAGCGAAATGTGAATAGAAGTAACCAGCAGCCTGACATTTTTTATATTTTTGTAAAAAGTGTGATGCAGTTCTTACTTTTTACATTTTATCTGTGGTTATATAGTAGCCACAACGTAAAAAAATTAAATCCAAAACCAGTTTGGGGGAGTATCAGGATGAAACAGTCAGTCTATGTACTGTGTTTAAGTTTAGGATTGGGCCTGATGGCGCAAACCAGCCATACGGCAGTGGTTAAAAATACCCATACTGCGGTGAAAATGGTGCCGGCCAAACCCTCCCTCATTGAAAAAGCCCTGTTGCAGCAAAAAGAACAGTTAGGCACCACCAAAACAGACAAGCTGCAAGCCGATAATGACCTGAAAATGATGACGTCAATTAAAGCAGCGCCAACCCAGAATTTCTTTGCTTCACAAAACCAGCGTTTTAGCCGTTTTGTACAATCCTTCTTCAGCTCAAACCAGTCTTAATTGACCGGATTGAACTGAACCTGCGCGTGGCTGACTCCCCCCCTCAAGCCGCGTGCTGTTGCAGCCTGATCATCGAATGCAGAATAAAGCATTAAGTGATCAGGCTTTTTCGTTATAATAGATTCCAATTTACATTCTGACTCATTACTGATTATGACTGTTCGTACCCGTATTGCTCCTTCTCCTACCGGTTTTCCGCATGTAGGCACTGCATATATTGCCTTGTTTAACCTGTGCTTTGCCAAACAGCATGGCGGCGAGTTTATTTTGCGTATTGAAGATACCGACCAGCTGCGCTCGACCCCTGAATCTGAACAAATGATTCTCGATTCTTTGCGCTGGTTAGGCCTGAACTGGTCAGAAGGTCCAGATGTGGGTGGCCCACATGCGCCATACCGTCAATCGGAGCGTATGGACATCTATAAACAGTATGCCCTGGAACTGGTTGAAAAAGGTCATGCCTTCTACTGCTTCGCGACTGCAGAAGAACTGGACCAGATGCGTGCTGAACAGCAAGCACGTGGCGAATCTCCACGTTATGACGGTCGCGGTTTACAGCTTTCTGCCGAAGAAGTTCAGCGTCGTCTGGCGGCAGGCGAACCACATGTAATCCGCATGAAAATTCCAACCGAAGGCATCTGCAAATTTAACGACATGCTGCGCGGTGAAGTGGAAATTCCTTGGGCGCAAGTCGACATGCAGATTCTGCTGAAAACTGATGGCCTGCCAACCTATCATTTAGCCAACGTGGTCGATGACCATTTAATGCAAATCACCCACGTCATTCGTGGTGAAGAATGGATTCCATCAGCACCAAAACATCAGTTGCTGTATCAATACTTTGGCTGGGATATGCCAGTACTGTGCCACATGCCGCTGCTGCGTAACCCGGACAAATCCAAACTGTCAAAACGCAAGAACCCGACTTCAATCAACTACTATAAAGACATTGGCGTACTGCCAGAAGCCTTATTGAACTATTTGGGCCGCATGGGCTGGTCAATGCCAGACGAGCGTGAAAAATTCACCCTGGCAGAAATGATTGAACACTTTGACATCAACCGTGTGTCTTTGGGCGGTCCAATCTTTGATGTGGAAAAACTGAACTGGCTCAACGGTCAGTGGATTAAAGCCCTTTCTCCGGCTGAACTGCTGGATACCTTGTTAGCCTGGAAAGCTGATCGTGCCAAACTGGAAGAAATTGCTGCCGCGATTCAGCCACGTATCAACTTATTATCTGAAGCCGTGAACTGGTCTGCGCACTACTTCAACCATTTCCCGACACTTTCAAAAGAACAGTTTGAAAATAAAAAACTGTCTGAAGAACAGGTTCGTCAAAGCTTGCAGTTTGCCATCTGGCGTCTGGAAAGTCTGTTCACCTGGAACAATGACACCGTGAGCCAGACCTTAATGGACCTGGCCGCACAAATGGAAATTAAACTGCGCGACTTTATGCCAGCGTTCTTTATTGCCATTGCCGGTTCAACTGCATCTACCCCAGTCATGCAGACCATGGTCACTATTGGTCCGGATTTAACTTTTGCCCGTCTGCGCCATGCGCTGGAAATTGTGGGCGGACCAAGCAAAAAAGAGCTAAAAGCTTGGGAAAAACTCAATGAAAGCTTAAAATTGCCGAAAAATGATGCAGTTGATGCAAGTTAATGCAGTTTTTTGTTGACGTGTGAGCATTATCTTCATAATATAGCGCTCACACAGACTGGGGCCATAGCTCAGTTGGTAGAGCGCTACAATGGCATTGTAGAGGTCAGCGGTTCGATCCCGCTTGGCTCCACCATGGTTTCATAATTGTGTTGCCTCAATAAGTCCCTATCGTCTAGAGGCCTAGGACATCGCCCTTTCACGGCGGTAACCGGGGTTCGAATCCCCGTAGGGACGCCATATTTAAGCTCACTTTTAAAGTGATCTGATAAAAAACCCAAGCATTATGACTTGGGTTTTTTATTGCCTGTTGTTTTATTTTGCTGTGCTTTTTTGCTTTCTGATGTATTCCGATTAAAATAAACCACAGATTAGAATTTTGGAGTTGTAATGCAATACCGTTGCCCGAAGTGTCAAAGCCCGAAAATCATGCCTGTTGCGCAAGCAGGCCAAGCAGCTCCACGTCCGGTGGTGCCAAAAAGCCTGGTATTTCTGATTCCAGCCATTTTTATTTTATTGCTGCTGGTGCTGATTAGTATTGCAATGTGGATTTTTGGTGATGGTGCGGGCACGACCCTGCAAACAGCAACCGTAATTGTCTTTGTGATCTGTTTAATTGCCGGCTTCATGTTCTATCGTGATTTGCCAGATTTTAAAATTTCAATGCAGGCTTTTATGCAAAACCAGAAGAAATGGAAATGCCGCGAATGCAACCATGAGTGGGAAATCTGATTTTTCTCATTGATTCAAACAAAGCTGCATCTGGCGTTGATCAGGATAGCTCCCAACGCCAGCCCATGATTATAAAAAGGTAAAAAATCATCTCCTTCAATGAAGTGCTAAAAGTATTGCACACTTCCTGCGATCGCTACACGCCTTCCTTCTATATCTATATAGCGCGACCAGGATAATACCCATCTCTTTATAGATCTCTATTCAAACTGCATCAAAAAACCAGCCCGAAGGCTGGTTTTCTTTATATCCAAATTAGGAATTAACCACCAATTTTGCGATATTTCTGACGCTTGGTAATCAGGTCATCACCATCACGTTTACGACGGTATTCTTCGAACTCCGCATAGTTACCAGTGAAGAATTCAGGGGTTTCACCTTCGAATGACAAGATGTGCGTTGCAATACGGTCCAGGAACCAACGGTCATGCGAGATCACCATCACGGTACCCGGGAAGACCAGAATTGCATCTTCAAGCGCACGTAAAGTTTCGATGTCTAGGTCGTTTGACGGTTCATCGAGCAGGATGACGTTGGCGCCCATTTGCAGGATTTTCGCCAGTTGTAAACGGTTACGCTCACCACCTGACAATTGACCAACACGTTTTTGCTGATCTTGGCCTTTAAAGTTAAAGCGACCAATATAAGCACGTGACGCAATTTCGTATTCACCAATACGTAGGATGTCTAAACCGCCAGACACTTCTTCCCACACGGTTTTGTTGTCATCTAGCGTGTCACGAATCTGACCCACGTAAGCGACTTTAACCGATTCACCCAGTGTTACCGTACCGGTATCTGGCTGCTCTTCACCAGTCATCATACGAAACAGTGTGGTTTTACCTGCACCGTTCTCACCTACAATACCGACAATTGCTGCAGGTGGTACAGTGAAGGTTAAATCTTTATACAGGGTACGATCACCAAATGACTTGCTGATGCCTTCAACCTCAACGACCTTGTTACCCAAACGTGGACCAGGTGGAATGTAGATTTCAGAAGTTTCGTTACGCTGCTGGAATTCGCGTGAGTTCAGCTCTTCAAAACGCTCCATACGCGCTTTGTTTTTCTTTTGCTGACCTTTAGCATTTGAACGAACCCATTCAAGTTCTTTTTTCAATGCCTTCGCAAAAGATTCTTCCTGCTTCTGCTCTTGCTCTAAACGCGCGTTCTTTTGCTCTAACCAAGACGAATAGTTGCCTTGATATGGAATACCATGTCCGCGGTCAAGCTCCAGAATCCACTCGGCAACGTTATCAAGGAAGTAACGGTCGTGCGTAATCGCCACGATGGTGCCCGGGAAGTCTTTTAAGAAACGTTCTAACCAGGCTACAGATGAAGCATCTAAATGGTTCGTCGGTTCGTCCAGCAGCAGCATGTCTGGTTTAGACAATAGCAAACGGCACAGTGCCACACGACGGCGCTCACCACCTGAAAGCTTAGTCACATCTGCATCCCATGCTGGCAGGTTTAATGCCGCTGCGGCTTGCTCCAGCTGGTTATTCAGGTTGTGCGCATCCCAAGTCTGAATAATGGCTTCCAGCTTTTCCTGCTCTTTTGCAAGCGCATCAAAGTCTGCATCTTCAGCTGCATATTCAGCGAATACTTCGTCCAGACGCGCCAATGCATCAAGCGCTTCACGTACGCCATCTTCCACGTTACCACGAACGTCTTTGGTTGGATCGAGCGGTGGTTCTTGCTCAAGGTAGCCGATTTTAATCCCTGGCTGTGCACGTGCTTCACCAGAGAAATCTTTATCTACGCCCGCCATAATACGAAGCAAGGTCGATTTACCTGCACCGTTTAGACCAAGCACACCAATTTTTGCGCCTGGGAAAAATGATAAAGAGATGTCTTTTAAGATTTCGCGCTTCGGCGGAACCATCTTCGACACTCGGTTCATCGTATAAATATATTGGGCCACGTAGGACTCCTCAATAGAAAAACCAATTTCGGGGGCAAAACCGCCACCCCTACTCAAATGAGCGAAAAAATAATCGGCTATTATACCTGAAAGCCAGAAAAAGATAAGGGATCGGCCTCATCTTCCACGCTTTGTTACAACTCTTTAAAGTGCCAAAAATTCAGGCATACATTGCAGCCTTATCCGCCGTTGAAATTTTAAAATGAGGGCGTCTTTATGAAATTTAAAGATAATTATTGCAGATATTTCCCTCTTTATTTCATAAATAGACCTGCTACACTTGATCAAAATATAACTCACGCAAGATGAACGAAAAATGATGTATAAAGCTGAAACTTTGGCCATTCATGCTGGCTACACCCCTGAACCGACCACCAAAGCTGTGGCAGTACCCATTTACCAGACCACCTCTTATGCCTTTGACAATACCCAGCACGGTGCCGATCTGTTCGATTTAAAAGTACAAGGCAATATTTATACCCGTATCATGAACCCGACCACGGCAGTGCTGGAACAACGCGTGGCAGCGCTCGAAGGCGGGATTGGTGCGCTGGCACTGGCCTCGGGGATGGCTGCAATTACCTATACCATTCAGACCCTGGCCGAAGCCGGCGATAATATTGCATCAGTTTCAACCCTGTATGGCGGTACCTACAACCTGTTCGCACATACGTTGCCCAAACAGGGCGTCGAAGTCCGTTTCTTTGATTATCAGAACCCGGAAGCCTTACGCGAACTAATTGATGACAAAACCAAACTGGTTTTTGTGGAATCCATTGGTAATCCGCTCGGCAATATTATTGATTTAGAAGCCATCTCCCAAATTGCGCATGAATATGGCATTCCGGTGGTGGTGGATAACACGGTGGCCACACCGGTGCTGCAAAAATCCTTTGATTTTGGTGCCGATATTGTGGTGCATTCACTGACCAAATATATTGGCGGCCATGGCACTTCGATTGGTGGAATTATTGTCGATAGCGGTAAATTCCCGTGGGGTAAATATCCTGAACGTTTTAAATCTCTAAATACCCCTGACCCAAGCTATCACGGGGTGAATTATGTCGAAGCCTTGGGCGAAGCGGCCTTTATTGCCCGCGCCCGCGTGGTGCCGCTACGCAATACTGGTGCAGCGATTAGCCCACATAATGTTTTCCTGATTCTACAAGGACTGGAAACCTTAAGCCTGCGCATGGAACGTCATACCGAAAATGCCCAAAAAGTGGCGGAATATTTGCAGCAGCACCCTAAAGTGAAATGGGTCAATTACGCCGGTTTAAAAGATCATCCACAACATGCGCTGGCGCAAAAATATGTTAAAGGCAAACCGTCTGCGATTCTATCCTTTGGTGTGCAAGATGGCCGTGAAGGCGGCACCCGCTTTATTGATGCGCTGCAACTGTTTACCCGTTTAGTCAATATTGGCGATGCCAAGAGTCTGGCCTGCCACCCGGCCACAACAACGCATCGACAATTAAATGATGAAGAGCTGAAAGCGGCGGGGGTAAGTGAAGATATGGTGCGCCTGTCGATTGGCATTGAACATATTGATGATTTGATTGCTGATCTGGAGCAGGCACTGGCTAGCGTCTAATTATTGCAATTTCACGACAAATGGTCTGCTTTTGCGCTGCAATGGCAGACTTTTTGCTTTTTAAACATAGAAACAAGGACTTGCTTTGTCGAAAAATTTTAAGCAGAATTTACCAAACAACCCAAATACCCCATTAGAGCAATTACTCTAAAACAACTTTTAATTTCAATCACTTATTTTATGGCTTTTTTTAAACTTCGGTTATTATAATGCCCATCATAACAGCCCGAACCAATGAGATTGGGCGCAAAAATTCAAATAACAAAGACCATTGAGTCTGATCTTTTAATCAAGCAGGGATACAAGTGTGAAGGCAAAACTAGAGAAACTTTTCAAGAAAAAAGTAAATGGAAAAACCGTACTGATTACCGGTGCATCCAGTGGTATCGGACTGACCACGGCTTATCGTCTGGCAGAGGCGGGAGCGCATGTGCTGTTGGTGGCACGTACCCAGGAAACCCTGGAGCAGGTCAAAGCAGAGATTGAAGCCAAAGGCGGCAAAGCATCTATTTTCCCATGTGATTTAAACGATTGGGAAGCCATTGATCAGACTTCAAAAGATATTTTAGCGTCTGTCGATCATATTGATATTTTAGTTAACAATGCCGGACGTTCAATCCGTCGTGCCGTGCATGAATCTTTAGACCGTTTTCACGATTTTGAACGCACCATGCAGCTGAATTATTTTGGTGCAGTGCGTCTGGTGATGAATATTCTGCCACAAATGATGGTACGTCGTAGTGGCCAGATTATTAACATCAGCTCGATTGGCGTATTGGCCAATGCGACCCGTTTCTCGGCTTATGTTGCCTCTAAAGCTGCACTGGATGCTTTTAGCCGCTGTCTATCGGCCGAAGTACATTCACACAATATTGCAATTACCTCCATTTATATGCCACTAGTGCGTACTCCAATGATCGCACCGACCAAGATGTATAAATATGTTCCTACCCTTTCTCCGGAACAAGCTGCCGATTTAATCTGCTATGCCATTGTCAAACGTCCGAAGAAAATTGCCACACATTTAGGCCGTTTGGCTTCAATTACTTATGCGATTGCACCGGATATTAACAACAAGCTGATGTCGATTGGTTATAACCTGTTCCCAAGTTCATCGGCTTCGGTGGGTCAGCCACAAAAGCTGAACTGGGTACAAAAAGCGTATGCCCGTTTGTTCCCGGGTGAACACTGGTAAAATAATCCTTTTAAAGACCTGTCTAATGACAGGTCTTTTTATGTTATAAAACCCCTCATTTTGAACAGTTAAAGTAAGACTATGCGGACCTTTTCCCTTATTCTGCAATATGGGTGTTTTGCCTTTGCCCTGTTTCTGGGCTATCAGGTGGCGATGGCGCTAAATCATCAGGATTATGAGCTGATGGAACTGATTGCCGATGTGGGCACGATTCTGATCTGTATTGATTTAGGTGTGTTTTTATTTTCCAGTAAAGCTGCCAACAAGCTGAGTTTGCAGGAATATGCCAAACAGCTGGAACAGCCGCCTACGCCACTGGTGAGTTTTACCCGCAAGCTGGGGCATTTGGGCATTATGCTGATTTTATGTAGCTGGATTGTGCCGATCATTAATTCATAAGAATTAAATGAAAAAACCTCCCGATCGGGAGGTTTTTTTAGAATCTAGCTTTTTTGTATTGATTCGCCAATTTGGGAAGATCCAAAAATGCATACCTTTCTTTTGATTTAATTGGATATGTAGAATACACATATTCAATAAATTCATTAAAATACATAGATTTAGTCTTTTCTATAACTAAATAAAGAATTTTTTCAACTTGCGTAGTCAAAATTATTTCATCTCTAGTACCAATAAATTGAATCACAGTCTTTACAGAACCAAATGCTGTTTGTTCATATGAAATTTGAAATTTATCATTATGGTTTTTTGCACATAGGTAAATATCATCGACATAAGGGCCATAGTGATTAAAATACCAATTGATTTGTGTAATTTGCTCTTCATATGCTAATGAATAGAACCAATCGGCCAAGTAAACCATTTTAGTTAATCTTGCATCAGATAGTTCCGAAGGATAAGGATAAGATATACAAAAGAAAGCTATCACATCAATTAATCTATTCATGAGCAGCTCCAACACCATTTATTTCTTTTAAAATTTCTTCTTCAATGTCGACTGAGTCAAGATCACCTTTAGCCTTCATCATCCCTATAGTATCGCATCTAATACCTTCCTTAACATATGAGGTCAAATGAACCTGGTGTTTAGCACAATAATCCCTAATTACACCAACCTTTTGAGTGGTAATAGGTCTTTTACTATCTATGGCTTCAAAAACAATAACACCTAAGGGTTGAATCTGATCTTTAATAGCAAAAGCTACATATTGACATGACTTCATTGTCAATCTTCGCGCTTTTTCCTCATCAAAACCATATTTATCTTCCATATATTGTAAGTATTTATCGGGAGTTTGATCATAAATCGGACAAGCAACTATATCTATACACTCTCCATGCTCCCAAGCCTGACTAATTACCCCTTTATTTTTTTCAAAAGAAATAGAATGCATATCATCAAATAAGGGATTTGCAGAATAACGACTCAAATAAAAAAAACTTCCGTTAGAATAAACAAAAATAGTGACCCTAAATTTACTATTATCTATTTTCATAGCAATCATAGTTGCTTTAAGCCAATTTTGTAGAAAATTGCTGTAGAGTTTAGAATGTTCTTGTTTAGCCTTCGTTAAATCTTCTGTTAACTTCCTTACCTTCTTTTGTTCGGTTTCTAATATCCTTTTAGCTTCACTACCTTTCATATCGTAATCATTTCGCAATTTTTCAAAAGATGACTTTATGTTTTCATTACTAATACTTAAATTCTCAAAATCTTGCGACTTATTAGAACGACCAAACCATACTAAACCAATACCAATTGCTCCCCAAAAATAAGGACTGCAAAATAATTCAATAATGCTATGATTTGAAAAATCCCATGAATAATAACTTGGTGATTTTATTGTTGTTGCTACTCCTGTAATAATCAAGGCACCTAAATATTCAGCAAATGTATAAACCCCTCTTGATACTACAATTGCTTTATTAATAAAGAATTGAGAGTCTCCGGTAAAACCAAAAGGTATTTTTTTATATTTTTTCATGAAACTACCATAAATATTAAAAAGCCCCCTTAACAGGAGGCTTTAATATAACTTAAAAATTCAAAGACTATTTCGAACCTTTAATCCCGGCTTGCAATAACAATGCACCCAAACCACCAATCTTATTGTCTTGTGGTTTGGCCGCTTGCGGCTTTTTGCCCTGAGGGCGATCACCCTGCGGACGCACCTGTTGCGGACGTTTACCCTGCGGCTTACGTTCAGTACGCTGTTCGTTTTGGTCACGGCGTGGCTGACGTGGTGCTTTCGCTGCTGCAGCACCTTCCGGACGCATCGACAGGTTCACACGGTTACGCTCAACATCTACCGTTAAAACACGTACTTGGACAATTTGACCCGGTTTCACCACTTTATGCGGATCAGACACGAATTCATTGGCCAGTTCAGAAATATGGACTAAACCGTCCTGATGTACACCGACATCTACAAAGGCACCAAAGTTGGTGACATTGGTGACCACACCTTCTAGCTGCATGCCTTCAGACAATTGCGATACTTCGGTAATATCATCACGGAATTTGGCAGTACGGAATTCCGGACGCGGGTCACGGCCCGGCTTTTCAAGTTCGCTCAGCACGTCCTGAATGGTTGGTAAACCAAACTGGTCATCTACAAATTCTTCTGCATTGACCTGACGGATAATTTCAGTATTGCCAATAATATCTTTGACTGTAGTCGCTTTGGCTTCCACAATTTTAGACACCAGCGCATACGATTCCGGGTGCACCGCAGAGGCATCAAGTGGCTCAGAACCATTTTGAATACGCAAGAAACCTGCCGCCTGTTCAAAAGTACGCTCACCTAAACGTGGCACTTTTTTCAGAGCCTGACGATTATCAAAACGGCCATTTTCCTTACGGAAGTCCACGATTTGCTGGGCAATTGATTTGTTCAGACCAGCGATATAACCCAGAATTGCTGCAGATGCCGTATTCACATCCACACCCACCGAGTTCACACAGTCTTCCACCACCGCTTCCAGGGTTTTGGCCAAACCAGTCTGGTTCACATCGTGTTGATACTGACCCACACCAATTGATTTCGGATCAATTTTCACCAGCTCTGCCAATGGATCTTGTAAACGACGGGCAATGGATACTGCACCGCGAATCGACACATCCAGTTCTGGAAGTTCTTGTGAAGCCAGTTCAGAAGCTGAATAAACCGAAGCACCGGCTTCAGACACTGATACACGGGTCAGTTTCAGGTCGCTGTTCGCGGCCATCATTTCAGCCACTAACGCTTCAGTTTCACGGCTTGCGGTACCGTTACCAATCGCGATTAAATCGACGTTAAATTCACGGCAAAGACGCGCCAGTTCCGTTAATGAACCTGCCTTATCATCTTTTGGTGCAAATGGATAAATAGTGCTGTGTGCCAATACATCGCCTGATTCATTGACTACCGCCAGTTTCACACCGGTACGGATGCCCGGGTCAACGCCAAGCGTCGTACGTGCGCCAGCAGGTGCAGACAGCAGCAGATGACGGAGATTTTCAGCAAACACCTGCATTGCTTCTGCTTCAGCCGCCAGACGTTTTTCAGTCAGTAAGGAATGCTCAATGGTCGGGCGAACTTTACCCAGCCAGAACAGTTTTGCGGTCTGCTTTAAATAGTCCTGACGCGCTTGTGGCTGCACGGCATCTAAATTGTATTCGGTTTCAATACGTGCCAGTGGTGCTTCATCTTCACCATCAACTTTTAAGCCCAGCACGTTTTCCTGACGGCCGCGCAGCATGGCCAGCAAACGGTGCGATGGTACTTTGTTCAGGCTTTCAGAGAAATCGAAGTAATCACGGAATTTTTTACCGACTTCTTTTTTCTCATCACTGGCCACCAGACTTTTCAGCACGGCGGTTTTGGCGAAGGTTGCTTTCAGTTCTGTGGTGAGTGCAATATTTTGCGCCCAGTCATCAATTAAAATGTGCTGAATGGCATCGAGCTGGCTTTCCAGGTCTGGATAATCTTCATGGCTAAAGCCTGCAAGCGCTTCTACTGGATCAATCGCTTCTGCAAAGATTTTCTCTGCGATTGGACCCAAGCCGGCTTCTTTGGCTTTAAAAGATTTGCTGGTACGTTTTGGACGGTACGGCGCGTAAATTTCTTCTAAGGCATTTTTAGTTTCAGCCGCATTCACACGTGCCAATAAATCATCAGATAATTTATTTTGTTCTTTTAGTGATTCAATCACTTTTTCACGGCGTTCAAACAAATCACGCAAATACGCTAAACGTGTATCGAGCTGGCGAAGTTGCGTATCGTCTAAGCCCTGCGTTACTTCTTTACGGTAACGTGCAATAAAAGGAACACTGGCACCTTCATCAATGAGTTTGATGGCAGCTTCTACCTGATTTGGACGTACGGCAAGTTCTTTTGCCAACTGCTGAACTAAGTCAGTCATCGTGTTTGATCCCACAAGGATAAGTACTAAATGGCATGATTATAAAGACCAGGCCCATAAAATCCACAATTGTTTTATGAAATTTACAGATGGCGATTCTTGCCAATTCGCAGATATTTCACATTTTTGCGGTAAATTCATCATTTCGGGGCCTTTTCTTCCCCAAATTGTGGGATTTATCTTCTATCATAGATGTATATATTTGGTATCTATGTCTTGATTTTAACTGCAATATTTGTTGCTTTAGAGCATAGTCAAGGCATACAGATGAATCGTATACTCAAAGTCAGTGAAAGCTTTGCATACGACCACAATAAAGAATAAAGGAGCACATCATGAGTTTAGTTGTACCTGCTGAAAATACAGATGCCGTACATACCGAAACTGACCGCGTTGAACGCATTCTCGTTGTCGATGATGATGTGCGTTTGCGTACGCTGTTACAGCGTTTTCTGGAAGATAAAGGTTTCGTGGTCAAAACTGCCCATGATGCTACGCAAATGGATCGCCTGTTACAACGCGAGCTGTTTTCCCTGATCGTGCTCGATTTCATGCTGCCGGTTGAAGATGGCCTGAGCATTTGCCGCCGTTTACGCCAGTCCAGTATTGATACGCCAATTATCATGCTGACCGCACGCGGCAGCGACTCAGACCGTATTGCCGGCCTTGAAGCAGGTGCCGATGACTATCTGCCAAAACCGTTTAACCCGAATGAACTGTTAGCGCGTATTCGTGCCGTATTACGCCGTCAGGTACGTGAAGTCCCAGGCGCACCAAGCCAGCAGATGGAAGTGGTCAGCTTTGGACCGTGGGCGCTAGATCTTTCGACCCGTACCCTGACCCGCGAAGGTCAAGTCGTGACTTTAACTACAGGCGAGTTCGCGGTACTAAAAGCATTGGTACAACATCCTCGTGAACCGCTGACCCGCGACAAGCTGATGAATCTGGCGCGTGGCCGTGAATGGGGCGCAATGGAACGTTCGATTGATGTGCAAGTGTCTCGCTTACGCCGCCTGATTGAAGAAAACCCGGCACGTGCGCGTTATATTCAAACGGTGTGGGGTGTGGGTTATGTCTTTGTTCCAGATGGTGCGGAATAAAGCTCACTCATCGAATCTATGACGGAGTCTTACGGTCTATTCCCCACTGATGGGATACAACCTGCGGTTCGCCTTACTTTTGTTTCGGCAAAAGTAAGCAAAACCATTGTCATCCGCAAAACTCGGCAAATTCCGTCATTTCAACCAATATTTCGCAGAAACATAAGTAATTTACTTGAGTCCTGCCTCAAACAGTTGCGGATGACCTAACGCGTATCCAATTTTGGGGGAGAACTTTCCCTTTTTAAAAAGGACTCATTGTGAAACTCGACCCCATCGATCCACAAGACTTTACCGACTTTGAAACCTATTCAGAACGCAAACGCACGCCGTGGGAACGCTTTCTGGATAAAATCAAACCGCGCTCGGCTGCCATGCGGACCACCGTGCTGGTGTTGTTTGTGGTGATTTTCAGTCTGTTTATGTCCCTGTGGTTCTTTTGGCGCACCCTGTATCTGCCGGAAATCCAGCAACATGCCCGTTATCTGGCGGTTGAACTGGAAATTCTGAACAATCCGGAATTACGGATTTTCCATAATGATGCCGAAGTCGATGTGGATGCCTGGCTAAAAAACCGGGTCGGGATTGAATACATTACCGATCCCAAGGAATATCCAAATGTCCGTGACAAGGTTATTGCCGAATTCTTTACCCGACAAATCGAGAAAAAACTGGCCAATGAACTCAAAGCCGATGATGTAACCGTGTATTTCCAGTTCAAGCCCAGCCCACGTATCTGGATTCAAACGCCGGAAATGAACGGCCACTGGGTTCGTGAACCATTAAAAACCTATGCCAACTACAGCCCGGAACTGGTGTTTGGCTGGCTGCTCGGCATTCCACTGCTGTCTGCCATTATTATTCTGACCCTAGTGCGTCAGCTAAACCGGCCATTACGCCGTTTGCAGGAAGCCGCCAATACCTATAGTCAAACCGGTAAAGCGCCTTATCTGGAAACCAACCACGGGCCGCTAGAAATCCGTCAGGTGAATCAGGCTTTTAACCAGATGATTTTTACCCTGGAACAGACCGAGCGTGACCGCCGGATTATGCTGGCCGGAATTTCGCATGACCTGCGCACACCCCTGACCCGGATTCGCCTGAGTGCAGAAATGATGCCGGATGAAGACTTTTTAAAAGAAGGCCTGATTTACGATGTCGAAGATATGGACGCCATTTTGGACCAGTTCATTTCCTATATGCGTGATGGCTCGGATGAAGAACTGCAAGATACCGATTTAAATGCCTTGTTACAGGAACTGGTGATCCAGTTTAAACCGCTGGACATTCGCTTTAGCCCGGAAGAATTACCGATTTTGCAGGCACGTAGCCTGTCGCTGAAACGTTTAATTGGCAACCTGATTAACAATGCCAAGCGTTATGGCACCGAACCGATTGAGCTATCTGCCAAGGTACAGGAACAGTTTATCTGCATTAGTGTGGCCGATCATGGGGAAGGCATTCCTGAAGATCAGATTGAATCTTTAATGCAGCCTTTTGTGCGTGGGAATGCTGCACGTACCGTCCAAGGCAGCGGTTTAGGTCTGGCCATTGTGAAACGGATTGTCGATATTCACCAGGGCGAGCTGATTATTCGCAATCGCGAGCAAGGTGGACTGGAAGTCATCATCTCTTTACCGCTGCCCGAACAGCCAGATGATGAAAAAAACAACAGCAGCACCTTGGAAAAAATTAAGCAAAGTATTACAGAACATTTCTAAATAATGCTTAAATATTGATCAATCAGTTCTTGGTGAAGATTTGGCTTTTAATTTTTATTGTTGATTTTTCAACAAGATAAAAAGCATCAAATATATTTATACCTGCATTTTTTGAAAAAATTAGACCTTAGCCTAACAGGTATGCAAAATGGCTTTTTTGATGGGTACAATCGCCATCAGTTCTGATTTTTCAAACGAGAGTAAACCATGTCCCTAGATCGCATCCGTTTAGCTTCCCTACATGACAAGGTTATGAGTGCGGAGCAAGCTGCTCAATTCATCCAAGACGGTATGACTGTTGGTATGAGTGGCTTTACACGTGCCGGTGAAGCGAAAGCTGTTCCTTTGGCTTTAGTGAAACAAGCACAAGCGAATCCTCTAAAAATTACATTAATTACTGGTGCGAGCTTAGGGAACGATCTCGACAAACAACTGACTGAAGCCGGTGTACTGGCACGTCGTCTGCCTTTCCAAGTGGATAACACTTTACGTAAAGCCATCAACAAAGGCGAAGTCATGTTCATCGATCAGCACTTGTCTGAAACAGTTGAGCAAATGCGTAACCAGCAGCTGAAAAAGCCAGATGTAGCGGTAATTGAAGCCGTTGCAATTACTGAAGATGGCGGCATCGTGCCAACCACTTCTGTAGGTAACTCTGCAAGCTTTGCAATTTTTGCTGAAAAAGTCATTGTTGAAATTAACACCAACTTAAGCCCGGCGTTTGAAGGCTTACACGACATTTATATCCCGACCTATCGTCCTACCCGTCAACCAATTCCGTTGACCAAAGTTGACGAGCGTATCGGTACTCAAGCGATTAACATCGATCCTGCAAAAATCGTTGGTATCGTATTTAACAGCGAATTACATGACTCTCCATCAACTGTCACTGCACCAGATGACGAGACTCAATCAATTGCCAACCACTTGATCGCATTCTTTGAAAAAGAAGTAGCTGAAGACCGTTTACCGAAAAACCTCGGTCCTTTACAAGCGGGTATTGGTTCAATCGCTAACGCAGTATTGACCGGCTTGAAAGAATCAAACTTCGAAGACCTGATCATGTACTCAGAAGTACTGCAAGACTGTACTTTCGAACTGATTGATGCCGGTAAAATGAAGTTCGCTTCAGGTTCATCTATTACCCTGTCTGCGAAATACGGCGAAAAAGTATTTAACAACCTGGAACAGTACAAAGACAAACTGGTTCTGCGTCCACAGGAAATTTCAAACCATCCTGAACTGGTACGTCGTTTAGGTATTATCGGCATCAACACTGCGCTTGAGTTCGATATCTACGGTAACGTGAACTCCACTCACGTATGCGGTACCAAAATGATGAACGGTATTGGTGGTTCAGGTGACTTCGCGCGTAACGCTCATCTGGCCATCTTCGTGACCAAGTCTATTGCCAAAGGCGGCGACATTTCATCTGTTGTTCCATTTGCATCACACATTGACCATGCAGAACACGACGTTGACATTCTGGTGACTGAACAGGGTCTTGCCGATCTTCGTGGTCTGGCACCGCGTGAGCGCGCTCGTGCGATTATCGACAACTGTGCACACCCAATGTACCGTGATGCATTAAACGACTACTTCGACCGCGCATGTGCAAAAGGCGGCCACACTCCTCACCTGTTACGTGAAGCGTTGGCTTGGCACAGCAACTTCGAAGAAAATGGTCACATGCTGGCCCAAGAAGCAGCGGTAAAAACGGCTTAATCTCGGCCTGAATCAGATCTAAAAAAACGCTCCTCTGGAGCGTTTTTTTATGGTTGGATAGTTTCCCCTATCACGTCATCTATTATCGGGTCGGGTTGCGTAACTGTGAGCTAATATCGGGGAACAAGCTATTGCCCAGATTCATCTCATAATCGACCACGCCTAAAGAGATATTGGGTAAATCAAGCTGAATCTGCCCATCCGGGCCACGAAATGGCGCCAGCAGGGTTTCCAAGCCACGTAACGGGTTATCCGACTGCAAACCGGCGGCAATCGCCAGAATATGCTGCTGCAACGCCGGAGAAAGGTGATCCATATTGACCGGTTCTTTGGCCGGCATGGTAATCAGGACAGGCGGGTCCGGGTCAATGACCCGGTTTTGAGTGTCCTGCTGAATTTGCATGATCCGGTGCTGTAATGCCTTACGCTTTGCACGATCTTCCTGATACGGAATAAAGCCCACTTCCTGACGTAGTTCAGGTTCTGCCATGACCTGAAGCGTTGCTAGACGCTCGGGTTGCGCCCAGACCGACGTTGAGCCGATTCCCAGCATAATCATTACAGTCGAGGAGAACATCTGAAAGCGCGTCATACACGGCCTCCTGAACAGTAATGAAACATGTCTCTCTATTAAGCGCCAGAATGCAATTTTATTCAGCAGGATTCGTGTTATTGAGCTGTTATTAGCGTAACACTGCTCCTGATTTGATAGCCAATCAATCCTGAAGATGAAAGATCATGCTGCCATTTTTAAATACCATAAAAAAAAGCCCCTGCAATGCAGGGACTTTTTGAATATGGTGGCGAGACCCAGGATCGAACTGGGGACACACGGATTTTCAATCCGTTGCTCTACCAACTGAGCTATCACGCCGATGCCGTGTATTAAGCCGCATCTGGGGAAATTAGTCAATATAAATCATGACATTTTTATTTAATCGAGTATTTTTTACCCAAAAAAAATCCCTGATGGGATCAGGGATTGAAAACGTTTAAACGTTTGAATATGGTGGCGAGACCCAGGATCGAACTGGGGACACACGGATTTTCAATCCGTTGCTCTACCAACTGAGCTATCACGCCGATGACGCGTATTAAACAATCTCCGCCCGGTGCCGTCAAGCAGCTTTTGCATAAATTCAAGTATTTGTTTACTTTTACAGCATTTTGTACGCTGTCTGCTTATTTTTTAAGTGAAACGCCCGCGATTCCAACCATTTGCAGGCCAGCAGATAAAAAAAGAGAGGCGATTAGCCTCTCTTGAATTTCATTTTAACTCGCTTAGAGCTTGTCCAGATGTGCCAGACAACGGTGAATTGCGCCACAGCCCGGTTCAAACTGATTCACGCCTTTGGCTTCTTCCATGCGGCAGACTTCACTGACCAGACGCTCGGCCACACCACGACCACGATTGGCCGGATGCACCACAATATATTCCAGGGTCCTGCTTTCGCCCTGCCCGGTACACCAAATTGCACCAATTAATTTTGTATTAAATTCTGCGGTATAAAGTAGGGTATACTGGTTCAGATGTTGCTCGAGTTGCTCTACCGCATCCTGGCCATCACCAAACTCCGGACTGGTGTCATACAGTCGCTCAAGCTGGCTGCGCACTTCATCATTTTCCAGTGAAGTATAAGCATGTACGGTAATAGGCATTGATTAACCCTCCTGAGCAATCTAATATGCTGGGACTTCGTCGCAGCGAAACATTTTTACATCCATCATTTTTAACGTTTTTTGAGGAACGTGTCCATGACAGAGCGTATCAGTGAAGTGGTAAGAAACACTAACGAAACCAAAATTCGAGTTCGTTTAAACCTCGACGGTACCGGTCAAGGCACACTCAACACTGGTATTCCATTTTTAGACCATATGATTGATCAAATCAAGCGACACGGTTTGTTTGATATTGATATTCATTGTGATGGCGATCTGGAAATTGATGACCACCATACCGTAGAAGACTGTGGTATTACCCTGGGTCAGGCCTTTGCACAGGCACTGGGCGATAAAAAAGGCTTAAAGCGTTATGGTCACTTCTATGCCCCACTCGATGAATCTTTAAGCCGTGCCGTGGTCGATTTATCTGGTCGTCCGGGCCTGTTTATGGATGTACCATTTACCCGCGCCACCATTGGCCGTTTTGATGTCGATTTATTCTCTGAATTCTTCCAGGGCTTTGTGAACCACTCGCTAATGACCGTACACATCGACAACCTGAAAGGCAAAAACAGCCACCACCAGATTGAAAGTGTGTTTAAAGCATTTGCGCGCGCACTGCGTATGGCCTGTGAAATTGATCCACGTGCTGCCAATACTGTGGCATCGACCAAAGGTACCCTGTAATGACCCGTATTGCCCTTCTTGATTATGGCATGGGGAATTTGCACTCTGCCGCCAAAGCTTTGGAACACGTCGGTGCTACGGTGGATGTCACCAATGACCCGAAACTGATTGCTCAGGCCGATAAAATCGTGTTTCCGGGTGTCGGCGCCATGCGCGACTGTATGCAAGGCATGCATGAAGCCGGGATTGATGACGTGGTGCGTCAGGCGGTGTTTAATAAACCGGTGCTGGCCATTTGTGTGGGTATGCAGGCGCTGATGCAACATTCCGAAGAAAATGGCGGTGCCGATGCACTGGGTATTTTTGAAGGGGTGGTAAAACGCTTCCCGGACGTTGAAAGTCTAAAAGTGCCACACATGGGCTGGAACCAGGTGCATCAGGCTGACCCAAGCCATCCAATGTGGCATAACATTGAACAGGATGCACGTTTCTATTTCGTGCACAGCTTCTATGTCGAGCCGAAAGACAGCACAATTGTGGCAGCGACCTGTGACTATGGGCTGCAATTCTGTACCGCCCTGCACAAAGACAACCTGTTCGCGACCCAGTTCCACCCGGAAAAAAGTCATACTGCTGGTCTGCAACTGTTAAAGAACTTTGTCGACTGGAAGATTTAACACCCTTCCTCTGTTGCGCAAGATGTATAAAGCCGGGTTCGTCCCGGCTTTGTTTTTAGCTATTTTTTATTTCTTTCTTTTTTAAGCAATTTTTAGTAATATTTAACTGCTTTTTATACAACTCAATAAAAATAAAACAGGTAATTCAAAAATGCATAGCACCACTCATACCCAACACATCACGACACAAGATTCGGCACTCAGCGCGGCGGGGCGTTTTGGACGTTTCTCCTATCTGGCCTGGAACTGCCTGATTGCACTGTTAATGATTCCGGTTTTTCTGGTTTTGACCCTGCTCTTTCCCGGGCTGATGAATATTGATCCTGCTGGCGGCATTCCGCTCACCCCGCTGGTGCTGGGCGCACTGATTTATCTGGGGGTGTTATATCTGATGTTTATTTTCACCATCCGCCGTCTGCATGACCGTAACCATACCGGCTGGCTATCGTTACTGATGCTGGTTCCGGTGGCCAACCTGCTGCTGATGCTGTATCTGTTTTTCGCCCCGGGTGATCAGCGTGTTAACAGCTATGGCCCGCCACGTGCCACGGCTGGCTGGGAAGCGGCGCTGGCCTGGATTTATATTATTCTGTTGGTACTGCTATTTGCTTTTGCCATTTTTGGTGCAGTACTGGCCTAAAAGGTCCCGCTTGCTTAAAATAAGGCCTGACAATTCAGGCCTTATTTTTATCGCCAGCCCAAGGAAAAGATGGCATGAGCTTATCTTCAACATCACCCCATATGCCCTCTTCCAGCCAGCTGGAACAGCTGCCGCGCTTTCAAAGTCTGCCACCCTCTAAAATTCATCTGATTCAAACGCTGGCCGAATGTCAGCACTATGCGCATGAACTGAATATTGCAGCGGTACTCGGCTTTGATTCGGAATCCAAACCGATTTTTAAAAGTGGCGAAGTGTCGGATGGCCCGCACCTGATTCAGCTGGCCACACTAGATCAGGCCTATCTATTTCAGATGAATGAGGAAATCTGGAACTTTCTTAAGCCAATCTTCGCCAACCGTGACCAGATTAAAGTCGGCTTTGGCCTGAAAAATGATGCCCATCTGTTTCGCAAAAAAGGCGTAGAACTGAACAGTGTGCTGGAACTGTCCAAATGCTTTCACAGCTTTGGCTTTAAAAACCCGGTCGGATTAAAACATGCCATGGCGCTGCTGTTTCAGGTCTATTTTCCCAAAAGCAAACGTCTCAGCACCTCGAACTGGGCCAATCCGGTATTAAGCACAGCACAAATTGAATATGCCGCCGCCGATGCTTATGCTCCGGTCCTGGTTTTTGAAGAATTGCTGCGTTTGGGCCTGTTGCCGAAACAGATTCCCAATACCTCGCTCAAACTCAGAATCCGGCCGTCTAAAACCCCGCCCTAAACCGCTCTGGAGATCAAGCTGCACAGGCCGCCCGATTTTCCTGATCTCCCTGTTTACCGCCTGACATAGCATAGGCTGTTTTTGTTTTTGCATGCAAATATGGCATTTAGAAAATTTTCGTTTATTGCTAAGATGGGCGGCAAGAAATTTAACCGATGAAGCAAGGAGCGAAAGCATGCTGATCATCCCTGCAATTGACCTGAAAGATGGAAAATGTGTCCGTTTAAAACAAGGTCGTATGGAAGACGATACCGTATTTTCTGATGATCCGGTGGCCACTGCACAGCATTGGGTCAATGAAGGTGCGCGTCGCTTGCATCTGGTCGACTTAAATGGTGCTTTTGCAGGTACCCCAATCCATAAACCGGTGGTCGAGGCCATTGCCAAAGCACAGCCAGACCTGCCAATTCAGATTGGTGGCGGTATTCGCTCGTTTGAAACCATTGAACACTACCTCGATGCAGGTGTGTCTTTTGTAATTATTGGCACCAAAGCCGTTCAAGAGCCGGAGTTTGTCGAAGAAGCCTGCAAAAAATTCGCCGGGCATATCATTGTCGGCATTGATGCCATGAATGGCATGGTCGCGACCGATGGCTGGGCCAACGTGACTGAAGTGAAAGCCACCGATCTGGCCAAACGTTTTGCCGATGCCGGTGTCTCCAGCATTGTGTATACCGATATTGCCCGTGACGGCATGATGCAAGGGGTAAACGTCGAACAGACTGTCAATCTGGCGCAATATTCCGGTTTACCAGTGATTGCTTCAGGCGGCGTAACCAATCTGGATGATGTCCGTAACTTAAAAGGCCAGCCGGGCATTTTAGGTGCGATTACCGGTCGTGCCATTTATGAAGGCAGCCTGAATTTGCGTGAAGCGCAATTGCTGCTCGATGAGCAAGCCCTCTAAGTGCTGCTATCAGAAAGAGGTCTTCGGGCCTCTTTTTTTATGCCCTCACCGGGTTGATGTCTTTTTTTGAATACTCGCTGATCTGCCATGTCTGATGCCCCTGTGAACCTTAAAACTACACTTAACAGCAAAGCGCCGCAACTGGCCCTGATCATGATTACCATGCTATGGGGCGGTACTTTTGTGGCAGTCAAGCTGGCGCTGAATTATGCCAGCCCGATGTTTTTTGTCGGCTGCCGCTTTGCCGCCGCTGCACTGGCGGTCGCGCTGATTTCACTGCCGCATTTACGCGGTATGCAAGTCAAAGAACTCTGGGCCGGTGCATTAATTGGAGTCAGCCTGACTGTCGGTTATGGTACGCAAACCGTGGGGCTGCAGACCATCAGCAGTAGCGAATCGGCATTTTTAACCGCGTTATATGTGCCGCTGGTGCCGATCTTGCTGTGGCTGCTGTTCCGGAAACGGCTGCACATCATGATCTGGCTGGGCGCAAGCTGTGCCTTTATCGGGCTGGTTTTACTGACCGGCAATGGTTTGGGGCAGCTACAGCTGAGTTTTGGTCAGCTGATTACCCTGCTCGGCGCCATTGCGATTGCACTGGAAATTATCCTGATCAGCCATTTTGCCGGACGGGTTAATCTGCAACGGGTCACGGTGATTCAACTGCTGTTCGCCTCCCTGTTTGCCTTTCTTGCCATGCCACTGGTCGGTGAGCAGCAACTGCCGCAATTTTCCTGGATGTTGCTACTCTTGGCTGGCGGTTTGGGGCTGGCCAGTGCCTTGGTTCAGCTGGTGATGAACTGGGCGCAGCGCGCAGTCAGCCCGGCACAGGCGGCAATTATTTATGCCGGAGAACCGGTATGGGCTTCGCTGTTTGGCCGTCTGGCCGGCGAGCGTTTACCGTTTATGGCTTTGGTCGGTGGTTTTCTGGTGGTGCTGGGCGTGATTATCAGTGAATGGAAACCGAAATTTCTGCGTCAGAAACAGCAGCACACGCCATCAGCGAGCGATCTTCCGGACTAAATTTTGGGAAGATCGGTCTGATGATTCAGATATTTAAGAATACATCGGCTCATTATCATTCAGGCGCATAATACCGCGAATAGCCCGATAGACAATCCACAGCCAAGACAGGCCAATCACCGCCAGACAGAAGGCCGAAGCACCAAAAATGACCTGGGCAAAGCGGTTCGGGTCTTCATCAATAAAGAAAATAAAAAAGAACGGCACAAAGGCCACAATATTCCAGAATAGATACCACCAGAAGCTGCGAATTTGCCAAGTAAAGTGGCTTTCAAAAATCGAACCGCGTACCGCGCCGCGTTTTACATAATTGATGATTAGCGCGACGATTGCCAGCAAGCCGGCACTAAAAATCGCCACGATATACAGAAGGTACAGAATAAAAGTCAGACTACGATTCGGGTCACGGTCAATGGAAGTATTCATATTGTTGTCCTGCACTCCCCGCCCCGCTATGCTCAGAGCGTCAACAGATTAAAAGGAGAAATAAACCATAAAATCAAAAGAATATTTAAGCCAATTGTACAAAAATAAATTTTACGAAAAGGTTGTTTTTGTGTTTTATGTCGCATTTTTTCCTGTGCCAGCCAGGCCGCCGGCCAGCCCCCCAGAGCCGAAACCAGATGCAGGCTCTGTTCCGGAATCCGGCGGTGACCGAGTTGGGCCGCTTCCTTGTCTTGTGCATACAGCCAATAGCTGAGTGCATTCATCAGGCTGATCAATAACAGCAGCAGGCCGTGCAATAAACCGGTCAGGGTCAGTACCGCCAGCACGAGAATATAGGCCACACACAGGATTTGCATGGCCGGACGTTTGGCCGCAGGACGCTGCCGCGGCTTGCTCACCACATCAGCACGCGGCTTGACCTGCGAGGCTTTTAAATACACCACCTGCTGGGCCCGATAGCGGCCGCGTTCATCTAAAATGACCTGATAATCCAGTGCACAACCGACAATCGGGCGCGGCCCCGGACGGGCAAAATCATTGATATGCAAAAATACGCGGTCTTTGTCCGGATCATTGGGCTGAATAAAGCCATAGCCCTTGTCATCAAACCATTCAATTAACCGGCCCTGATCGCGCATTTCCCTACCCTTTATGTTTAAGCTGTGACGAACTTTAAGCGTTCAATCAACATATTACGCATCTCGAGCGGATTTTTCTGCAAAATTGCGTCACCGCTGCGTCCTTGCAAAGCATTTTTTTGTGCCACCTGTAAACGCATCATCCAGAAACGGCCAGCAGCCATTGCCAGATACAGCTCCAGACAGGCTTTTTCATCTTCGGTTAAAGGACGAATGCGGTCATAGGCTTTTAAAAAGGCCATGGCTTTGTCTTCATTCAGGCTGACCTGCGGATACTCAGTACAGAAGTCATTTAAGGTAATGGCAATATCAAACAGCCATTCATCCTGATTCAGCTCATAAAAATCCAGAATGCCCTGCAGCTGATCGCCTTCAAACAGGGTATTGTCGCGGAATAAATCGGAATGGATAAACCCTTTTGGACGGTCCGGATAAATCGCGGTAAGCGCTTCATACAGCCCCAGCAATTTGCTGAGCAGGACTTTATCGGCCTCGCTCAAGCTGGGTTTAATTTCCTGGGATACCGCCAGCCAGTACGCATGATCGCGGACAAAAGCGCGTTTTAAAGGAAAATCTTTTAAGGCCACATGCATTTTGGCCTGTGCCACGGCAATGGCTTCCACCTGAGCGATGCTGGCTGGCATTGGATGCTCACCGATTAAACGCGGCGCAATCTGGGCCGGTTTCTGTTTAATCGAGTGGATGGCCTTGCCAGCATAACTGAGCGGCACCGCCACAGCCAGACCTGCCTGACCCAAATGTTCCAGTACCGGCACCAGTTCACCGGCTGCCTGTTCATCCATGTCTTCAAACACGGTCAACACATAGTGTGTACCGTCCTGAGCCACCAAAAAGTAATTGGTATTTTGAATACCGCCTTGAATCGGAATCAGATCGACCACCTCAAGTCCATAAGGGGCTGCAAAATCCTGAACTTCCTTTAAAGTCAAAGGCGTATAAACCGACATAGAAAACCTGCGAAAAATCTTACATAAGTTTGATAGAATAGCGTGTCCATCTGCCAAGGTGTAGCGCTTGTGTGGGTGAGTTTCATAATCAGCTGAAATGACTGGAAAAAATTATGCTTGCTAAACGTATTATTCCTTGCCTAGACGTAGATAACGGCCGCGTGGTGAAAGGTGTGCAATTTCTGGATATTCGTGATGCAGGTGATCCGGTTGAAGTGGCGCGTCGTTATAACGAACAGGGCGCTGATGAAATCACCTTTTTAGATATTACCGCTACCCATCATGGCCGTGACACCACCTACCGTACCGTTGAGCGTATGGCAGAAACCGTGTTTGTTCCACTGACTGTGGGCGGCGGCGTGCGTAAGGTCGAAGATATCCGTTTATTACTGAATGCCGGTGCCGACAAGGTCAGCATTAACTCGGCTGCGGTGTTTAATCCGGAATTTGTGCAGGAAGCCTCACAACGTTTTGGCGCACAATGTATTGTGGTGGCGATTGATGCCAAAAAAACCGGCGACAACAAATGGGAAATTTTCACCCACGGTGGCCGCAAACCGACCGGGATTGATGCAATTGAATGGGCCGTGAAAATGGCTGATTACGGCGCGGGTGAACTGCTAATTACCTCTATGGATGCCGATGGTACCAAAGCCGGTTATGACCTGGCACTAATGCGAACCATTAATGACCACGTCAATATTCCAACCATTGCTTCTGGCGGTGTTGGCAATTTACAGCATCTGGCAGACGGAATTTTACAAGGCGGCGCCGATGCAGTTCTGGCGGCCTCAATTTTCCACTTTGGTCAGCACACCATTCCGGAAGCCAAGCAATACTTGGCGGCACAAGGTATTGAAATGCGCCTTTAAGCCCGCTGGCTCAAAAATTTCAGAACTGAAAAAGAGTGTAATCATACACTCTTTTTTTATGCGGCAAAGCAAAACAAATAAAAAATGAAGATAAAAAAAAGGAGTCCTGAAGACTCCCTATAAACCAAGAATTGCTACAGCGCTTGGCATTAAAACGTACATATTTCAACAGAATCACCTTCGATGTAGGCAGAAGTTCTGCCGCTATCTTCAGCTTCTTTACTATAGAAAACTTCCCTGAACAAATATTGACCATCAACGCCAATTTTATTGACAATTCACGACAACAGCTTGCAAAGCAGTTGTTTTCAATCAGTTTTATTTGATCTCTATCACATAATTGATCCAGTATTATTGTTCCACAAATATACTGCCTTTGGGCCAATCAACGATGAATTTGCTCAGCAGATAAACAACCCTCTCATTAACTGGCTTTAGGTAGTGGCTCAAGATCTGGGGATGGCTTTTCATTCCGGTCGACCCATTTGGCCGGGAAGAATTTTTCCGCGCCGCGGTTTAACAGTGCTGACAGCGGCTGTGGCAAGGCAATCCCGAGCGGATTCTGCTCCTGCAAATCGGGTGAAGATATAACCCGGGTGCCCAGAATATAGTCAAACCAGGGCTTGGTCACACACCAATTGGCATCCTGATTGCTGTTCATATGATGGTCATAGTGCCAGGGAATTTTTGTTCTGGCCCACTCTGGCTCCAAATGGGCACGGCGGTGAATATAGTAATAATTCAGGGCGCTATACATGCTGCCGGCCATCATGCCTTTGGAAATCGGGAAAAAGACCAGCCCAAACACACCCGCGGCGGCGGCCAGCGAAATAATCTCGTTTTTATTGCGCCAGTGCGACCAGCCAATCACATAGCTTTCATCATTAAACTGATTTTTCCGCACCTCACGATGATGCTCCCAATGCGAACGCATACTGCGTGGCACCGGACTGTGACGCGGCTGCCCCGGCCGATGGGTACCATGTAATACATATTTATGTGCCACCCACTCAAAGGCATTGGCCACCAATAAACCTGCAATAAATCCTTTTAACATGCTCCAGTCCTCCTGTGCTTTTCCTTCACTATAAGCGTCGGCACAGGCTAGATATTGACGGAAAAATTGAATATGATTGACAAATCACGACAAGAATAAAATGACAAGCTATGCAACGGATAAAGGATTATACCGGCTCGATTTATGGCGGCTTGGCCCAGTTGCTGTACGACTTTTATCAAGCACAACAGCTGCCGGTTCCAGAAAAATTACAGCAGGTTCAACATCAGGAACGTTTTGATTATATTCTCTGGCGCGACTTGCTGACCGAACTGGAACAGCAGCTACAGCGTCCGGCGTTGGGACTAGAAATTGCCGCGCTGGTGCAGCCCAAACATCTGGGCATTATTGCCTATATTGCCCTGTCCTGTGACAATCTGGGTGAAGCGTTGCAACGCTATCATGACTTTCACCGGCTGGTGTATGACGGCAGTCCGTTACAGGTGGAAGTGCAAGGCAATTATCTCTCCATTCGCTGGGCTGATCTGCCGCCGACCATGACCACGCAACTGACCAATGAAATTGCCATTGCGCTGATGGTGGAATTCCTGAAACATTTTATGGAATTTCAGGATATTTGCCTGCATGAGGTGCATTTCCAGAATCCGGCGCCACGACATGTGGCACTGTATGAGCAGTATTTTCATTGCAAGGTACGTTTTTCCCAGGAAAAAACCCAGGTGCTAATGCCGTTGCAGGAGCTGTCCAAACCCTTTTATCAGGGGGATCAGACCTTACAGCATTTATTGCTCCAACAGGCCAAGGCTCTGCTGGAAAAACTGCCAAATTCCACCCAGATTGACCACCGTTTACAGCAGGCGATTCTGACCGGTTTACAACGCAATATGTACCAGATTGAACATATTGCCCAGCAGCTGAATTTGTCAGTACGGCAGTTACAACGGCATTTACAGCAGCAAGGCACCACCTATCAACAACGGATTCAGGAAGTACGCTGCTTACTGGCCGAACAATATTTAAAAGATCCACATTTAAGCCTACAGGAAATTGCCCTGCTGCTCGGCTATTCGGAACAGAGTGCCTTTCAGCGTGCCTTTAAACAATGGACCCAACACACTCCACAGCAATGGCGTCAGAACAACTTAATCAATCTTTCATCTTTTTAGTTTAATTTGAAGCGTATAAAAAAAGAGTATTTTACAAAAATAGTGTGATATATTTCACACTTTATAATTTTCATCACATAAATAAAATTCTGGAGACATGAAAATGAATAAATATTGTGCAGAATTTCTGGGGACCTTCTGGCTGGTATTCGGCGGCTGTGGTAGTGCCGTGCTGGCTGCAGCCTTCCCCTGAACTGGGCATTGGCTTTGTTGGCGTATCGATTGCCTTTGGTTTAACCGTTTTAACCGCGGCCTATGCCCTGGGGCATATTTCAGGCGGTCACTTTAACCTGGCGGTGAGTCTGGGCTTATGGGCCGGCGGCCGTTTTGAAGCCAAAGAACTGCTCCCGTATATCGTTGCCCAGGTATTGGGTGCTGTCGTCGCGGCCTGGATTTTATACCTGATTGTCCAGGGTCAGGCCGGTTTTAGCAGCACCGGTGGTTTTGCCAGCAATGGTTTTGGTGAATTATCCCCGGGGCAATATTCACTCGTTTCAGCACTGATCATTGAAATTGTCTTAACCGCCTTTTTCCTGATTATTATTTTAGGTGCGACGGATCAGCGTGCGCCGGCCGGTTTTGCCCCAATTGCAATTGGTCTGGCCTTAACCCTGATTCACTTAATCAGTATTCCGGTCACCAACACCTCAGTCAACCCGGCCCGTAGTACCGGTGTAGCGTTCTTTGCAGAAACTGCAGCCTTAAGCCAGCTCTGGTTATTCTGGGTTGCACCAATGATTGGTGCGGTAATTGGCGCGGTGATTTATAAAGTGGTTGGCAAGAAGGACTAATCTTGCTGCACGTCCTACAAGCTCACTTCGGTGGGCTTTTTTATATTTTAAATGAACAGTTTATTAGTTAGAGCGTAAAAACCCTGTCCTCTAAGACAGGAAGAATGTCAAAGAAAAGGATTTTCGATTTCCCGTACTTCGGTACGCTGGACTTTTTCAGGCAGATTTGGCTCTTTTTCCAGAGCCGCAACCACCTCATTCAGCAGTGCCTGCAAGGCTTTAGCCGCAGCCAGACCCGCCTGGTCCTTGGTGAGCTGTAAATTGCCATAGACATTCACGCAGTCCAGATCATTCTCGACAGTCAGATCATGAATGGCATGAGATTCTGTCCCATGTTGAAACGGTTTAAACATACCCACCTCGGCCGTAATGCTGGTTGTTGTGGCAGGATCAATTGCTCATCCTGCCGTTTATATGTGCTGATCAGCTTTTATTCATTAACTGTAAGATATAGTGCAACAAGGCCTCAATCAACTGCTTAATGAGGGCATCCTGGGTTTCGGCATCCAAGGTTGTACCACTGGCAGTGGCCGTGCTACCTCCCGATTTAAACTGACGCTGTAAGGCCTGTAGCTGCTCCGGAGCAACATCTTCAGCACACTGACTTTCTGCATCCCAATGCGAATATTCCAGTGGTTTATTGGCTTTTACCGCGTTGGCGGTCAGCGGCAATTTATAGGTATTGCGTTTTTGCTCTTCGGTCAGCTGCGGAAACAGGTTAATGCCCAACTGTTCTTCTAAATAACAGACGCTGACCACCTTGACCTGCAGGGAATTGTCATTCGGTGCGTAGTAGGCGCCAATTGCGCCGGTTTTAGGTAAGTAAATGGCTTTATACACCGAGGTCGGAACAATCACCCCATTACCAATCGCTTTCAGTTTTTTGCCACTAAAAGTCGGCCCGGTGATGACATACACATCCTGTTTATGCTTGGTCACCAGCGCACGGGTGGCTTCTTCCAGTTCACGCCAGACCTGCTGATTATTCTTCGGCGCTTGTGGCACCATATTGGCCAGCGAGAAGCTGTCGTATTGTGCCGCTTTATTGGACATATCGGCATTTGGCGCCATATGTCCGCGGTCATAGCCTGAACCGCGATAATCCGCCAAGGTCGCGCGGTGCTGCTCTTTCACCCGCTCTTCTTCATGAAAACTGTCTTCACGTGGAATTTTCTGGCTTAAACGCGCCGGGGTCAGACTTTCTGCCACCCACAGCGGAGTTTTGGACACACCGGAATACATCACGTTAAAACCATTAAAGCACAGCGGATAACTGTCTTTGCGCAGGCTGTCTTTAATTAAATACGGCGGCACATCACGGTAAAACTGTTCCAGACAGGCACTATTCGAAGTGCTTGGTGTCAAGGACATCCACTGGCTGATTTTTTCCTGTCCAAAGGCAATCGCGAAACTGCCAGCGGCCACCACACCTAAAACAACTTTTAAACTTCCTTGATGAAAAAAGGGAAAGAGAGGCGGATTTGTACTGCGCTTTTTTCTGGCCATTACACTGCTAAAAACTATAAGAATCACATATTGGCCGAGCTTAACAAGGGGTCTGCAGCTTGTATATGTTCTGGCTGTTGTTCGCTTAACAATTAGACAATAAACCGCTGTACAGGCGGTGACTGTGTAACAGTCTGTCAGAGTTTTAACACAGTTTATGATAAGTCTGGATGGCTTTCAGTGTGCTGCGTTGCGTCAGGCCAGTGTTATATGCCAAGGTAGTTCACGAAAAAATCGTGTGATAAAAATTTGATGGAGGAATCTATGTATTCCAAATTACTGGGTGCCGGCCTGATTACCGGTTTAATGAGTGCAACTGCCTTTGCCGAACCTCCCATTCAACCGGGTGATACCCTGGAAAGCTTATCGAAAGCCAAAGTGGTGACCACGGTTAATGGTCAGCCGGGTTCATTGCAGGATATCGTGGCCAGCGGTCAGGTGCGCATTGTCTCTGAAGCCAATCCGCAAGTGGTTCAGCCGATGCCGACCAATCCGCAGCTGGATGTGATTCCGGCAGATGCACCCGCCCAGGCGCCAGGCCATGATGCCCCGGCACAAGCGGTTGCACCCGATGCATCAGCGCTGACCTCACAACCGGTACCGGCTGGCCAGTCAACTGATCCGTTGGCCCAGGGCGCACAGCCTATTACTGAACCACCCGCAGCAGAGTTGACTGCACCTGCAGCGGAAGCCGCCCAGAATGCAGCGCCCATGATGGACTCCTCAGCTGAAGCGCCGGTGAATGGTATAGAAGCCGAAACCGATGTTACCCAGGAAGCCTTAGCCGCTGCACCAGAAGCAGCACCAATGGCAGACCCTGCTATTCAGGCCGCACCTGAAGCTGGCGCCGAGCAAATGCAAGCGCCTGTTCAAGCCTTACCTGAAGCCCCAAGCCTGAATGAAGCCAATTAAAGACCTGTTTTAGGCTTTTATCCTCCAAAAAAACCAGAGCTATGCTCTGGTTTTTTTATTGCAGTTGCGTTGAGACCACGCCGTTGCATCAGATCTGGATTTGACTGCCCAGCTCCACAACCCGGTTGGTCGGAATCTGGTAGAAGTCACTGACCGGACTGGTATTGCGCTGCATCGAAATAAACAGCTTTTCCCGCCACGGTGCCATGCCTTCGCCGACTGTGCTGATAATGCGTTCACGTGAAATAAAGAAGCTCATTTGCATCATGTCGAATTCAAAGCCCAATTCATCATAGGCCTGCTTTAACGCGCGCGGAATATTCGGCTGATCTTTAAAACCGTAATAGATAAAAATCCGGTAAAAACGTTCATCTAGCCGTTCAATCTGCACCCGCTCTTCTTGCGGCACATACGGAATATCGCGCGTCACCACCGTCACCATAATATTGCGCTCATGCAACACCTTATTGTGCTTGATGTTATGCAGCATCGCATGTGGCACGATATTCGGCGTACCAGTCAAGAATACCGCTTCGCCCGGCACAAATTTGGTGTCATTGCCCATGCTGATACTTTTAATAAACAGCTCAATCGGCAAGGCATCTTTTTCCAGATGATGAATCAGCAAGGCACGGCCATCTTTCCAGGTCATCAGGAGGGTAAATACAATGGCACCAATTAAAATTGGTACCCAGCCACCGGCGACAATTTTCAGTGAGGTTGAACCGACAAAAATCAGATCCAGAATTAAAAAAGGCAGTGCAAACAGCAGCACTTTCCACACCGGCCAGCGCCAGAAACCATAGGCCAGAATGGAAATTAAAATGGTGCCGCAGAGCATGGTCATGGTCACCGCTACGCCATAGGCACTGGCCAGATTGGCACTGTTTTCAAACAGCAGAATCAGAATCACCACCGATACAAACAGTACCCAGTTAATGAACGGCAGATAAATCTGGCCCTGTTCCACTTCTGAGGTATGTTTGACCGATAAACGCGGCAAATAACGCAGCTGAATAGCCTGATTGACCATCGAAAATACGCCAGTAATCACCGCCTGTGAGGCAATCACCGCCGCAGCCGTGGCCAGCGCAATCATCGGATACAGACCCCAGTCCGGCACCAGCAGATAGAAAGGATTGGTAATCGCGTCCGGATCACGCAGCAACAAGGCGCCCTGTCCGGCGTAATTCAATAACAGACATGGCAGCACAATCACAAACCAGGCCATCCGGATTGGCAAGCGGCCAAAATGCCCCATATCGGCATAAATCGCTTCACCACCGGTCATGGTCAGAATCACCGCGCCCATGGTTAAAAAGGCCACATAAGGCTGTTCCAGCACAAAGTTGATGGCCCAGTGCGGACTAACCATCGCCAGCACATACGGCGTCTGGATAATGCTCCACAGCCCTACCCCGCCAATCGACAGGAACCAGAGCAGGGTCAACGGCCCAAAGAAGGTGCCCATGATGCCAGTGCCATGACGCTGTACCAGAAACAGTCCAGCCAGAATCCCGATAGATAAGGGAATCAGCCACTGGTTAAACATCGGGGTGGCAATACTCAGCCCCTCAATCGCCGACAGCACCGAAATGGCCGGGGTAATAATCCCATCACCAAAAAACAGCGATGCACCAATAAAGCCCAGTGCAATCAGGTAGATTTTCTTCTGTTCAGAAATACGGGTGGTACGCAGGTTTAAGGCCAGCAGCGACATGATTCCGCCTTCACCGTTGTTGTCTGCACGCATGATGATGGTGACGTATTTAAAGCTGATGGTCAGCATCATGCACCAGAAGATCAGCGATAAAATCCCCAGAACACTGCCTTCAGAAATGGCCAGATGTGCGGTCAGGAAACATTGACGCAAGGCATAGAGTGGACTCGTTCCAATGTCACCAAAAACTACGCCCAGTGCCGCGAGGGTAATCACAGGCAGGGCGGCTTTTTTTGCAGTACTTTGCATAGAATGTCTTCATGGATAGACCGTATTTTTGCGCATAATAGCACCAGCCCAAAAGTTTTTCCGCAAATCAATTGTTTCAGCTTGGCAGAGTGACTTTTTTTGGGTATTATCCACGGCCTATGGTGAGGTGTCCGAGTGGCTGAAGGAGCACGCCTGGAAAGTGTGTATACGTTGACGCGTATCGAGGGTTCGAATCCCTCTCTCACCGCCAGAATGTTTAAAAAGACTCAAATTGTAAAATTTGGGTCTTTTTTTATGCTTCGACTTTTCTGCTTTTTCAAAATTATTTAATTCCAGACAGTGAAATTATCTGATTGTTTCTGGATTAGATTTTAAAATAACAACAGTACTTTTATTTTTTTGAATTTAAAAACTTGAGCCTGAATACATCCGCTAAGTTTTAAATTCATCAGTTTTTGAATTTAAATTTATAGTTGAAAAAGCAGAGCATCTATCGCATCTGCTTCCCTAAAATTTAAATGGATGGTCAAGTTTTTAACACAGATAAAATAGGAAACCTGAGATAGACTTTTTCTATCAAATTCAAAACTATATTGATAAATTCATTGACTTGAAGCGCTTATTTTTCCAGCACCATCTCAGGCTTTGCTGAAAATAGCATCAATTTTTCTGACTCCCCGTTCATCTCTTGGGTTGTTAAGCATGATCTTCGGGTTATGCCATCCTGCCGCATATATGTGAAAGTTACAGCCTGCCACAGTTCCAACCTGTTTTTAAACCACAGATGTCAACAAAAAGTCATCATCTCATGCTACAACAATAAAAAGTGGCATAGAATTCGCAAGCTTTACAGCAGCAAGCATTGTGCTATGTTAAACACAGACCTAAACAGAACAAGGAGAACAATAGGCAAAATAAACAACTGTTTAAAACTATTAACTTAAAAAATATTCTTCATTTAATCGTGCCAAAAAAGATGTTTAAAGCCAATCAGTCAAAAAACTGCTATTCGGGAGCGAGCATGAATAACAGCGCAAATTATGTCAAACAAATTAAAAATGCCAAACGTGGTGGTTATACCCCCACCATCGCCAAAGACCTCAATCGACATAAAATTCAAAAAGCCCTTAAACTTATTGAGCAGTGGAGATCTCTCGCCAACGAACTCAAACCACAAATGCAACTCGATATGGCTTTTACCCTTGAAGAATGTGCACAAGATTTAGACCGTATTTTAAGGAGCAAGTAGCACGCCTCTGCGGCACTTAACCCCCTTTATTTTAAATTCAAAACAATAGCTCGCCCTGAACGTGAGCTATTGTTGTCTTGAGCAGAAAATTGCCTCTTCCATGATGTTTAAGCGCGAAAACAAGAGCTGGATAAAAATAAAACAGCGCCTGTCGCCTACTTTTAATTGCTTATTTTTTCGCTTGCGCCCGAATTAAAAATCTGTAAAATGCAACTCCACAATGCCGGCATAGCTCAGTTGGTAGAGCAACTGACTTGTAATCAGTAGGTCCACAGTTCGAATCCGTGTGCCGGCACCATTTTCTTAGGCTCGCTATTTTAGTGGGCCTTTGTTGTTTTTATGGCGCTATTTTTTCTGCTTTATTGCGTGTGTGCGGTCACTTGCACATATCTCACCAAGCCATCTTTATATAAACGTCGGCACAGCTTTGCGGTCATGGCAATCTTGATCCGGTCCAGACCTGGACTGTGCTGCGGCCAGTGCAGCTGCTGGATATATTCGGCAAATCTGTTTAACACTGGTGCAGATAAATCTTCAATCTGAATCTGGGTAAAACCGCGTTCCTGCAAACACTGCTCCAGTTGTACTGCGGTTTTCAGTTCCGGCAACGACACATCCGCCGCCTTTAATAAAGCGCGATAAGAATGCTGTTGTAATGTATTTGATTTTAAAAACTGCGGTGACAATATCAGGGTGTGAAAACCCAGACGGCCTTTTGAATTTAAAACCGGTTGCACGGCATCCAGAAATGAATTCAAAGCATGATGATAGGCCGCATCAATACACAGCACCACATCAAATGGCGCCAGAGGTATGAGATTTTTTAAATTTAAAAAAGACTGCGCATAGATGGGCAGCTCTGGCCAGCGCGCTTGAATCTGCTCGACACAGGTCGTTTGCAGTTCAACGGCGGTAATATTTGAGAGTTGATAATGCTGTTGCCAGTGCAACAGGCTGGCGCCCTGTCCACAGCCTAAATCGAGCAGCCGATCTGTGGATTGCAACTGAACGGCTTCGGCCAAATGATCGGCCAGCTGCTGGCACGCCGCCGGATAGTCCTGTGCAGATGAGTGCCAGTAGCCCAGATTGCTCCAGGGCAACTCGGCAGGATCTCCCAAAAGCGCTGCATTGATTGCATATTTATGGGAAGGAGCCTGTCGAAAAATTGCCTGAAGCCAGCGCATAGATTAATAGCCGAGTTGGGGAGCAACCTCTACTTTAGGTTTTAAGCCCACAAACGGCAACGGTGCACCAAAAATTTCTGCAATATGCATGGCTGAAGTCACGGCTGATTCTAAAATTGGCAAGCCGTCACATGACCATGAACCACAGAAGAACACCTTGCGATCAGCGACTTTATGACGCTGTTGCAATTCTTTGTTCAGTGCCACGGTTTTTGAATCCACCACCGCACGGGTCAGGGTGACAGAAGAAATGACTTTCTTCGGATCAATAGGCGTGACCGGACGCCAGGTCTGGAACACCGGCGTTTTACCGACCAGCGATGGCTCAATCGAGTTTAGCCAGACAGTAAATTGCTGACGGGTAAACTTGCGGTCCATCATATAGCTCAGTACCGACCAGTCTTTGCGTTTTGGCGGCATCACTGTGCTATCAGTATGAATCACCAGTTCGCCCTGTTCAAACTTGAACTGCTTTAACAAGGCAATATCTTCGGCAAACTGTTCACGATCGAGGAAGTTCTCGATATTGGTAGTTGGGGTGGCCACCACCACACGGTCAAATACCGCAGTTTCGCCTTCGGCATTTTTGACATAGACCTGATCATCTTGCTGGCTAATATGGGTGATGGGTGAACCACTCTTGATATGAATACCTTCAATCAGCTTATTCACCAGCGCCGGAGTGCCACCCTGAATACGCAACAGCGCATCACCATCGGTCAATTGACGCAAGAAGGTCAACAGCGGCTTCGCTGGCCATTCGCCAATGGTTTTCGGGTTACAGGTACAGATGGTGTACAACACCGGCATTACCGCGCCATGCCAGAACACTTCTTCAATTTCATTCTGGTTGATGAACTCAGCCAGGGTAATGTCCTGATTCTTCGACCGGAAGAATTTGGCAATTGCCGTTTTTAACTGCAACATGCCTTTAACCAGACGCCAGCCGTATTGCTGCAAGCCTTTACGGTTATTGATAATCGGGAAATTCCCGATACGCGTACGCGAGGTGGTTAACCAGGTTTCGGTCCGGTCTTCAAATAACCAGCTACAGGCCATATAGGTCCGTACCGGGAAGGTCGGAATACCCAGATAGGTGGCTAAACTGAGCGTGTTTTTCCACAAATGCGGATTCATGACCCGCAGCGGTGCGTCAATTAAACCGCCTTCAAACTCAGTACTGTGGCTGTCCATTCCACGTCCAGGCAGAGCTTCAAAAATTGTAATGTTATGCCCTGCATCTTTAAGAATTCTTGCGGTAGCTAGCCCAGCCATGCCACTACCGATGACTGCAATATCCAAAACGTCTTATCCGTTAATGAAAACATTGACCGAAATTATGAACCATGCCTTGCCAAAATGAGCTATTAAAAACTACCAGATTCACCCTTTTTACAAAGTGTAATAAAGTTCTAAAATGCCACTTCTGTTACATTTTTTAACGTATTTTCAAGCCCCGTGTAAATATAAGAAATACCTGAAATTTTATTTATTAATTTTTAAAAATCATTTAAAAACAATAGGTATAAATTAACCAGTTTTAGAATAGTTGTTTTACAAAGTGCGTGCTTTCCGCTAGTATACGCCCCACACAAGAATGACAACCACATCACATAAAATCATTACAGATAATGATACAAATGAGATAAAACAAGAAACTTAACAGCGCAATAACAAGAAAGCCTCTGATTTTTATCAGAGGCTTTTTTCTTTTCGCAGCAGGATCGCTGAATGCTTAGCTTTGCGGCGGAATTTGGCCAAACTTACCAGAATGAAAGTCCTCAAAGGCCTGAATAATTTCCTGTTTGCTGTTCATCACAAAAGGACCATGGCCCTGAATTGGCTCATTTAATGGCTCACCGGTCAGAATTAAAAACTGTGTTTCCTGCTGCGCCTGCAACTGAATGGTCGGCTCGGCATCGCGGGCAAACATCACGATAGAACTGTCCTGCACCTGTTGAGTGCCATTCACCAGCAGCTCGCCTTTTAGCACCACCAGCAGGACATTGTGAGTCACCGGAACATGCACAAAGGTTTGCGCATCTTTGTGCAAGCTACCATCCCAGACATTGACCGGACTAAAGGTCTGTGCCGGCCCGGTGTGACCTAAATAGTTCCCGGCAATCACCCGGAGGTGTCCGGCGGCATCGTCCAGTTCAATCCGGGGAATATCGGCAGCGGCAATGGCCTGATAACGCGGCGTGGTCATTTTGTCTTTGGCTGGCAAATTGACCCAGAGCTGGACCATTTCAAACAGTCCACCGGCTTCGGCAAAATCGGCAGAATGAAACTCTTCATGCACCACGCCGGCACCGGCTGTCATCCACTGCACATCACCAGTCTGAATAGTGCCCCCGCCACCGGCCGAATCTTGATGGGTGACGGCACCCTGATAGGCCAGAGTCACAGTTTCAAAGCCACGATGCGGATGTGAACCCACACCACGCTGCGCTTTCGTCGCCTCAAACGGATAAGGCGCAGCATAGTCGAGCATTAAAAACGGGCTGATGGCCTGACCTAAACGGTCATAAGCAAACAGGTTCTGTACCAGAAAACCATCACCGACCCAGTGCATGTTTTTATTTCGATATAAACCAATTATTTTTTTCATACTGTCCTGCGCCTGCAAGGAGAATTGATCGTTTCATGTTAAGCCTCTGCGGTGCGGCCAGCTAGCGCAAATCTGGCATACTGCATTGCAAGAATAGAATCATCCAGGCGCATCCGGATTCTGCTTGGTTTCTCTTTCAACAGACAAAAAAAATCCAGAACCGGAGTTCTGGATTTTCATCAGAAGATAAATGCAACTGGATTAGATTTTACCGACCAGGTCGATTGACGGTGCAAGCGTTGCTTCACCTTCTTTCCATTTTGCCGGGCAAACTTCACCTGGGTGTGCATGGACATATTGCGCTGCTTTGACTTTACGTAGCAGTTCCTGGGCATCACGGCCAATACCGCCAGCGTTAATTTCAACAATCTGGATGGTACCTTCCGGATCAATCACGAAAGTACCACGGTCAGCCAGACCTTCAGCCTCAATTAACACTTCAAAGTTTTTTGCCAGAGTCCAGGTTGGATCGCCAATCAGCGGATACTGGATTTTACCAATCACGTCTGAAGTATCGTGCCAGGCTTTATGGGTGAAGTGGGTATCAGTGGATACGCCATAAATTTCAACGCCCATTTTCTGGAATTCAGCATAATGATCAGCCAGATCGCCTAATTCGGTTGGACAGACAAAGGTAAAGTCTGCAGGATAGAAAAATACCACCGACCATTTACCGATCATGTCCTGCTCAGACACTTCAATGAATTGACCATTCTGGTAAGCAGTAGCGTTAAAGGCTTTCACTTGGGTATTGATTAAACTCATTTTGTATTCCTCAGTGCGTTGTGGGGATTGCTTATCTTGTGAAGCTAGAATACAAAACTGAGGTAAATCGGTAAAACAGTACTTTTTTATAAAAATAATCGGAAATACAGATTTAAATATTCTATCTCCATTGAAGTTTTTATCGTTTTCCTCAATTGATCTATCCTACTTTTCACACAGGCAATAAAAAACCCTTTGCCAAAACAAAGGGTTTTTATCAATTTCTGCTTTAGATGATGACCTTAGAACGGATATACATACCAAATTATAATTAATATATATATTTCAAAAACTTAATGAATTATGTATTGTATTTTGTAAAAATTCAATAAAAAATACTTAAAAATTTACACTTTTTATCTCACTGAAATGGTAATCCTCCCATAAATAACCGAAGTTAAAAGTAGAGGTTAAGCAGCCATGAGAGGTGGCTTTCCTTTGTTTGCTTGGTGTGGTCTTTCATAGTTGTAATGCCACAGCCAACTCGTTGCATAATCTTGTACTTCTTCCAGTGTGTCAAATAGATGCTTGCTTAGCCAGCTATAACGTATAGTCCGATTATAACGTTCAATATACGCATTTTGCTGTGGCTTACCTGGTTGAATATATTCAATACGAATACCTTGTTCAGTTGCCCAGCGTACAAATTCATGACTGATAAACTCCGGGCCATTGTCACACCGAATAACTAACGGGTTTTCTCGCCATTCCAGCAACTGATTCAACGTACGAATAACTCGGATTGTAGGTAATGAGAATCCTGCTTCAATCGCTAAACCTTCTCGACGGTAATCATCAATTACATTCAATAGCCGATACTTACGACCATCGATCAGCTGGTCATGCATAAAATCCAGTGACCAGACCTGATTTGCCCGGATCGGCTCTTTCAGTGGTTCTGGTGCATGTCGTTTCAGTCTTCTGCTTGGCTTAATACGCAGATTCAGTGCTAATTCACAGTAAATACGATAAACACGCTTGTGATTCCAAACATAATTTTCAACATGACGTAGATAAGAGAAACACAGACCAAAGCCCCAATCTGTATTTTCTTCAGTGAGTTCAATGAGCTGTTCTGCAATGAGTGCATTGTCATCACTCAGTTTAGCCTGATAACGGTAGCAGGTTTCACTGATACTAAATGCGCTGCAAGCCAAACGAATGCTAATGGCATAGTGGGCAACGGCTTGTTGAGCCATCTGACGTCGGCAAGATGGCTTCACCACTTTTTTGACATTGCTTCCTGAACAATCTCTGCCTTTAATCGCTCTTCAGCATACATTTTTTTTAGTCTGGTATTTTCT
>NZ_VOXS01000039.1:0-4127 GCF_013420655.1 Acinetobacter sp. Q186-3 | reverse complement strand
AATCCATTTTTTGGTCATGCCATTCAAATAACAAGCCGTAATATTCAATTAATGGCATGATTACCTCTTTTCCTCTCGTGAAATAAAAAATATGCCTATTATTTTGGGTCTATGACACAAAAATCGCCATTTTTTCCATATCCGCACTGCTTTTTCATCACACGAACACACGGTTTAGATTCCTCTCCAACAGTACAGCTTCCAATATCAAACTGGATACCTTGCTGTCTTAAGCTCTCGATCTGCGGGATATTGCCTAAAGGTTTGATATAAACACTAAATAACCAAGTCATGGCCAGTATCAGAATGGCAAAGATGCCTAGAACAATGGTAATGAGCTTCCATGACAACTGATCACTGGCTGATTCAATTGAATTATTCAAGCGTCCAAGTGCTTTAGCAGTCTTAATAAGCTCCGCTGTACCCTCTTGTAAGCCCGTATTTAGCGATTTTGATACGGTGCTATGGGTTTGCCCTGCAATGACCTTTTGAATGCGTTCTTCGGTGATTTGAAGCTCTTTAACGGCCTGATTGACGAGGTTCTGCTGTTGTTCTGCAACTGCCATCAGTGCATATAGCTTTTTTTCATCAGGTGTCATCGGCTCATTCCCTTATAACTCATGGTTTTCTCTTGCTCTCGTTCTAATTTCTGCTGTTCTTTGTAGTGCTGTAAGGCAAGTTGTTTGAAGCTGTCAAAATCAGCCTTAAAGCTCTCAATGCCCTGTTTAATTTCTTTGTCTGAAATTGGGCTGTCTTTGAGTTCTTTCAGGTCTTTTTTCGGGTCGCCTAAGTCTAGTCGCTCAAGCTCTTTATAGGCTATACGTGACTGTTGCAAGGCTTCCCTGATTTCAGGGTCTTTAGCTTGGCTTGGTAATAGTTTCTTTTCGGGTTCTTTTTCTATGCCTTGCTCTTTGTAGCTTCGCATATCAATACGGCTATCAATTTGATGCTTTTCTAAATGGCTATTGCATAAATCTGCCCATCTTTGGCGTAGGTCTTTAATATCGGTTTTTCGTTCCTGGTAACTCTTGCCTGTATTGTCTTTTTTAGCTCCGCCACGTTCAGGATTTTTGCTGTTATAGCGTTTGAAATACTGCTCCGGATCTCGTTCGATTCCATCTTGCAGACGTTCATTAAACATGAGGTGGACGTGGGGCTGATCTTTGCCGTCCATTGCTTTAGGGTTATGAATCGCAAATTGATACGGATATTTTGAGCCGATCTCGGACTGAATGAAGTCCTCAACCAGTTCTAGGCGTTGCTCGGCATTCATCTCTCTAG
Source organism: Acinetobacter sp. Q186-3 (assembly GCF_013420655.1). NCBI lineage: Bacteria > Pseudomonadati > Pseudomonadota > Gammaproteobacteria > Moraxellales > Moraxellaceae > Acinetobacter > Acinetobacter sp. Q186-3. The sequence goes on along the minus strand of NZ_VOXS01000039.1, from coordinate 2,846 downwards.
GTAGGGCAATTTCATATTCTCGATAGGTACTGCCATTTTTGCGCTCGTAAAGGTCGGCTGCTTCCCAAAAGGTAATCGGATTATGTTCAGCCCATTTAGGCATGTTTCCATAATCGCTATGTTCAAGGTCGGTTTCTGCCTGTTCCTGTTTCAGCTTCTTTTCTTCATCCCGATCAATATATTCGGCATGCGGTGCTGCTTTTCCTGCTTTACCAACTTTGATACTCAATCGAGCAATTGCCATAAATTATCCTTGAAGCTTTTTAGTACTTCTTTTTTTCATTCAATTTTCAATTGAACGAAAAAAAGAAGTGTCAGGGTCTTAGGGATGAAGTCCCTAACGTGCTTAGGTTTCTTAATGAAATTGAGAAACGTCTAAGCGCGCCATCAAATTTTTGATGGAAGTATAGGCGAAAATATCTAGAACGACTTTAACAAAATTACGTTAACCGAACGTAAATATTTTGTTATCGTTCTTTGAGTATTGAGCCTGTACTTTTGCGGTATCAAAATTAAGGAATTGAATATGAAAAATGAATGGCTATCCGAAAAAATTACCTACATTTCTGCTTTAAAGAATCCCAGTGATGCACAAAAGCTTTTATTAGAATTAGCTCAAATCCAATACCGTACTCCCGACCAAGAGAAAAAATTGAATGCCTTGATCAAAGCTGAAAAAGCCATAGATCGAGCGAATAAACAGAAGATAGCAGTTAGAAAATTACTGAATGCAGAAAAGGAAGCTGAACGAAAAGCTCGTACACGTCATCTCATTCAATTAGGCGCACTTTTTGAAATTGCTAACCTTGATCAGCGTGACCCAGCCGAATTACTTGGAATTCTGCTTAAAACTGCTGAAATAGACCCAAATGATATGAAATGGCAAATTTGGAAGGATTTAGGATTAGAAGTTCTCAAACAACGTAAAAATAATTCAAATTAATTATAAGCTAAGCTAGATCAGCAATAAATTAAGTTATGATTTAACAAATCATTATGAGATTTCATAGGACAATTAATGAAAAAGTTTATCTTAGGACTCTGTCTATCTTTACCAATTCTCTCTCATGCAGCACCTAAATGGGAACTTGCTAATGTATTCATCACAAACAAAGATAAAGGTGAGATTTCTAAAATATATGTAGACAAAAATTCAATCAAAACAGCACCAAATAATAAGGATATTAGATATTTTTCTATAAAAGAAGTTCACTCAAATCCTAAAAATAATGTAGTGAAAAATAATTTAGCGATTGAATGTTCACAAGGTCTTTTCTTGAGTCCATTTACTAATCAATGGGAACCTATTTTTCAAAGAGGCTATATTATTGGTACTCTAAAAACCTATGAATATTATAGCTATACAACTGTTTGCGATGATGTCAGAGGAAAATATTCTAATAATATTATTATTAATACAAACAGAATTGGATTTTAATAATAGCCTAAGCAGAACAAGCTTCTCAAAAACTCTTCTATAAAAATATAAAAGCCTATAAAAGCAAAAGCACATGCTCTCAACTTCTCAACTCGTTACCAAAGCGTCGCACTTCGTGCTTTGGCTTTGGTGAACGGTTGAGAGAGTTTCGGCAATACTTTCCCTAAAGGCGGTCATTTAAAAAAATGACGCATCCTTTAAGTATTGCCGATTTACCGCATATTCTTTTGGCTTCGGAGCCACGTATATCGGTCGTATCCGCACATGGTTTTGCTGACCATGCAGACAAGGACTAAAGGTCTTGCACCTTCTCCCACACGCTCCCTGTCGAAGTATGGCGATATCTCTGCGAGGGTTTCCCCAACATGCAACTTAACCGACCTATACAACTACTTCCAACGCTCCGCCTTTGTGAGAATCCCCTGTAAGCGGTTTAGCCTTTCGACTATCGCTACGTTGCACCAGTGACACTTATTCCCTCCACATGCAACGCATGCCAATCCGTAAAACGGACACGCAGGAGCAGGCAAAGCTCGATCTAGGATGCTTATTTGATGATTTAAAACACGGATTAACGAAGACTTATCATTTTGGGTCTTGAACTAAACACTTTTTATTGTGAAAATAGAGTTCAGGTACAAGCCTTAGTGTGAAATCATAACGGTCGCCAAACCTTATGATCTTCGTTATTCGATGGTCGATACATCAAATAACTGCGTACCGCTGAATATAAAGCGAAAGCCCATTTAGTTTCAATACTGAATGGGCTTTTTCTTTGATCAATCAGACATTAAGACAAAAAAGGCAGGTCATATCTAATCATGACTAAATCCCTAATCAAGCACGTTTCAATGCCATAATATGGCGAACCATATCGTTAATATGTTGTTTTGTTTCATTATCTTGTGAACTTAACCATGCAACTACATCAGCATCAAAAGCCTGTGCTTGAGCTATGGCATGGCGTTCCTGTAATTTCTTCACAAAGCTAGGTTTAACCAATGGCGCATTGGTAGGGTCAAAATTTTTATAGCGTTCTAGTTCATTTTGCATTGCTGTACCTCCGCTTTTGGTGATGTGATGGTTCAAATGCAGTGATTATTCTCGCAACATCTCCACGTTCAACCCAAACCACTGTTAATAGTCTACCACGATTGCTTAAACCGACTGATATTAGTCGTTGTTCATCATAGTGTCCTACATCCTCAAAAGAGATCAATGCAGGATCAAGGAAAATACTACAGACCTCATCGAACGTGATTTCTCGCCCTCGATAGACTAAATCCATTTTTTGGTCATGCCATTCAAATAACAAGCCGTAATATTCAATTAATGGCATGATTACCTCTTTTCCTCTCGTGAAATAAAAAATATGCCTATTATTTTGGGTCTATGACACAAAAATCGC
>NZ_VOXS01000038.1:0-4334 GCF_013420655.1 Acinetobacter sp. Q186-3 | reverse complement strand
AATCGTTTAAGTTCTTTATCCGACATAGACACCAACATATCAAACCGTCCGCTAAGAAAATTGCAAAAGTGCATATTCTAAAAGCGGACATTTTTACTTTGGAGAAACCGGACATTTCTACTTTGGGCTTACAGCTATATTTCGTATAATGTATATTATGTTAAATTGGTTACATGATACATTTACTTCATAATCACCCGTGTTTATAGATAAACAATATATAAATCAATAACTTATTTTCCAAATAATCCTATGCTAATTTTATTTAAGTCTATATAGTGTTTACTTCATTTAGTTCTTCAATTGTGTAATGTTCTTCTTAAAGACAATCAAACTCTCAAAAAAACATTCAACTCAAAATCGAATTGTTGTGCTGTTCAATGCTTCGACTACAACTGCTTGTCTTTATCCATTGCTCTATTCTTTATCTGTTTTGAGATTTCAAAGTGTAGCTACCCAACAATCAGATATGCTCGCACTTAAATTTTGGTATGAATTCTGGTTTCAGAAATTTTCAACATCGTTTTGTGAGTCATTCCTTTCTTTGAACTATAACCCTGAAATCTATTTACAAGAAATCGATAATTTTATGTTTTTCTTAGAAAATAATAAAAAAGTAGAAACCAATCTAATTCGTTTGAGATCTAATCTTGATGTTAACTATATGACCATTACTCAGCGTATAAGGTCTTTATTTAAGTATTTTGCATATCTACTTGATGAATACTGGAATGTTAGAAATCAAGAGCTTACAGTCACAGAAATAACACATCGCAGAAAAAACATAGATCTATATTTGATGAATAAAAAGAAAATTTTTAGTAAATTTTCTAAACGCAGTTTAACTGTAAAAAGTGAAATTAATCATAGTTTTAAAAGTCTAAATAACGAAATGTTAGCTAAGCTTTATGAAATTATCCGGCCAAATCAATCCACTAAAACCAATATAAATAATCCTTTCTCCAGCCAGCAGCATCAGCTTAGAAATTTTTTGATTGTGCATCTAATGGTGAATTATGGCTTAAGAGTTGGAGAATTAATGCTGCTGACTAAAAGATCAATTAAAAAGTCTCTTAACTCTGACTTATATAGTCTTGTAGTTACGAATACTGAGGATGAGCATGATACGAGAGCTAGAAAACCGAGTATAAAAAATGAACAGTCATTCCGGGTTATAAAACTCAATAATATGGATTTTAAGTTCCTAAATCTATATATCGAAAATATAAGAAATTTTACCGAATCTGACCTCTTGTTTACCTCTTTGAAGCCACCCTACTCTCCGCTAAGCTATTCTTCTATCAATGCAATATTCATAAAAATAGATAAAGCATTTAGAAAGCTGCATCCTATATATTTTGATCATACGAATATTGACTCAGTTCAAAAGATAACTCCTCATATTTGTCGACATACATGGGCATATATCACTCTAGCTTTCGCAATAAAAAAGTATCGGAATGAAAGCCTTTCTAAACTAAGTATAAGCAGTAATGAAATTATGCAAAAAGCCCTAGAAGACTTACGCGTTTTAGGCGGTTGGAGTGCTAACAGCATAATGCCAAATTATTATGCAAAGCGATTCATTGTAGACAGTGCGAATCTTTTAAATTTACAACGTATATCAGAAGAGATATGGGAGCTATAAAATGGAACAATTTGACCTTTTTATAGATCCAGAACCACAACCTAGATCATTTTTTAGTGATCAGCAGATAAAAGCCCTTCAGGATATATCTAAGAAATTACCTAAAATTGTTAAATTTTTGATAGCAGATAAATTTGATGATAAATATCTCACATCTACAGATAATATTTGGAATTTTTACTATTCTGGTCAAAGAGAAAATTTAAATTTTTCAAAGCTTTCCGAAAGTGAAAATATTTTGATTAAATTTTTCCTAATAGCATTTATTCAAAAAAACACCCCTTCTTTTTTAAGTCTAAAGCTTTATTCTTTTAACTTTTTAATGAATTATTTAAATAATAATAAATTAGATTTTAATTATGAAAATTTAAAAAACTTACTGATTAAAATTGCACCATTTGACAACCACAATGTTACTTATGGACATATAAAATTTTTATTGAAGCTATTAATTCTTGAGGATTTCCCTGGCTTTAATATAGAAGATGATTTTGAGCTAGAGTTTATTCCTAGGCCAAAACCTTTTAATTCAAGACTATATTACCAAGAATACATAGATCCTATTGATTACCCTCTTATTTCAATGATTCAACAAGGGTTTTCACAATTAAATAAAGTTTTAGATCAAGTTAAAAATCAAACTCTACTTTATTCATCAATATTGGGACTTATGTATGTAACTGGACTTAGGCCAGTCCAGTTAGCAAAGTTATCTGCTCAAGATATAAAAATTGACACTACTAGATCTGTTGATCAATTCCATCGATACAGCGTGCTAATTCCTTATGCTAAACAAGCTAGATATGTACATGAAAGAATAGCAGTAAAACTTCCAGAAGAAGTTGCAGAAATCATTATTGCTTATATTAAGAAGTTTAATTTACACCCTGAAGCAAAATTATTTGATATGGGTGAGAACTCTGCCCGCTTTTGCTCAATAGCAATTAATACTCAATTGTTTGATTTTGCACCTGAATCATATCGGAAAGCTGTAACTGCTGGTGAAATGATAAAGCAGAAATATTCCTTTTCAGATTTTAGACATCACGTAGGTTATAGCCTAGCCATGGCTGGATCTTCTGCTGAAGAAATTGCATATATTTTAGGACATTCTTCTCTTGTAACTGCTAGATATTATATTTTTTCAACTCCAGAATTAGCCCAGATCAGAGCACAAGCTCTTGGTAGGAATTCCTTATACAAACAAATGATTGCTATGCTTCTCACTGGAAGATTAGTTTATAAGAATGACTGGAAGCAGAAAAAAGTTTTAGGAAATATTGGTAGTAAAATTCACTATGATATTGGTGGATGTTCTTATAAAGACAAGTGCTTATTTCAGCCCATACGTAACTGCTATGGTTGCATGTATTTTCATCCTTTTATTGATGGCAATCATAGCAATATTCTAGAAAGTGTTCAAAATGAAATTAATGATCTGATCAGACTATCTGATGGTATAGGTGTCTCGAGGAATCCTTTAATTAGAGTTCATGAATCAACAAAATTTGAAATTGAATCTGTAATAGCTCGTTGCGCAATGCATAAGGAAGATCATCATGAATCTTGAAAAATATAATGCATTCCTCAATGAACAAAAAGAATATTTTAATCAAAATCTGCAGGCAAATTTCAAATGGAATTGGCATGATCCATCATGGTATGGAGGTACGATAGGATCTGGTTGGTTATTATCAAGAAGTGGTAAAACACATTTTACCTTTGGATCTATTAAAAGACTAAATGGGATAAGTAACTGTGATATTGATGAAAATTTTCAATATTTCATTAAAGCTGTTTTAATTCTTAGTTATAGAAAATCAAATTCTAAAGCTTCTCCTCAAAAGTTATATGCAGAGTTTTTAATTTTAAAACGTTGGTACAGTTCACTTCGTAATACAGATATATCAAAAACTCATCCCTGTTATCTATCCACTTTAATTTTAAATAATTCTTTTGAGATTCTGGCAGAAAACTCCAGTAAAACAAACCTTCCAGATCATGCTGGAACATATCTTAGATTACAGGATATGCTAAATCACTATGATTTTACTGAACAACGTTTAGAGTTTTCTCAAAAATATCTATATATTGGTCACCAAAATAGAACACCAAATGCCAAAAAAACTAAGACATTAATAGATCAGTTGGAACTAAATGAAGATGATCTTGATAAAGATAAGCTGATCTCAATTCGCACATTTATCAATATTGTTTCACTTATCAGTTTATGCCAAACAAATGGTGAAAAGATTGTTCTTAATCTTTTGTTGTTGCTTATCATTACTGGGTTACGTTCAACAGAAGCAATTCTTTTAAAAACTGATGCATTGATTAAACGGCCTATACTTGATCCTATCACCAAAGAGCATTTAACTTTAGATGGTATCAAGCAATACACCTTAGGTATTCGATATCATGGTGCAAAAGGTGCTGGATTCAGAATACATTGGGTTGAACCTTTGTCTGCAAATTTAGTTGAGACAATATTTCAATCAGTATTAGAGTTAACGAAGGAATATAGGGAGCATCTTCACTATATTAGATCAAAAAATTGTTCTAGGGTCTGTTGAGAATTACCGAGAGTTAATTACACTCGCGCACAATTGAATCATGGCTTCAAAACTCGTATCTGTTTTACAACTACGCATCGCTATACGTTTAAATTCTTTTAACTTACAGAAAT
>NZ_VOXS01000037.1:0-3235 GCF_013420655.1 Acinetobacter sp. Q186-3 | reverse complement strand
ACTTGTAGGGATTAACGACTGTTTGGGGTTGTATAGTCAAGTAATTAAGTGCATGTGGTGGATGCCTTGGCAGTCAGAGGCGAAGAAAGACGTGATAGCCTGCGAAAAGCTCCGGGGAGGCGGCAAATATCCTTTGATCCGGAGATGTCTGAATGGGGAAACCCACTTACCATAAGGTAGGTATCAATACATGAATACATAGTGTATTGAGGCGAACGAGGGGAAGTGAAACATCTCAGTACCCTTAGGAAAAGAAATCAATTGAGATTCCCTCAGTAGCGGCGAGCGAAAGGGGAACAGCCCATTAAGTTATGTGTGTTTTAGTGGAATGCTCTGGGAAGTGCAACCATAGTGGGTGATAGTCCTGTACACGAAAGGGCACACATAATGATGACGAGTAGGGCGAGGCACGTGAAACCTTGTCTGAATATGGGGGGACCATCCTCCAAGGCTAAATACTCCTGACTGACCGATAGTGAACCAGTACCGTGAGGGAAAGGCGAAAAGAACCCCTGTGAGGGGAGTGAAATAGATCCTGAAACCGCATGCATACAAGCAGTGGGAGCCACTTCGTGTGGTGACTGCGTACCTTTTGTATAATGGGTCAGCGACTTACATTCAGTAGCAAGGTTAACCGCATAGGGGAGCCGTAGGGAAACCGAGTCTTAATAGGGCGTATAGTTGCTGGGTGTAGACCCGAAACCAGGCGATCTATCCATGAGCAGGTTGAAGGTTGGGTAACACTAACTGGAGGACCGAACCCACTGTCGTTGAAAAGCCAGGGGATGACTTGTGGATAGGGGTGAAAGGCTAATCAAGCCTGGTGATAGCTGGTTCTCCCCGAAAGCTATTTAGGTAGCGCCTCGGACGAATACCATTGGGGGTAGAGCACTGTTTCGGCTAGGGGGTCATCCCGACTTACCAAACCGATGCAAACTCCGAATACCGATGAGTACTATCCGGGAGACAGACTGCGGGTGCTAACGTCCGTAGTCAAGAGGAAAACAATCCAGACCGCCAGCTAAGGCCCCAAAATCATAGTTAAGTGGGAAACGATGTGGGAAGGCATAGACAGCTAGGAGGTTGGCTTAGAAGCAGCCACCCTTTAAAGAAAGCGTAATAGCTCACTAGTCGAGTCGGCCTGCGCGGAAGATGTAACGGGGCTAAAACTATGTGCCGAAGCTGCGGATGTATACATTGTATACGTGGTAGGGGAGCGTTCTGTAAGCCGATGAAGGTGGATTGAGAAGTCTGCTGGAGGTATCAGAAGTGCGAATGCTGACGTGAGTAACGACAAAACGGGTGAAAAACCCGTTCGCTGAAAGACCAAGGGTTCCAGTCCAACGTTAATCGGGGCTGGGTGAGTCGACCCCTAAGGCGAGGCCGAGAGGCGTAGTCGATGGGAAATTGGTTAATATTCCAATACTTCAGTGTAATGCGATGAGAGGACGGAGAAGGTTAAGTCAGCCTGGCGTTGGTTGTCCAGGTGGAAGGCTGTAGGCATGCATCTTAGGCAAATCCGGGGTGCTCTATGCTGAGAGCTGATAGCAAGCTAGTTTACTAGCGAAGTGGCTGATACCATGCTTCCAGGAAAAGTCTCTAAGCTTCAGTTACACTGGAATCGTACCCGAAACCGACACAGGTGGTCAGGTCGAGTAGACCAAAGCGCTTGAGAGAACTCTGCTGAAGGAACTAGGCAAAATGGTACCGTAACTTCGGGAGAAGGTACGCTGTTGACGGTGATGGGACTTGCTCCCTGAGCGGTTGACAGCCGCAGAAACCAGGCCGCTGCAACTGTTTATTAAAAACATAGCACTCTGCAAACACGAAAGTGGACGTATAGGGTGTGATGCCTGCCCGGTGCTGGAAGGTTAATTGATGGGGTTAGCGTAAGCGAAGCTCTTGATCGAAGCCCCAGTAAACGGCGGCCGTAACTATAACGGTCCTAAGGTAGCGAAATTCCTTGTCGGGTAAGTTCCGACCTGCACGAATGGCATAATGATGGCGGCGCTGTCTCCAGCAGAGGCTCAGTGAAATCGAAATCGCTGTGAAGATGCAGTGTACCCGCGGCTAGACGGAAAGACCCCGTGAACCTTTACTGCAGCTTGACATTGAACTTTGACCTTACTTGTGTAGGATAGGTGGGAGGCTTTGAAGTTGGAACGCCAGTTCCAATGGAGCCGTCCTTGAAATACCACCCTGGTAATGTTGAGGTTCTAACTCTGTCCCGTGATCCGGGACGAGGACCATGTCTGGTGGGTAGTTTGACTGGGGCGGTCTCCTCCTAAAGAGTAACGGAGGAGTACGAAGGTGCGCTCAGCGTGGTCGGAAATCACGCGTAGAGTATAAAGGCAAAAGCGCGCTTAACTGCGAGACCCACAAGTCGAGCAGGTACGAAAGTAGGTCTTAGTGATCCGGTGGTTCTGTATGGAAGGGCCATCGCTCAACGGATAAAAGGTACTCTGGGGATAACAGGCTGATACCGCCCAAGAGTTCATATCGACGGCGGTGTTTGGCACCTCGATGTCGGCTCATCTCATCCTGGGGCTGAAGCAGGTCCCAAGGGTATGGCTGTTCGCCATTTAAAGAGGTACGCGAGCTGGGTTTAGAACGTCGTGAGACAGTTCGGTCCCTATCTACCGTGGGCGCTGGAAATTTGAGAGGATCTGCTCCTAGTACGAGAGGACCAGAGTGGACGAACCTCTGGTGTACCGGTTGTGACGCCAGTCGCATCGCCGGGTAGCTATGTTCGGAAGGGATAACCGCTGAAAGCATCTAAGCGGGAAGCCTACCTCAAGATAAGATTTCCCTAGGAATTTATTCCTCTAAAGAGCCGTTCGAGACTAGGACGTTGATAGGTTGGGTGTGGAAGCATAGCGATATGTGAAGCTGACCAATACTAATTGCTCGTGAGGCTTGACTATACAACACCCAAACAGTTGTTGTATCAAGCTGAATTCTAAACTAATCCTTGATTTAGTTAATGCGACACAATAAAATTCAGACCCAATGGCCAATCCGTTAATAACTCATTTGGAACAAAGTAAGGCATTACATGCAAAAGCATCAAGCTTAAGCAAAGTAACTAAGACCCGAACAAGTCCATAACAGTTGTGCTGGCGACAATAGCAAGAGTGAACCACCTGATCCCTTCCCGAACTCAGAAGTGAAACCTCTTAGCGCTGATGGTAGTGTGGGGTTACCCATGTGAGAGTAAGTCATCGCCAGCTCATTA
>NZ_VOXS01000036.1:0-5012 GCF_013420655.1 Acinetobacter sp. Q186-3 | reverse complement strand
CCAAGCAGACGTGCACAGAAAACAGCAATTCAAGAACGAAATCTAAATCCTGTGCTTGACTTGGAAATGTCCATATAGGACATTTCTATTTGGTTATTAGGTAGGACATTTCTACTTTGGAATAACATATTTTCACTTCTCTTTTTAAATCAGCATATTAGCTCATACTAAGAAGTCAAAATCACCTGATTTGAACTTCTTTATGGATTTCTCATGTTCCACGCTCATTATTAAGTCCTTGTTTCACACAATTTTTTACTCAAACACAAAAAACATCTTCTCCAAAGAAATCCCCTTCCCTCATAGCCACATCCCCCTAAATTTTGTAGAATATGCGTTTTACCCCATGGTGCTTTTTTATGACCGCTTGGACTGCGCATGTGACTGTTGCCACCGTTGTTGAAAAAGACGGTAAATTTCTGTTCGTAGAAGAACAGACTGAAGGCGTTACACATACTGTCTTTAACCAGCCTGCAGGTCATGTAGAAGCCGGTGAAACCATTATTGAAGCAGCGGTTCGCGAAACCCTGGAAGAAACCGGATACGATGTACGTATTCAGGCTTTACTGGGCATTTATACCTATACCCCGCCCATGTTTCCAGATCGTACCTATTACCGTTTCTGCTTTCTGGCCGAAGCCATTCACCATCATGCAGATGCACAGCTAGACACTGGTATTGTCCGTGCCGTCTGGATGAGCCCGGATGAACTGCTTGAATCGGCCCGCGCCCGCAGTCCTTTGGTGATTAAAGCCGTACAGGATGCTCAGGCCGGACAAAAATATCCTTTATCGCTCATTTACGAGCACCAAAATTCTCCCTTAATTCATAGTGTGGATGCCTAATCCTATGCAACAACGTGTCATCGTCGGTATGTCAGGTGGTGTAGATTCTTCTGTTTCTGCAGCACTCCTCCTTCAACAAGGTTATCAGGTTGAAGGACTGTTCATGAAAAACTGGGAAGAAGATGACGGCACGGAATACTGTACAGCCATGGAAGATCTGGCCGATGCCCAGGCCGTATGCGATAAAATTGGCATCAAACTGCACACCGCCAACTTTGCCATGGAATACTGGGATCGGGTTTTCGAGCATTTCCTGGCAGAATACGCCGCTGGCCGTACCCCTAACCCGGACATTCTGTGCAATAAAGAAATCAAATTCCGTGCGTTTTTAGATCATGCCATTAACCTGGGTGCTGACTTTATTGCCACAGGTCACTACTGCCGTCGTGGTGAAACCATGACCAACTCTAAAGGTGATCAATATGCACCTTTATTGCGTGGTGTCGACAACAACAAAGATCAGACTTACTTCCTGCATGCAGTACATGGTCGTGAAATTAACAAGACCCTGTTCCCTGTCGGTGAAATTGAAAAGCCACAAGTACGTAAAATTGCAGAAGAATTGGGCTTGGCGACTGCAAAGAAAAAAGACTCCACTGGTATCTGTTTTATTGGTGAACGCCGCTTTAATGACTTCTTAAAACAATATTTACCCGCACAACCCGGAAAAATCGTGCTGGAAGATGGCAAAGAGGTTGGTGAACATCACGGCTTAATGTACTATACGCTCGGTCAACGCGGTGGTATTGGTATTGGCGGCATGAAAGGTGCAGCTGAAGGTGCCTGGTTTGTACTGCATAAAGATGTAGCCGGCAATCGTCTGGTGGTTGGTCAAGGTCATGATCATCCACTGATGCAAAGCACGATTCTGTGGAGCGAATCCATTGACTGGGTCGCAGGTGAACAGGATATTCCTGACACCGGTTTCCGCTGCACGGCAAAAACCCGCTATCGCCAACCTGACCAAGACTGCGTATTATTTAAAGATCCAGAAACACCAAATGGTGTACGTGTTGAATTTGATCAGCCACAACGTGCAGTAACACCAGGTCAAAGCGTGGTGTTCTACGCAGGTGAAGTGTGCTTAGGGGGTGGCGTGATCCATCATACCAATGCCCCTCACCCGGATTTTGTTTAAAGGATTGTTTCGGCATGACAGAGTTACCGTTTCAACAGCCTCGAACTCTGAATGTTCGCCAGAATCGTGCTTTGGCCCTCGCTGCTGTGTTTCAAGCCACGCAGCTGACCCACATGACTGCACTGACTGGCCGACAAAGCATTGGCGATAGCGGTAACTTTTATCTGGAGCGCTTGATTCGGGCCAGCCTAAATATCCGTCCAAGTAATAATCAGAGTGGCCAAACCTTAGACTTTTTTAGTCAGCTGGCCGATATCTCCCTTGGTTTAAAAACCCTCGAAAATAGCATTACCCATCCGTTTACCACCTCACCCAAATCCAGATTACCGAAAATGTCCAATGCCAAGTTGCCGATGTCCTATGCCATGGCGCTGCTGCAACTGGAAAAGAAAGTCTATAGTAATCCGCAATTTGTTGAAATTATTGAGCAATCCCAGCAAAAAATCTTAAAACAGCTGTCCTTTTTTGATAATAACTATTTACATCCAAGTATTCTCGCCAATCTTGCCCAAACCTATGTTGATACTGCTGGACAGATTAATCCGCGGATTATGGTGCGTGGCAATGCCGAGGCCTTTAAAGATTCTGCCCATACCAACCGTATTCGTGCCTCGCTATTTACCGGCCTGCAAATGGCGCATTTGTGGCGTCAGCTCGGTGGCAGCTCATGGGCGATGATTTTTAGCAAACGCAAACTGCTTCAAGATATTCAGGATCTTGCCCGTTTACAGTATCAGGTGGTCTGATCTGTACGGACATTTGTTTTAGGTTTAGTTCCAAAGTTTAAGGAATCGTTATGAACGCTTTAACTGCACTTTCTCCATTAGATGGACGTTATGCGAGCAAATGTGATGCTCTTCGTCCTTTCCTTTCTGAGTTTGGTTTAATCCATGCTCGTGTGACTGTTGAAGTGCGTTGGTTACAAGCGCTTGCGAACCGTCCGGAAATTACTGAAGTCCCAGCTTTTTCTGCAGAAACCAATGCGGCCTTAGATGCGATTGTGGCAAATTTCTCTGAAGAAGATGCGAACCGCATTAAAGGGATTGAACGTACCACTAACCACGACGTTAAAGCGGTTGAATATTTCCTGAAAGAAAAAATCGCCAACATCGACGAGCTGAAAAATGCCGGTGAATTCATTCACTTTGCCTGTACTTCTGAAGACATCAACAACCTGTCACACGCCCTCATGCTAAAAAACGGCCGTGATGTACTGGTTGCATCTATGCAGCAAATCATTGACTCAATTGTGGCGCTGGCTGAAAAACATGCTGATCAACCCATGCTGTCTCGTACACACGGTCAAACAGCTAGCCCAACCACTTTGGGTAAAGAAATGGCCAACGTGGCGTACCGTTTAGCGCGTCAAATCAAGCAATTCAACAATGTTGAACTGCTGGGTAAAATCAACGGTGCAGTGGGTAACTACAACGCTCACCTGTCTGCCTATCCAGACATCAACTGGCCTGCACATTCACAAGTATTTGTTGAATCTTTAGGTTTAACTTTCAACCCGTACACCACGCAAATTGAACCGCATGACTATATGGCGGAACTGTTTGATGCGCTGCGTCGTTTCAACACCATCTTAATCGACTTTAACCGTGACGTTTGGGGTTATATCTCGCTGGGCTTCTTCAAACAAAAACTGAAAGAAGGCGAAGTCGGTTCTTCAACCATGCCGCACAAAGTCAACCCGATTGACTTCGAAAACTCTGAAGGTAACCTGGGTATTGCCAATGCTGTTCTTGCGCACCTGGGCGAAAAACTTCCAATTTCTCGCTGGCAGCGTGACTTAACCGACTCAACTGTACTTCGTAACATGGGTGTTGGTTTTGCACAGAGCTTGATCGCATTTGAAGCCTGCTTAAAAGGTATTGGTAAACTAGAACTGAATGCTGACCGTATTCTGGAAGACCTGGACAATGCACAAGAAGTATTGGCTGAACCGATTCAAACGGTTATGCGTCGTTACAACGTTGAAAAACCATACGAAAAATTAAAAGCGCTGACTCGTGGTCAAGCGATGACTCGCGACATGATGGTGAGCTTCGTCAACGGTAACGAACTCGAAGCTGTTCCGGCTGCGGATCGTGCACGTTTAGCTGAAATGACCCCTGCGTCTTACACCGGTAATGCCGCTGAACAGGCAAAACAGATTAAAGATTTGATCTCTAAAATCTAATTTTAGCTGATTAAAAAAGCGAAGCTTCGGCTTCGCTTTTTTATTATGATAATTACAAATCCCAATCCTATAACCAGAATGATCGACTACCAATTACAGGCCAAACATTGGCTAATGCTGGCCCTATTAGGCCTGGCCATGCTGCTTGCCAGTATCAACCCAATGGAATTTTCAGCCTATGTGCTGCATCAGGTTGGAACGGTCATCATGCTAATTGTGCTGCTACTGCTCTTCAAAAAAGTCGGTCTAAGCTTTTCGAGTTTTGTTTTCTATCTTATCTTTCTGTTGATTCATATTTTAGGCGCGCATTATCTCTATTCTTATGTGCCCTATAACGACTGGCTGCTGCAATACTTCGGCTTTGATTTAAATCAGTGGCTGGGCTGGGAACGCAATATGTATGATCGCTTTGTGCATTTTGCCTATGGCGTGCTGCTCTACCCGCTGTTTTTCCGCTTACATCGGCTCTGCTTTCCAAAGGCCAAAGACTTGGTGATTTTTCTGCTGGTCGTGCAATGGGTCATGAGCAGCAGTTTGATTTACGAATGGCTGGAATGGTTACTCGCGGTAACCCTCTCCCCAGAAGCGGCTGAAAATTATAACGGTCAGCAAGGTGATGTCTGGGATGCACATAAAGATATGCTCCTGGCTACGCTCGGCGCGATTCTGGCAGGAAGCTGGAACTTATACAAAGACAGAAAAAAAGCACTCGATTGAGTAATGCCAGTCAGTTAAGAGATTGACTGGCTTTTTCTTGGGTATTTTTGAGGTTTTCCTTTTACAACCCTTGGATAACTCCTCATCCGTCTCTCAGGTAAAACATATCTATCAGATTTCTCCATTA
>NZ_VOXS01000035.1:0-5025 GCF_013420655.1 Acinetobacter sp. Q186-3 | reverse complement strand
GCTGACGCACACCATCGCCCACCGGGTGGGTCGCTATCTGGAACGGCAAGGCCTGCTGGAACGGGATGTCGAAAACAGCTATCTGGCCTCGGATGCGGTGGATGACGACCCGATGACACCCCTGCTGGGGCACTCGATCACTTACCGTATCGCTGTCGGTTCACAGGCGGGGCGAAAGGTGTTCACTTTGCAAACTCTGCCGACCAGTGGTGATCCGTTCGGTGACGGGATTGGCAAGGTAGCCGGGTCCAGCCTGCACGCCGGCGTGGCGGCCAGGGCCGATGAACGCAAGAAGCTCGAACGGCTGTGCCGGTACATCAGCCGCCCGGCGGTATCCGAGAAGCGGCTGTCGTTAACACGAGGCGGCAACGTGCGCTACCAGCTCAAGACGCCGTACCGGGACGGCACCACGCACGTCATTTTCGAACCATTGGATTTCATTGCAAGGCTGGCCGCCCTGGTACCGAAGCCCAGAGTCAACCTAACCCGCTTCCACGGGGTGTTCGCACCCAACAGTCGGCACCGGGCGTTGGTCACGCCGGCAAAACGGGGCAGGGGCAACAAGGTCAGGGTGGCTGATGAACCGGCAACACCAGCACAACGGCGAGCGTCGATGACATGGGCGCAACGGCTCAAGCGTGTTTTCAATATCGACATCGAGACCTGCAGCGGCTGCGGCGGCGCCATGAAAGTCATCGCCTGCATTGAAGACCCTATAGTGATCAAGCAGATCCTTGATCACCTGAAGCACAAAGCCGAAACCAGCGGGACCAGGGCGTTACCCGAAAGCCGGGCGCCACCGGCTGAGCTGCTCCTGGGTCTGTTTGACTGACGAGCCTGAAGGCCAACGATACCAATCAAAATGCTGCGTTCACAGCGCCGCGGCAGGGATCCGCCGTGCTGGTTGTCGGAAAAGGAGCCGCTAGTGGGAAAGAGGAGGGTAAATTTTCAGCGTTGCTGGCTCCCCGTCAGCCGGATTGGGTTGCATCGCAGGGGTGTCGAAAGAGTCAACTGCGGTCCAAAGCTGTTGGACTTGGGTGAAAAGGGCGTTTATTCTTCCTGTACGTACAATCAATTCGGTAGATATTGAACCTGAATATAGGGATATATTTAACTTGACGTTACACCAATCACAACAACGGCAAGTGAATTACGCAATGAGTAATACTTTTGGTTTTGGCGGACACATTGCCACAAGTATTTTTAAAAAATATGCTGAATAGAGAGTAGGTGCTAACTTCGGTTTGCTCGTGTTGGCGCTAAATCGAAAGTTCAAGTATCCCAACATGTTCCTTCGTATAGAAGTTAAAAGTTGGCAATTATCGTAGAACAACCTACAGACAACACCAATATGTAACCGATAAATAATTACAAAATATGACCGACAGAGTAAACATCATCAATAACTACATCGATGGATACAACCAATTTGATATCAAAAAAATGGTTGCAGACCTTGACGATAATATTGTTTTTGAAAACATTCAAAATAATGATATAAGGTTATCGCTGAAAGGGTTAACAGCGTTTAAACAACAGGCAGAAACAGCAAAAACATACTTTGCAAAGAGAACACAGACAGTTAAATCGTTTAGGCATTTTGACAACAGCACTGAAATAGAAATTGATTATACAGCAATTTTAGCAATTGACTTTCCGAACGGCTTAAAAAAAGGGCAAAAGCTAAAGTTATCAGGAAAATCCGTGTTTGAATTTAAAAAAACAAAGTGATTAAATTGACAGACATTAGTTGACATTAAAACCAGCGAACAAGAATATGACTTTATTAAAACATAAAAAAATTACAATAATTGGTGCCGGGCCTGTTGGATTAACAATGGCGAGATTGTTACAGCAAAACGGCGTGGACATTACAGTTTACGAGAGAGACAAAGACCAAGATGCAAGGATTTTTGGTGGGACACTTGATCTGCACAGGGATTCGGGACAGGAAGCAATGAAAAGAGCGGGATTGTTACAAACTTATTATGACTTAGCTTTACCAATGGGTGTAAATATTGTTGATGAAAAGGGCAATATTTTAACCACAAAAAATGTAAGACCCGAAAATCGTTTTGACAATCCTGAAATAAACAGAAATGACTTAAGGACTATCCTATTAAATAGTTTACAAAATGATACCGTCATTTGGGATAGAAAACTTGTTACCCTTGAACCTGATAAGGAGAAGTGGATACTAACTTTTGAGGATAAATCGAGTGAAACAGCAGATCTGGTTATTATTGCCAATGGTGGAATGTCTAAAGTAAGAAAATTTGTTACCGACACGGAAGTTGAAGAAACAGGTACTTTCAATATACAAGCCGATATTCATCAACCGGAGGTGAACTGTCCTGGATTTTTTCAGCTTTGCAATGGAAACCGGCTAATGGCTGCTCATCAAGGTAATTTATTATTTGCGAATCCTAATAATAATGGTGCATTGCATTTTGGAATAAGTTTTAAAACACCTGATGAATGGAAAAGCAAAACGCGGGTAGATTTTCAAGACAGAAATAGTGTCGTTGATTTTCTCCTGAAAAAATTTTCCGATTGGGACGAACGCTACAAAGAACTGATTCGTTTGACATCATCTTTTGTAGGGTTAGCGACACGAATATTTCCCTTAGATAAGTCTTGGAAAAGTAAGCGTCCATTACCCATAACGATGATTGGAGATGCTGCTCATTTGATGCCTCCTTTTGCAGGACAAGGCGTAAACAGTGGGTTGATGGATGCCTTGATATTGTCGGATAATCTGACCAATGGGAAATTTAACAGCATTGAAGAGGCTATTGAAAATTATGAACAGCAAATGTTTGCTTATGGAAGAGAAGCACAGGCAGAATCAATAATAAACGAAACGGAAATGTTCAGCCTCGACTTTTCTTTCCAAAAACTAATGAATCTATAAAACAGAAAGGCGAGGAAATGAAAGAGAAAATAGTTAAAAAAAACGGAATAAGACTTTTTACCGAAAGTTTTGGATGTGAAAAAGATCCGGCAATACTCTTGATTGCGGGAGCAACGGTATCCATGTTGTATTGGGATGCTGAATTTTGCCAGAAACTATCTGAAAAGGGATTTTTTGTTATTCGCTACGACAATAGGGACGTAGGAAAATCTACTAATTACGAACCGGGTTCAACCCCCTATGATATTGTTGATTTAGTCGATGATGCCATATCGATTTTGGACGGCTATAAAATAGTCAAAGCCAATTTTGTGGGAATTTCACTGGGCGGACTGATTTCTCAAATAGCATCAATAAAATATGCCGACAGGGTAAGTTCAATAACACTAATCTCATCAGGTCCTTGGGGCGACTCAGACCCCACAATTCCTGAAATGGATACGCGTATTTTAGATTTTCACGGAAAAGCTGAAACCGTAGATTGGACAAATGAAGACAGTGTGGCAAATTATTTAATTCAAGGTGCTGAATTGATGAGCGGCAGGAAACAATTTGACAAACAAAGAAGTGAAAAACTGATTAGAGCCGAATTTAAAAGAGCTAATAACTATATAAGTATGTTCAATCATGCGGCACTGCAAGGTGGTGAAGAATACTGGAACAGATTGAGCGAAATCAATCAACCAACCTTAATTGTACACGGAACGGACGATAAAATATGCCATTTTAAGAATTCAGCAGTTTTACTTGAAAAGATAAACGGCTCAAAACTAATAACGCTTGATGGAACCGGACACGAACTACATTTCGAAGATTGGAATAAAATTATTGATGGAATAACGCAACATACAACAAATAACAAAAGAATGAACAAATAGGGTATTATGTATTTCCAAATCAACGGTTTAGAGATTGAAGCTAATATCAATGTGTTCTTTGAATAACATCTTTTGGTGTTTTTTAATAATCATACTACGCAATTTTCTTTTATAAAAGGAAATATTGTAAACTAAATACGAAATGGTATCTTCATTAAATCATATCATCTCGGAGATACAGCGAAAAGAAAATACAATTTTGTTTTCTTAAAAACCAAAGACCAGGATTAACATCTTGGTCATTGTGCTTTTCAACCAATATCAACCAAAGCCACCAAAAAGATTACTTAACATAGGTTCATTGCCTGATTTTTTTATTCTTGAGACCTTAGCAGAAAATAATGTGATATGAAATATAAGGACATAGGAGAATCAGAGAAATTAGACCAAGTAATCAAAGAGATGAAAAATATTTTCAGAACTGTACCATATGGCGTCGATCACACAATGAAGGTGTTAGAAAATACACGGACGATTATTGAAAGAGAAAATGTAGACAGTCAGACTGGTTGTATTATAGAGTTAAGTGCTGTTTTACACGACATAGGTTCTGTGGAAGCATTACGCAAATATGGATCAATGGAGGGACATCTCCAAGAGCAGGAAGGAGTACCAATTGCAAGAAATATATTAAATGAACATAATTATGAACCATTCGTAATTGAAAGAGTATGTTATATAGTTGGAAACCATCATACGCCTGAAAAAATAGATGGAAAAGATTTTCAGATTCTTTGGGAGGCAGACCTTATTGAAAACATGCAAGTTATGGATTGCACTAAGGACACAGAAACCTTAAGACAATTTGTTTCAAAAAAAATCAAAACACAAGCGGGTAAGGCGCTTGCTTTATGTAAATACAGTCCTGCATTGAAGACCCTATAGTGATCAAGCAGATCCTTGATCACCTGAAGCACAAAGCCGAAACCAGCGGGACCAGGGCGTTACCCGAAAGCCGGGCGCCACCGGCTGAGCTGCTCCTGGGTCTGTTTGACTGACGAGCCTGAAGGCCAACGATACCAATCAAAATGCTGCGTTCACAGCGCCGCGGCAGGGATCCGCCGTGCTGGTTGTCGGAAAAGGAGCCGCTAGTGGGAAAGAGGAGGGTAAATTTTCAGCGTTGCTGGCTCCCCGTCAGCCGGATTGGGTTGCATCGCAGGGGTGTCGAAAGAGTCAACTGCGGTCCAAAGCTGTTGGACTTGGGTGAAAAGGGCGTTTATTCTTCCTATACGT
>NZ_VOXS01000034.1:0-5759 GCF_013420655.1 Acinetobacter sp. Q186-3 | reverse complement strand
GAGTGATGGGAGAGAATGTTCAAGAGTGGATTCTAAATGTTCAGATAAAGACATAAAAAAATGAGCGTATTTACATACACTCATTTTTACTACATTTTACTAAAATTTGCTTAACTGACTGGCATTACTCCATTTGGGGTGCTTTTTTTATGCAGCTGTATGGATTGTTGTATTGATCAGCGCCATGACAAACCTCACAAAACATAACAAGAATACATCGGCCTGTAGCCCTAATGCTGTTCCGGATTTGCTAGTTTATGGACTTCGCCTAGAAAAATACGGAGTCATTCCATGGTACTCGAACAACAGCCGACCTTAGAATTATTATTTGAACAACTGGGTTTAGCCGCAGACGAAGCATCTATTGAGCAATTTGTGCGTGCCCATCAATTGCCGGCAGAAGTGACCTTGCCCGATGCCGGATTCTGGAGTGAGGGACAAAGCGCCTTTTTACGCGAACACTGGCATCAGGATGATGAGTGGATTGTGATTATCGACAAATTAAACCAGTTACTACACGTTGAAAGCGACAAGCTGGCGCAATAAGCCGGAGCCAGTTCAATCAGGCTCATCCGCCTTACATGCTTTGGTACAAAAAAATACAACAAGCGCAGTCACAAGGCTGTGCTTTTGTGCAGAATTCTTATAACGTAAAGCTACAATACAGTAAAAAAATGCTGAGGAGGGCGCCATGTTTGATCAGCAACCCACATTAGAACTGTTATTTGAGCAGCTGGGTCTAGAGTCCAGTTCAGAAGCCATTGATCAATTTATTGAAAGCCATCAATTAACTTCCGATATTCCCCTACATAAAGCCGCATTCTGGAGCAAGGCCCAGCATGATTTCATTATCAGTCACTGGAAAAGTGATGATGAATGGGCCATCGTGATTGATGTCTTAAACGAGCAATTACATACCGAACATAAGCTTTCCGGCTCTTGCGAACTTTAATCACAAATTGAAACAACAAACCTGGTCGCAAAGACTAGGTTTTTTTTGCTTTATCTTATAAGTTAGATGGATAAATAACTACAATTTATCTGATATATAAGGAGGGCGAGATGCTCAATCACAACACACCATCCTTAGCTCTATTATTTTCTCAACTTGGTTTAGCCAATAGTCCGGCGGCCATTGAACTTTATGTACGTACCCATCAACTGCCTTCCCATATTTCTTTGCATGATGCGCCGTTCTGGAATAAATCCCAGCGTGCTTTATTAATCAGTCATCTGGTCCAGGATGATGACTGGGCGATCTGGGTCGATGAATTGAATCAACAATTACATATGGATGCCTATAAAGCCCAAACCGCTTAATCCCGTCTGAAGATTCAAGCGTTTCTGTAGTTCATAAAAAATGCCTCAATCAATGAGGCATTTTTTATTGTTGAGAGATTTTGATTGCGCTGAGCTTTAGTGTAAACGCGGCTGAATCAGCTGCACAAACCAGCTTTGACCATGACAGTGTTCAAAGGCAGTATGTTCACGTAGTACATCGGCATCAAACTCGGCTGTTTTACGGTATTTGGTCAGCCAATGCTGAGTCAGTGCATTTTCTTTTTTCGCTGCGCTGGCATAGGCCAGGAACAGGTAAATATCGCCATGATTATAATTGGTCAGCGGTTTTAGAATCTGCTGGGTAATTAAGGCAAAGCGGGTTTCCTGACTGATTTCAAAATACAGCATATAGGCCTTGGCCAGGGTTAAGGACAGATTTAAATATAAGGACAGCGGCATTTCCTCAAATTCAACCCGGCCTTGCTCCAGCAGCACAATCGCTTCTTGCAGGAAATAGGTCTGTTCCTGACGGACCTGACTCAGCATCACCAGTTCTAGGCGTAATGAAGCACGTTCCAGCGCCAGTTCCGGGGTGTTGCCCTGTAAATAGAGCTGGTCAGTTTCACCGATACGCTGAATAATCGGTTGGGTGGTATCACGCATCGGCACAATCCTCAGTTCACAATACGGTTTATATGAGGCCACTTGCCAGGATTTAAAGGATCACCACAACTGTGGATCACTACGCAGCCAGGCAGTAATCGAAAGGCGCTGCTGTTTGGAGAGCAGCACTTCATGCAGCAAATCACTTTGGAATAAGGCCATCCGGTTGGGCTGTGGCGCAATGATCTGCCATTCGCCCTGTTTGTCCTGCAAGCGTAATTCACCGCCCCAATCGGCCTGCCACTGTTCATGCAGATAAAAGACGCAGGAAATCATCCGGCCATTTTTACCTTGCGGATTATCGCGGTGCAGGGCATAAAATTCGCCGGCGTTATAACAGGCAAAATGGGCTTCGACTTCCTTAATGCCCAGAAAAAAGGCACGATTTAATTGCTCGGCCAGCGCCATTAAGGTTTGGGTATGCTGCTCGGCAACCGGCAGGCTTGAATCCAGCCATAAGATATGATCACTGCGAATCTGGCTGACCACACCGTTTTGAATGGCTGCGTTACGAAACTCATTCAAATGTGCGGTACATTCTGCTACCAAAGCTTGTACATAATCCTGTGAATAGGCATCATCAATCAGGGCATAACCGGATTGATCCAGATCATTGAATATCTGTGCCAGATTCCAGGACGGTGGTAGAGAATGTGTTTGCATAGGCAAAACTCGAACAAGGATAAAAAAGCGGGGGAACTATTTTAGAGCAAGATAAGCCTCTGAATGAAACTTTTTTTCATGCTAAAATACCGGTTGATTTCAGGAATTAAAGAAACATGAATTACCGTCACCATTTCCATGCAGGCAACTTTGCCGATGTCATGAAGCATGTGCTTTTGCTTCAGTTACTGACACGTTTAAATGCCAAAGATAAACCTTATCGCTATATTGATACACATGGCGGTGCAGGCAAATACGACTTATCTTTAGCACCTGCACAGAAGTCGGGTGAGTTCTTAAATGGTATTCACCGTCTGGTCAAACTGGATGACTCGATTATCCGCAATGCACCGGAAGGCGTGAAGCAGTATCTGAATCTGGTCGAGCAGATGCGCGAGACGGATGGCAAGGGTGCTTATCCGGGTTCACCATGGTTTGCCTTACAAGGCATGCGTGAGATGGATAAAGCCACGGTGTTTGAAATGCAGCGTGATGTTTTTCAGCAATTGCGCAGCAATATCCGTGACCGTCGTGCTGGCTTGCATGAACGTGATGCTTACGAAGGTCTGCTTGGGGTGATTCCACCGAAAGAAAAACGCGGTCTGGTCATGATTGACCCGCCTTATGAGCTGGAACGTAAAGACTTCCCGCAGCTGGTAGAACTGCTGGTCGCGGCCTATAAAAAATGGCCAACAGGCGTGTTTGCGGCGTGGTATCCAATTAAAGACCGCGCCATGATTGAACGTTTTGAAAAGAAAATGTACAAATCGGGCATTCGCCGTCAGCTGGTTTGCGAAATCTGTGTCTGGCCAGATGATACCCCGGTTGGCTTGAATGGCTGTGGTTTACTGGTGATCAATCCACCTTGGAAATTCTCTGAAGATGCAGATGAAGCCTTACAATGGTTATTCCCGCATTTACGCATGCAGGACAATGGTGGACATGCAGCAGTACGCTGGCTGGTTGGCGAATAAGCCAAGCAGTCACAACAGAGATTAGGTTAGAGTTAGGAATAAAATAATGATAAACACACCGAAGCCCGAGGGTGATTCCGTGACGCGTGAACATGATTACGATGGAATCACATTTGAAGTGGTGGAAGAGGAACGTACCCGCGAGGGGCAAAAGGTCAAACGCCGTGGCATCTACCTGTGGCCTAATCTCATTACCACCGCGGCTTTACTGTCGGGCTTTTATTCAATTATTGCCAGCATGAATGGCGAATATAGTCAGGCCATTTATGCCATTTTCCTGGCGGCCTTATTTGATGGTTTAGATGGTCGTGTTGCGCGTGCCATTGGTGCGCAAAGTCCGTTTGGCGAGCAGTTCGACTCCTTGTCCGATATGCTGGCCTTTGGTGTGGCCCCGGCAATTTTAATGTATAGCTGGAGCCTGAATGATCTGGGCCGGATTGGCTTGGCCTGCTGTTTTGTTTATACCGCCTGTGCGGCTTTCCGTCTGGCGCGTTTTAATGTGCAGATTGGCGTGGTTGATAAACGCTATTTTATTGGCGTGGCCAGTCCATTGGCGGCTTTAATGCTGGTGTCGCTGGTCTGGGTCGGCCGCGATTTTCCTGAAATTTATAATATTCAGGACTTTGGTATTCAGATCATCAACGCCGTGATTATTGTGGCGGTTGGCTTGCTGATGATTTCCAATATTAAATATTATTCCTTTAAGACATTGGACCGTAAGCGGGTGCCGTTTATTGTGCTGCCAATTGCCGTTTTTGTACTGGCGGCCATGACCTATAATATTCCGGTCGGTATTCTGGTGATTTCTATCATCTATGCATTATCAGGTTTTGTGACCACTTATATGGCGAGAAAAACCGCCGAATCATAACAAGATGACACCCAGGAGCTTGCTATGCAGATGTTTCAAGATTTTCTCGATCGATCCAAACAACTGAATCAAGCTCCACATCAACTCAAGCTTGAGCAGCTGCCTTTTCACGCCCCGAACCAGAAATATAAAATCATTCATCAAGGGCTGATGATTCCCAATTTGCCCGCGCCCTTACATTATCTTAATTTCCTGAGCCTGATTGGGCAGCCAAATGCCCCGATGCTGCGTAATGACAGCGCGATTCAAACCCATCCGCTGGATACTGCTACGGTACTGGTCAGTTCCAGTCCACATATGGTGGGGCAGCTCAGCAGTTATTCAGTGGAAAAAGAATGTTATTTCAAGCCGGCACTGTTTCAGTTTGGTGGTCGGGAGCAGCTGGAAGGACATTTTCCGGAGTTTCGGGTCCAACGTCTGGATTCTGAACTCAGTTTTGATCTGAAGATTCGTACTACCCCGGTGATTTCCTATTTTGCCAAGCTACGCATGGGGCTGGCCGATCACTGGTCTTTGTTGTGTGAATGCAGTGGACAGCTTCAATATAAACAGCAACATTATCAGATCCAGCAACTCGGCAGTTTTGAATATGCGCGAGCCATTAATTTTCCTTATCTACCTTTAGCCTTTTTTACCTATCAGGTGATTAATCTGCAGCAGCAACGGCAGTTATTACTGGCCCAAGTGCGAGATCGCTTTAACCGGATTTTGCAGTCGCGGATGTATTTGCGTGACCTGAGCAGCGGCCAAAGCCAGCTGTTTGATGAAGGCGTATATTTTAAAGTGCACCGGGTTTATCCGGCGGTGATGACTCCAAACCGGCAAAGCATGTATCTGCCGCGTGAATTTGAATGGTGTTACAGCGGTGCAGATGGCACGCGTATCCATATTCAGGCACAAAGCCGCGGGGATTTTAAATTTGGCTTGGCTGCAGGTTATGTCGGCAGTTTTCATTATCAGGTCAAAATAAATGATGTCGAAGAACAGGGCGAAGGCGGCTATTGTGAATATATTGATTGTCGCGCCTTAAAATGGCAGGAAAAAAATCAGGCAGAAAAATTAGGTGATCATTTGGCCAATCCGGTCCCATTTTTAGTGAAAAAAGAAAAATAAGTGTATTTTTGTTGAATAAATAAACAGTTGTGTCGTATTTCCCAAAATAATTTAAAATAGGGGTTGCGTCAGGTTTTATTTGCTCTATAATGCACATCCATCGGCGGTGATGTTGATAAAAACTTGTTGATAAACAAGGATTTAGCTAAAATGGTTGAGTTCTGGTTTAGGTGGTAAGTTTAGAAATAAAATCA
>NZ_VOXS01000033.1:0-7739 GCF_013420655.1 Acinetobacter sp. Q186-3 | reverse complement strand
ATCTAATTGACGTTCAGTATTTTGTTCAGTTGAACTGACTCGAATATATCCGACCTGATTAGGCATTCTGTACCGTTAGAGTTTAGATAATTAAATACATATTGTACCGAAATTAAATATTAAGTCTATAAATACGGTTTTTGAGTTGCTTTTTAAGACTTTATTTTGTTCCGTTAGGCTATACTTTAAAGTTACACAAAACATCTATATGAAGACTAAAGTCCAAATTAGTGTTTATGTTGGTTCAATGTATTACATTTCGTATTTTCTATTTGTAACGTAATTTCAGTAATATTATGATTATGTTTTAGAACTTCTAAGGCATTTTGATAGAGTTGATCTGTATTGCTATTCGGAGCAACCAAATGAGCAGTTAAATGAATATTTCTTGAGGATATAGCCCAGACTTTCAACTGATGAATCCCTTCAACGCCCTCTAGCTTCAATAAATCATTTCTTAACGACTCAATATCAATCTCATCAGGAACTCCTTCAAGCAGAATATGAATACTTTGTTTTAATAAAATCCAAGTTCGAGGTAAGACCCAGAAGCCAATTAACACAGCGATTACGGTATCAACCCACATCCACTGGGTAAAATAAATAACTATTCCTCCGATAATCACGCCTATCGATCCTAGAGCATCACTAAGAACTTCTAAATATGCACCTTTTATATTTAGACTTCCTTCAGCACTAGCAGAAAGGATTTTCATTGAAATCAAATTTATGACCAAACCAATGACCGCGACAATCATCATTCCAACACTTTGAATTTCAGCAGGATTCGTAAAACGTTGATAAGCTTCATATACAATATATATTGCTACCACAAAAAGCATCACCGCATTAAACAGAGCCGCTAAAATTTCAAATCGCTGATAGCCAAAAGTTCTTTTATCATCTGCGGCTTTTTTACCAATTTTGATAGCGGCAAGAGCAATAGCTAAAGCGGCTACATCAGTAAACATATGAGCTGCATCAGATAACAAAGCCAAACTTTGGGTAATAAAAGCAGCGACAACTTCTACTATTAAAAAAGTAGTCGTTAAACCTAAGGCAACCATTAACTTCTTACTATTTTCTTCAGTAACAACCGCATGGCTATGATCATGATGTTCTGACATAAAATATTTTCCTTATTCTATTTATGATGAGCAGAGATATTGGATAACAGCCAATATCTCTGCTGTAAATCGACTAATCTATTGGATTAAGAAACTTTCTTTTCATTTATCCAACGATAAAGCACGGGTAACAGCACCAAAGTTAGTAATGTTGAAGAGATAATCCCGCCAATCACTACGGTTGCCAGTGGCCGTTGAACCTCAGCCCCTGTTCCGGTTGCCAGCGCCATTGGTACAAAACCCAGTGAAGCCACACAAGCTGTCATCAACACTGGTCTTAAGCGCAAAATAGCCCCTTGCCACACGGCTTTATGCACTGGATATTTGTCCCTTAATTCCTTAATAAAGGTCAGCATTACCAGTCCATTGAGGACTGCAACACCAGATAAGGCAATAAAGCCAATTCCAGCTGACATCGATAATGGAATATCCCTTAGCCAAAGGAACAGCACACCACCGGTCAAGGCAAAGGGTACCCCGGTAAAGACCAATAGACTTTCTTTGACATTGTGAAAGACCGCCATCAGTAAAATAAAGATAGTGATTAAAGCCAGTGGAATCACGATTTGCATCCGTGCTTTGGCTGAAGCCAAATTTTCAAACTGACCGCCATATTCTATCCAATAACCACTTGGCAAAGTGTATGCTTTGAGCTGTGTCTGTACATCAGAAACAAAAGACCCTAAATCACGCCCTTCAACATTCGTTGTAACCACAACTCGGCGTTTACCATTTTCTCGACTGACTTGGTTGATTCCTTCAATGGTCGAGACTTGCGCGACATCCGACAATAAAATACTGCCACCATTTGGAAGCTGAATAGGTAACTGGGAAACAGATGCGACACTACGGTCTTGCTCTCCAAGACGGATAACAAAATCAAAACGACGATCGCCTTCTAAAATCTCTCCCACGCTTTGTCCACCAATACTTGCAGCCACCACATCCTGAATAGATTTCACACTCAAGCCATACTGGGCAGCTAAAGCTTTATCAATCTCTACATTGAGTAAAGGCAGACCCGAAGTTTGTTCAACTTTCACCGCACTGCTACCTGCGACTTGCTGAATGATTTTCGCGATTTTTGCAGCCTCAGTATTCAAAACCTGCATGTCATCACCAAAAACCTTCACCCCCACATCACTGCGTATACCTGAAATCAGTTCATTAAAACGTAGCTCAATAGGCTGAGAAAACTCACTGTTATTGCCGGGAATTGTCGCAAGATAAGCTTCCATTCGGGTTCGAAGTGCATCTAGGCTTTCTTTTGAATCTGGCCATTCCTCACGTGGTTTCAGCATGATATAACCATCGGAAATATTCGGTGGCATCACATCTGTCGCCACTTCAGCAGTCCCGGTACGGGCAAATATAGCTTTAATTTCGGGAAAGTTTTTCAGTAAAAGCTTTTCGGTATTTTCCTGAATACGTAAAGACTCTTCCAAGCCTGTGCTTGGAGAACGTAATTGCTGTACCGCAAAATCACCTTCACTCAGCTGGGGTGCAAACTCACTGCCAATCTTCGTGCTGAGCAGACCCGTAATGACCAGGAGACAAATGGCAAAAGTTAAAACCACCGCTTTGTAATGATAGGCTCCATCCAATATCTGTTGATATCGGGTTTTGAGCCAGATCATCCAACGGCTTTCCGTTTCTTTGATCTCCCCTTTAACCCATAAAGCAACTGCAGCGGGCACAAAGGTGATCGATAAAATAATAGCTGCCACCAGTGCGAGAACAACGGTTAAAGCCATCGGATGAAATAGTTTTGCTTCTACACCACTTAAAGCAAAAATCGGCAAATACACCACCAAAATAATAAGCTGACCAAAAATAAGAGGACGACGTGCTTGGCGGGCAGCCAGAAAAACTTCCTTAAAGCGTTCACTTTGTGTGAGAGGTCGTTTTAACAGTTGCTGTGTATGGGCTAAACGCCGGATACAGTTTTCGACAATCACCACAGCACCATCGACAATGATGCCGAAATCGAGTGCACCTAAACTCATCAGATTGGCACTGATATTTTTCTGTGCCATCCCGGTTAAGGTAAACAGCATAGAGAGTGGAATGACACAGGCAGTAATCAAGGCAGCACGGATATTCCCTAAAAACAGGAACAGAATGATGATGACCAGGATTGCTCCCTCTACCAAGTTTTTCTGAACGGTTTTAATCGCCTTCTCAACCAAGGTAGTACGGTCGTACACCGTTTCAATCACTACCCCTTTAGGCAAACTATTCTGAATATCTTGAAGCTTGGCATCCACAGCTTTAGAAACAGTCCGGCTATTTCCACCCATCGCCATCATGGCAATCCCTAAAACGGTTTCTTTGCCGTTATAGGTTGCCCCACCGGTTCTTAAATCATGCCCAATAGAGACTTGCGCAATATCACCAACCCGAATTGGGCTGCCATTTGGGCTACCCAGCATGGTGTTCTCAATATCAGAAAGCCCATTGAATGTACCCGGTACACGTACCGTCAGTTGCTGACCATTGTCTTCAATATAACCTGCACCTCGGTTCTCATTATTTTGCGCTAAAGCCTGTTGCAGTTGTTCTAATGAGATATTCAGTTGCTGCATCCGGTTTAAATCGGGAGAGACCACATAGGTTTTTTCAAAACCACCAATACTGTTGACCTCTGCAACTCCCTTAACACGTTGCAGTTGAGGACGCACAATCCAGTCCTGAATCTCACGCAAATCCATCGGCGTGTATGCAGTTCCATCCGGCTTTTTCGCATTCGGATCTGCCTTCAGTACCCATTGATAAATCTCACCGAGACCCGTAGAAACGGGGGACATCGTCGGTGCGATTTGTGCAGGCAACTCAGATTGCGCCTCCTGTATCCGTTGGTTAATCTGCTGACGGGCCCAATAAATATCAGTCCCATCTTTAAAGACAATGGTGACTTGAGAGAGTCCATAACGGGATATGGAACGGGTAAGCTCCAGATCCGGAATGCCAGCCATGGCATTTTCAATGGGATAGGTAATCCGCTGTTCGACTTCAAGCGCAGTAAAACCCTTGGCTTGAGTATTAATCTGGACTTGGGTATTGGTAATATCGGGTACAGCATCAATCGGGAGTTTCTGATAGCTATACACCCCGACCGCAATCCAGGTACAGACAAAGAGCAACACCCAAATCGCATTTTGTATGGAAAACTGAATGATTCGTTCGAATAAACCTTCTGGTTTTGGCAGATCAGAATTAATGTTCATGGCCTGCCTCGTCTTTTTCTAATTCAGATTTCAACAAGAAACTGCCTTGAGCGATATACTTCTGCCCTTCAGTCAGCCCAGAAATCACTTCAAGCCATTGTCCATCACTTGAAGCCTGCCCCAATTGCACTTTCTGTGCTTTTAAGTGGACTTGACCTTTTTGTTCTGAATCTACGATGAAAATACTGTCTTCACCTTCAATACTTTGCAGCGCAGACTTTTGAATCCGAAGGGCTGATTTTGCTGTAGCTTCCGGAATCAACACTCTCACTAACACATTAGAACGCAACTCAGTAGCTTGCGCATCGAGTTTTGCGCGCACCACCAGACGCCCTGTTTGTACATCTGCATGAGAGGTTAAGCTTTGTACAGTAGCTTTATAGATTTGATCTGAATCATTCACTTTAAAGTCAATTTTTTGCCCGGCTTGCAGTTGACCTGAGAATTGATTCGGCAAATTAAACTCAAGCCATAAATCTTTCAGCTGTTCAATGACAAAGAGCTGATTAGCCAGTTGCACATTTTCACCGACCACAATATCTTTTTGACTGATCACCCCAGAGATCGGTGCTTTAATCAGAAAACGCCCATTGTTATTGCCACTTGCACCTAATGCATTTAAACGTGCTTGTGAGGACTGGACAGTAATCTGCGCTTGACGGTAGGCATTTTCGGCACGCTGGTAATCCTGTTTGGCAGAAATCCCCTGTGACCAGAGTTGCTGTTCGCGCTGGTAATCTTTACGGGCCAAATCCAGATTCACCTGTGCCATACGCAGATTTGCCTGTTGGTCGATCAGTTCAGGCACGATTAGTACAGCCAGCGTTTGTCCTTTTTGCACGCTCTGTCCTAAAGCCACATTGACCTGCTCGACATGACCACTAAAATTAGGCGATATATGCGCTTGTTGATCGGTATTCACCACCAATTTACCTGGCAGGGTTGTCAGCTTTTCAACCAATCCTGTGGATGCAACAGCAACTTTTAAACCTTGTTCAACCATTTGTTGGCTGGTCAGTTGTATTTCGCCTTCTTCAGCATGTCCTTCTTCAGAACTATCTTCATCAGAATGTTCGGCATTTCCCTCATCATGACCATGCCCCTCAGATTCAGTTTTTTTTGAACTTAACCAAATAACCAGACTGACCAAGACCGTAATCAGAATCAAAATTGCAATCATGAGAGACTGGGATATTTTTCCGTTTTGCTTGGCGTTCATTTTATCGTGCTCCCCCATTGATTAAATTTTGCGATGCTTCGACTGCCTTTTTATTCAGTTGTGTATAGGCATCCGAACGGCTAATTTCTTCATAACTTGTGCCAATACTGAGTGCCTCAGCTGCGAGGGCAGTTTGCCAAGCTTGACGTAGAATTTGTAATTGACCCAATCGAAGATTCTGCAGTTGGGTGGTTGCTTGTTGAACGTCGGTAATGGACAGTTTCCCTGCCTGAAACCCTTGTAAAGTACGGCTCTGAACTTTGGTCGCCAAAGTAACTTGTGCTGTTGTGGCATCGAACTGGCTACGTAAACCTTTGAGCTGATGCATGCTGTTGGCAATATTGAGTATTTGTTGCTTCAGCTCACGCTGCTGCTGTTGGTTCAGCAATATTTGCTGTTGCTGGACCATCGGGATCGCATATTGCTGGCGGTTGAAAATATTCAGTGGAATAGCCACGCCGATTGCCAAAGTCGTATCGTTGCTTTCATTAGGGGTTTTGCTACGTTTCATGCCTACATTTAAAGTCGGATTGGGACGTGCCTGAATTCTTAAATTTTCAATTTGATGATCCGATTGCTGAATGTTCAAGGCATAGAATTTTTCTAGCCACCCTTCAGCAATATACCGTTGCACAGTTTGGAGACTTTGCTCTGGCCAAGGGATAGCGGTTTTATTCAATTGAAGATGTGAAGATGTTTCTCCCCCCCACAAATTAGACAGCTGACGACCGGCAGCTTGTTTATTCAGCATCGCTTGCTGATAAAGTCGTTGGATTTCTAGCGCTTCAATTTGGGTACGCTCAAAATCAACCAGGGCAATACTGCCTGCCTGATAGCGTTTCTGGGCACTGTCCAGATTGGCTTTACTTGTTTTTAACTGTACTGAATAAGCAGACTGCTCAACCTCAGCAAGTGCAAATTGCGACCATGCAAATTTAACAATCAGTTGGCTTTGTGCCTTCCATAATTGCTGTTGCAATTGGATTTGTTGATTCGAGGTATTGGCAATCACCCGGTTCAGCTTACGCTGACCAAATAGATCTAGAGGTTGACTAACGCCAACATTGAATTCCTGTTCTTGACCTGAGCCAAAGCCAGACTGTTCTAAACTTATACTTGGATTCTGCCATAACCGACTTTGCTGAATATTCAATTCAGATATTTGCTGAACTTGTTGCCACAGCTTGTCTTGAGTCTGGTAACTTTGTACTTTTGCTAAAGCGGATTCAAAGCTGGTAACGTTTTCAGCATAGCTATATTGCATAGCCGCTGCACATATACAAGCAACCAAGCTATGACGCAAGAGTATAATTGATTGTGAAGACATGATTTTTCCCACTTATTTAAATAATAAAAGTGGTGGGAATGTTTTAGGCTACCCCACCATGAGCGGGGAAAATTCGGGAGGTGGGCTTTGTTGAAACAGGTCAGGAGCCTGATAGCTGTTTTTCCAATGAAATTGTGGATTCACTTTAACTTCAGAGCTTGGATGAAACACATCTACTTTTTCATTTTGTACAATCAAATGCGTCATCGATGGTAGATGATCTTGATGATCTTCACCGATTTCTAAATCGCTACTGAATGTTTTTATGTTTTCTGACTGTCCATTATGATCGTGTTGACGACTATCGCTGGCACACAAGGTATTTTGGTGATGACCAAAATGATAACTCTGCTGTGATTGAGGCTGTTGTTCATGGACACAAAAGGCCGCCGCCACATTCCAAAAGCTTTGGAACATGAACAATCCAACCAAGACTGTAATCCATGTAGTAGAACGCATCATCATAACAATCGAAAAATTTGTACCAAGTATAAGGCTTAGAGCCACTCCAAGGTCAAGCTTAATAAATTAAATTAAACATTCAATGAACACTGAATAGCCGGCACTTTTGCAAATTTACCTTGTCTCTATAAGCTCACATCAATTTCAGGTAAGAATAACAATAGATTGAACCGTACCGGGTTTGTCGGAGAGTCAATATTCTGAGAGACTACCCCGATGACAAAATTAAAATATACCCCTGAAATCAGAGGGTAATCCCCCCTAAAAATAAAAGGATCTAAAAGTAGAATTTTCTCTTAAGATACGAGCAGGAGATTCTGCATGAAAACATCTAAATTTACTGACAGCCAGATCATGTCCATTTTAAAACAGGCGGA
>NZ_VOXS01000032.1:0-8071 GCF_013420655.1 Acinetobacter sp. Q186-3 | reverse complement strand
CCAAGAAGACGTGCACAGAAAACAGCAATTCAACAACGAAATCTGAATCCTGTGCTTGACTTGGAAATGTCTGTATAGGACATTTCTATTTGGTTTTAAGGTAGGACATTTCTACTTGGGAATAACACAAAAATGGGAGCTTTAAGCTCCCATTTTTAGTCTTTAATTCGCTTTTTCGCTTCGTCATAAACTATGCTATCAGCTCGTTTTCCGACGGTAATGAGCAGGATAACTACCTGATCATCTTTAACTTGATAGACAAGTCGGACACCAGCTTTTAATAATTTGATTTTATAGCAACCTGCAAGATCGCCTCTAAGCATATTCTTTGGAATATGTGGCTGCTCTATGACTTTGGCTAGTTTCTTTTTAAATTAATCTCGTATAGCAACAGGGAGTTTTTCCCATTCTGCTGTAAAGTCCTTGTGACGTAAAAGCTTATAAGTCATCTAATGTGACTTCCTCAAACATCTCTTTAGGATCATTAATGCGCTTACGGACAAGAGCTAATAATTCTTCATCTTCTTCTGAAATCAAAGCTTTTTTGACAGGCAGTTTCCCAGTCGTAGCAACATACTCAAGAATACTAGTGAAGAAATCCGTAGGTGTAATACCTTGCTCTTTAAGGATTGAATAAGATTTTTCTTTAAGGGCTTCATCGATCCTGAAGTTAACAGTAGCCATCATATTTCCCAAGTATTTAATGTACTAGGAATATTGTAATGCAAATTGCATTACAAGTCGTGTTATTCCCAAGTAGAAATGTCCTACCTTAAAACCAAATAGAAATGTCCTATACTGGCATTTCTAAGTCAAACACAGGATTCAAATTGCGTTGTTGAATTGCATTTTTCTGTGCTCGTCTACGTGGCATCTTTTGAGAACGGTTGCGTTTGTTTTGCTGTTCCAGTTCTTCATGCTGTTGTTGAATATGTGCCAGCACAGAACCCAAACGTTTATTCTCAACAATCTCGCGCTGATTGAGCTGGTTTAATTTATCGAAGATACTGTAATTAATCTTCCGGCCTTCATGCATGATGGCTACAGTACCATCCGGATATTCCAGAAACTCAAGATATTTACCGATGAGTCTCTGATTTTCTTCTGTACTCTCGAGGAGATATACGCATTTATCATAAGTAATCGTCAGGCTGTTCGTGACTCTGCGGGGTTCACGCCAGGTAAAAACATCATCTAATTCTTCGGCTGTTTCAGTGACAGTCCGGTGTAGATCCTTGGGATTAAAGGCCATATTGGCAAATTTACGATTAAATTGCTCGATAAAGCAGGGCAGCCAGGCATTCGCTTGCTCAATCGAACAGATGCCTTCCAGGCGCATTTCTTTAATCAGACGGTCCTGAAGCGTTCTATTCGCCCGTTCTACACGGCCTTTGGCTTGTGGTGAATTGGCGAAGATGATATCGATATTGAGGGTACTGAGTACGCGTCCAAACTGGGTAATCTTGGTGTCTTTCTTGCTGCTTTGATTCACCCTGAAGACTGAATGTTTATCACTGTAAAACGCCAACGGCTTACCATGCTGCTCAACATACAAACGTGTTGAAATCATATAGTCAAATGCTGATTCCGACTCACAGAAGCGTAAATGCTGTAATTTTCCTGTGGCATCATCGATAAATACCAGCAGACAGCACTTAGCAGCGCGTCCTTCAAACCAGTCATGGTGTGAGCCATCGATTTGAATCAGTTCACCATAACAATCTCGGTTATAACGAGGCTGATACGGGCGTTTCAGGCGCTTGGCGCGAGGAATCCACAGATCGGCTGCAATCATCCAGGAACGCAGTGTTTCCACTGAAATATCGAATCCATGAACAGTGGTGAGCTTTTCATGCGCTAAAGTGGGTCCGAAACCATGCAGTTGATCCGAAACAATATTGAGGCACTTGAGTCTGAGCTCTTCAGGAAGCCTGGAATTGCTGATTTGGCCACGTGCAGCATGTGCTAATGCAGCTGGGCCTTGAGCTTTGTATTTTTGCAATAAACGTCTGATCTGACGTTCTGAAATATGAAGTAGCTGAGCAGCTTGGGACTGGGTTATGCGTTGATCACAGATTTCTTGCAAGACCGACAATCGTTTAAGTTCTTTATCCGACATAGACACCAACATATCAAACCGTCCGCTAAGAAAATTGCAAAAGTGCATATTCTAAAAGCGGACATTTTTACTTTGGAGAAACCGGACATTTCTATTTTGGAGTTACAAGTCGACTTCGCATAACAGCCATTATGTTAAATGGAAGGAAGCAAAATAAGTTAACATTTTGCTTCCGGCCACATTAAGCTAGAGTTTTATTTAAATAAAGCTATTTAGTAATCATTAAATTAATTAAAATCTAAATCTAACACCAGCTCCATATAACCAACCTTTCTCAGAGTTTGATTCTATTTGCCACGACGTTTCATCATTACCTTTTGAATACTCATAGGCAATGTCGATATACGGCATGATCTTTTTACTGATTTCATAGCGAGTTTCAAACCCTGCGGTTGCACTGCTTAAACCAGTTTTTTTCGCATATTTAGAGTCATCACTAAAGATAGCATCCAACTCTAAATAAGGTTGAATAATCAACTTTTGCGTAATCAGAAAATCACGTTCCGTTTCTAGGCTAAAGCCCGCATAATTGTCTTCTCCCGCATAGAGATAAGCATCAGTTTCAAAGAAATATGGCGCCATACCATGTAAGCCAATCACCGCATCAACATTTTCTTCGGTGTCTTTGCGATGATCATTGAGTTCAACTTTTTCACTACGATAACGTGCACCAATCTGTGCATCCCAAAAGTCTGAAATCATACGGCTATATAAAAGTTTGGCATCATAATGTGCATCATGCGATTCTTCTTTATCGGCATGAATTTTAATAAAAACCTTATTTTCATCTGTGCCAATACGGGTTTCAAACTCTGACTTTAAATCACCTGTGCCATCTTCATTGACAAGCCACTTATTGTCCACTGTCGTAATCGCATAAATTTGCGCACCGTGTTCTGAGCGATGATCATAATGCGAACTCTGCTGAGCATTCGCATCTGGTACATGATGTAAATGATTAACCGTAGATGTTGCCTGATGTTGTGCCTGATTCATTTGGCTATGGTTCATTTGAGAGCGATCCATTTGCATCGGCTGATTTTGACTAGAAGATGTAGCAACTGTCATTTTTTCAGGCGCACTATGATCTTCACCATTATGTGCCAAACTCACTGCACTGACCATCAACAAAGAGCTTGCTAAAACAGTTTTAGAAAAAAGATTAATGGTGCGCATGTTGATCTCCTTTCTGTACTTTTTGATCTTGCTGTTTCTCTGTTGATTTGTGATGCATTGGCTGATGACCTGCATGTTGATGGTTCATCGGTGCTGAATGTGCAGCATGATTCATTTTCCCCATCATCTGCATGTGTTGTGCATGCTCTTGTGGAGAATGCTGTGAATGATCCATCTCAGACATCGCTTGATGATTCATTGATGGTACATTTTTTCCATCAGTCTGAGCAGTTGAATGATGCCCTTCGTGCGCCAAACTTAAGCTTGTTAAACTCAATACCGCAACAGAAAAAAACGCTTTAAATACAAAATTAGTGATGTGCATGTCCAGCTCCTTTTTGCTCAGTTACTTGGTGAGTTTGAGTCGAATTTGTACCTTGAATTGGCGTTGTAGACACTTGTTCATCGCTAACATTTGCCACGATCAACTTGTTCATCATTCCTGCACTCATGTGATACAACAAATGACAATGGATTGCCCATTCGCCCAACTCATCCGCAGTTAATAAAGCAGTCACTGTTTTACCCGGTGGTACAATCAATGTGTGTTTATTCGGCATATCTACCGACTCTTGACCATTCTCCAACTGCATAAACATGCCATGTAAATGCATGGGGTGCGCCATCATACTGTCATTAATAAATTTGATACGGATACGCTCGCCATACTTCACTTTTAATGGCTCAGCATCGCTGAATTTTTTACCGTTAATCGTCCAAATATAACGCTCCATAGTACCGCCCAAACGCACTACTAATTCACTGCTAGCTTCACGAGTATCTTTTTGCGGTTCTAAAGATTTTAAATCACTATATTGCAAGGCTTTATTGCCCGCAGGTGTAGATGCATTTGCCCAACCATAAACCACTTGATCATTTTCTTGTGGTTTTGCTGTGCCATGCTGTGAATGATCCATTTTCGAGTGATCCATGCCTTGCATATCGCCATGGTTCATTTTTGAATGATCCATTTTCGAGTGATCCATGCCTTGCATATTGCCGTGGTTCATTTTCGAATGATCCATTCCTGCATGATCACCGTCACCATGTCCCATATCTTCCATGGTCAAAAGTGAGCGTGGACGTGGTGCAGGCATATGAATGCCATGTGTCATAGGATTTAGTTCATTGTGCAGTGTACCAATCGCATAACCTGAACGGTCAATTGACTCAGCTTCAATTTGATAATGTCCGCCTTTTGGCTCCACAATCACATCATAAGTTTCAGCTGTGCCAATACGAAACTCATCCACAGCAACAGGTTTTACAGGCTGACCATCAGCACTGACCACAGTCATTTTCAAGTTAGGAATACGGACATCGTAGAAAGACATCGCAGATGCATTCACAAAACGTAGGCGAATTTTTTCATTCGGTTTAAACATTCCTGTCCAATTTTGTTCAGGTGTTTTGCCATTAATGAGGAAGGTATAACCTGTAACATCCGACATGTCGGTTTTTAGCATACGCATCTGATTCCACATTTTGCGGTCAGACCATGTCGCTTTTATGCCATCACGTTTAACCTGCTTCCAAACATCACCCAAGGTTTCACGCTGATCTTGATAATATTCAGCTGAAATTTTAAGATCTTTCTGAATTTGATCACTGGTTTTTTCATGAAAATCTGACAACATCACCACATAGTCACGTTCAGCTTTTTCATGTGCTGCCAATGGTGTTTTACCTTTTGGATAAATCACAAAAGAACCATATAAGCCGTCCTGTTCCTGTCCTTTAGAATGAGCGTGATACCAATAAGTCCCGCTTTGGCGAATCTTGAATTTATAAACATACTCGCTTTGAGGCTTAATACCGTTAAAACCATTAAATCCCGGTACACCATCCATAATGCCCGGCAACAACAGTCCGTGCCAATGAATAGAAGAATCTTGGTTTTTTAAATTATTTTTCACGCGAATGATGGCTTCATCACCCTCTTCAAACTCAAGCAAAGGCGCAGGAAATTGACCATTTACGGTAATGCGCTTTACAGGCTTTCCAGTTGGGCTGACCACTGCTTCATCAATAACAAGCTGATATTCACGCACTTCGGCAAAAACCAAAGGCGACGATGCAAAACAAATACCTGCTAATAGGTACGAACTAATTTTATGAGACATAACTTAACCTTAATTTTTGAAAAATAAATAAATTTTAAAAAAATTGGTTAAGCTTTAGGGGGACGTGAAATTTCTTGCCAATACCCATTTAGATATTGGTTGGGGTAATAAAAATTAGGCTGATCTATAGAATAGAAGGTATCTAGGGGATCTAGCGAGCTTTGCAAAGAATGAAGACATGAGATCTGTGTCTGGCAGGATAAGCTAGAACATTCCTGACACTTTTTGTGATCTATATTCTGATTAAGAGCTAAATGATTATGGCAATCGGTATTCGTCTGTACTTCGTGATTAATACCATGTTGAGTGACTTGCTGTGCTTGATCTAAACAATGATCTTGGCTCATTTCAGTTTGCATATTGATATGCATTATCTTTACTGATGCAACAGACACACTACTCCATCCTATGGCAAAAACCATAAGAAAACAAAACCAAAGTTTTTTGGAGAGATGAGTCAACACGAATGCTATCTAGGAATAGAATTTAATCCAAAATATCTTAACGGAATTTTCAAATATTTACAACTCAATATAATTTAGTAGTTTCTCTAAAATTAACATAATACACGTTATGCGAAATTAGAAAAATGAGTTTATTGCACTGATATTTATCTGTTTTTTAAATTTTAGACCTGGGTTGGTGCCCAGGTTTTTTTTATTGCGTATAACAACCATTATGTTAAACATAAGTTAAATGGAGTAAACAACTCAAATTTTGAACCAACTAAGAAGCTTTTAAAATATCATTAACTATATTGTTGGATAAGCTATTAGTTATATGCTTAAAAAAAACGTAATTGAGCCAGTAAATTCACATTTTCTTTATTACCTTACCGTGTATATTGAATAAGTTTTTATGAAACAATGAGTAAAATATGCTTAAAAAGCTCGGATTTACTATAATTTTATGCATTCCTATGGCTACTTTTGCTGCTGAAGATAGACAACAAAAAGGACAAATCAGTAAACCTCAAGGTTTAAGTTTAGGCATAGGTGCAGTTGGTAGTAACGGTATATATGTAGGGGAAAAAACTGAAATCACTCCTATACCTGTGATTTCATATGAAACTGAGGATTTTTTTATTCGTGGTTTATATGCAGGTGTAGAACTCTACAAAGATAAACTTCTTACCGTAAATGCGATTGCTAACATCAATATGATGAATTTAGATGTCGATGACTTAAGCACAGAAAAATTAGCTGCTAAAAATATTAGTAAATCACAATTAGAAGATCGTGATCGTAGTGTAGATTTAGGTTTAGAAAGTATTGTACGACTACCTTATGGCTTATTTTCACTACAAGCTGTCAATGATGTTGGTGGTGCTAGTGAAGGAGCAGAACTTCGCTTTAATTATCAATACTTCTGGAGAATAAATCCTAAAGTCACTCTTATGCCAAATGCTGGAGTAGATTGGCTATCGGATAAAAGAGCAAATTATTATTATGGTATTTTAGACAGTGAAGTTGCTCGTGGTGTTGCAGCATATAAACCAAATCATGTCTTTATTCCACATGTATCTTTAGGTGCAAGTTATGCACTGACAGATAAAGTCAAATTAAGTGGTGTAGCAATGCAAAAGTTTTTACCAAGTAAAGTTCAAGATGGGCCATTAGTTGATAAAAGTGGACTCACTAATTTTTATATGGCACTGACATATAAATTTTAAGTATTGATATTTATTTTTAATAAAACGATTTTGCTAATCAATCTAAAGCCTAGACTCATTCTAGGCTTTTTTTATGTAATCACTTTCAATTAGCCATCATCAAGTATTTCTAAAATTAACATAATACACCTTATACGTAATGATTGATATTTCTCTTTAAATATCATTATATTAAAGCAAGCCGTTCTGGAATATAGGGCACCAGAGCGGCTTTTTATTGATTATTCATGTTCCACGCTTAAAATTCGAACAGTGTTTCATGATTTTTATAAGTTAAACTAAATTTAGTTGCTAATCCCAATAAGCTATTCACTAACTTGTAAATATCGGTATACCGCCTGACGACTAATCCCAAAAGCTTTCCCTAATGCCATTTTCGATGGATACTTCCCCTCCTTCCATGCTTGTCGTAAAGCTTCAGCTTGGTCAGGCTTTAGTTTATGCACCCGACCTTTGTACTTCCCCTGAGCAGAGGCGAGTTTTATTCCTTCCTTTTGCCGCTCTAAAATGATCTCACGTTCGAACTGTGCAAAAGCACCCATCATTTGAAGCATCAAATTATCCATCGGGGTGGATTCGGCTGTAAAAGTAATATTTTCTTTTACAAACTGGATGGCGATCCCTCGTTTGACCAGTTTATCTACTTCAGTGACCAAATCTTTTAGGCTTCGCGCAAAACGATCCATTGAATGTACAATCACCCTGTCCCCTTCCCGGACATAGTTCAACATTTCCTGAAATTTAGGTCGGTCAGTATTTTTACCTGAAGCACGGTCAACAAAAATCCGGTCGACCTCAATTCCTTCAAGTTGACGTCCAGTGTTTTGCTCGACAGAACTTACCCGGACATACCCGGCACTGTTGCAAATAGAGATTTGAGTCGATGATGTTCCCTTTAAAAAGTACTTAGAGACCGAAAACCCTGTTGATTAGACACACTTCACCCTGAGGCTGACCATAATAAAATGACGATGCTTGTCC
>NZ_VOXS01000031.1:0-10446 GCF_013420655.1 Acinetobacter sp. Q186-3 | reverse complement strand
GTGTATTCATTTCTATCATTTAATCTTAATTCTATTAGATTAATGATAATACTATCATTTAATTATTGCATTAAGTCTAATGATAGATATTGTATGCGATTTGGCTCGCTATCATTCAGGTATAGTCTTTTGATAAAAAAAGCATGACTGGAAGCCATGCCTTGGGAATTCGTATAACGTGTATTATGTTAATTTTAGGGAAATTTAAGAATCTCTATGCAATGGTTTATTCAATATTCTTTGATTTCTTATCTTTTAGGTTAATCAGAAATAGCCAATAACATAAGCCAGGAAATAGAGCCATAAAGATAGTCCATGTATCTGTATACATCTTCCACCACTCTTTCGAAATTTCTCCTGTGTGACTCCATCCAAAAAGAATAAAAAATGGAGTAGCAATAATTATAGAGGCAATACAGATAGTTAATAAATTAAGACTGTTATAACGATTTAAAAGAATTGAGAATATGAAGCTGAAAGGTACAGTCAAAATACAATAAGCCAAGTAGACAAGACCGTGCCCTACAAGAACCACTAAAATCGAGTATAGGCTGTATTCCTGATTCATTACGATAAACAGGACTGCTGTGAAAAAAAGTAGTGGTAAAGGAGAAAGTAAGAGAGCTTTTACTATTTTTTCATTTGAATATTTCACTAATTTAATTCTCTTATCTACTCAATAAATAATAATACTATAACGATTTTATTGGAGGTTTTTTGATTCTATTTAACATAATGGCGATTATACGAAGTACATTTGTATATTAATTTAAATATCAGATACTTATTCAAACCATAAAAATCCAAAAATGAGCAAAAAGCCGACTTTGAAACAAGTCGGCTTTTTTATGAGCAGTTTTGATATTTTTTGCCAATAATTTTGACTAAAAATTACACCAATCAGGTTGAGTGATACAATTTTGTGATACATTATTGTATATACAAATTTGAATGTTTTTTATGGAACAGTATTTTGAATGGGATGAGGCTAAGAATCGAAAGAATCAGAAAAAGCATGATATCTCTTTCGAAACGGCAAGCCTTGTTTTTGATGATCCACTGAGGATCTCAATTCAGGACAGACATACCGATGGTGAAGAACGTTGGCAGACCATTGGGAAAGTAAAAGGCGTACTAATGCTCTTAGTAGCTCACACCATTTTTGATGAAGATGACTGTGAAATCATACGAATCATTAGTGCAAGACAAGTCACTAAGGCGGAGCGAGATAGATATGAGCATGGTTAGATACTCACGTAAAGAACTGAATGAAAAATTCAGCGACAAGCAAGATGCTGAAATTGAACGCTTGCTTGCTAAAGGGACGGTTCCTGATGATCAGCTAGATCTCTCAGATATTCCTGAAATTACCGACTGGAGCAATGCTGTACGCCATAATCAATTCTATCGCCCAGTGAAGCAACAGACTTCCATCCGTTTAGATGCTGATGTACTTGCATGGTTTAAAGCTCAAGGTAAAGGCTATCAAACACGAATGAATGAAATTCTGCGAGAAGCAATGTTAGAAGATTTAAAAAAACATCAATAAAAATGGGAGCTTAGGCTCCCATTTTTGATATCGTATAAGGTGTATTATGTTAATTTTAGAAAAATTTAATATTTCTTATTGCTGAGAAATTCCTAATTCTTCGTGATAATTAATCAGAGTAGTTTCTATATATTCAGCTGATCTTAGGATGTTTTGATCCTTTTTTTTAACCGCATTAATATATTTTTCTACATAACCAATAAACATTTTTGTTATATGTGCTTCCTTACCAGCTAACTTTTTACCAGCTTCCTTTGTCCTAAGCACAAATACTTCATCTGAAATATATGATTCATCTTTGATTAGTAGTGCTTTCGAATAATCTAGCCCCATTCCTTTAATATGTTTAACTTTTCTATTTACCTCAAGAATTAATGAAGCATTGTGAGTAACATGAGATCTAACAGGAATTGCAAAAGTAAGATCATTTATAGTTATTTTTACTACTCCATGTCCTCGTCCTTTGGTTGTATCCCATTTACTATCCAGAGCATAGTAATCCAATGCATGTTGGACTATCGGATTTCCAGTGTAGAAAGAGGTATTTAACTTCTTTAATTGCATATATATTTCCATTTAAATGCAAAAAACCTCGACATTTGTCGAGGCTTTTCTAGATAGCAACAAGGA
The DNA here is from genome assembly GCF_013420655.1 of Acinetobacter sp. Q186-3. Lineage (NCBI taxonomy): Bacteria > Pseudomonadati > Pseudomonadota > Gammaproteobacteria > Moraxellales > Moraxellaceae > Acinetobacter > Acinetobacter sp. Q186-3. Next base: position 8,267 of record NZ_VOXS01000031.1, on the reverse strand, counting down.
ATTTGAGAGTTTAACGTGAGGATCTTCCTACCCCACATGATATACAAGGAATTTGAGAGTTTAACGTGAGGATCTTCCTACCCCACAAGCTATCTATCTACTAATATATATGAATACACATATTAGTCAATAAAAAACGTACTAAAGGCTAGGTTCAAATTCTTCTTAAACATAATTTAATATTTATATATCATCTACTTACAAGCAATGTATGCATTCTTTTCAAAATCATCAATATGTTAAGAAGTAAGTTTATAAGAATGAAAACTATCAATGGTTTCAACATATAACCATGAAATATAGTTATATATTTGATTGATGTATAAATTAGGCATAAAGAAACAAGGACAATAGAACATAAAATGGAATAGCTAATATTGTAATAAAGCTCTTCTAATACCGACTTCTTAATATCAAAGAGTGGATCAATCGCTTTTTCTTTCTCTTCAGCTAACTCTCTTCTTTCTTCCAGTTTTTGTTCTTGGTCAAAAACTAGAACTAGAACTGATAAAAGTAAAGCTGAGAATATTGAACCTAAATTAACCAGTAAAGAAATTATTTCCTTCCCATTCAATGGTATGAAAATAATACTAACTGATAAAATTATTGGAAGCACAATGAATACAAGAAATTCTAAAATTCCTATTTTATTGTTACGAGTTTGACGCAATGTTCGAAAGTGACCTACCACTATGTCACAGATATTAATGCGATTACTCATAGTCTATATCCTTAAGGCTTATATAAACTTCTAGTGAACTCTTGATCAATTTCTTCAAACCATTTTTCCAAAGCTTCAGGAGTTGGTAAACCTCCCTGTACTTCAATATAGTCTGGAGCTTCTATCTCACATAGTGCCGTTGTTTGGTTCCTACCGACAGTAAAAGTCCTACTTTTGCCATTTAAACTAACAACTGTCTTAACTTGCTGACATTCCTCTTCCCACACTTCTACGGCTTTAAATTGATCTGTATTAGGCGTGAGAAAGTTTTTTAACAAGCCGAAATTACCTTTTTTAGGCTTCATCATTAATACTGTTTCAATATTCTCTCGATGACCTAAATTTGAGATTCTCTGAGCTTTATCATCGATACCTGTAAATTTAGTCAGTTTAATTTCTTTCACCTGTGCTTTCTGTTTCCATTCATCAAAAGATTTATCATCTGTTAATGATTTAAATTGTAATACTAGTCCGCTTTTTTCTTTGTAATATTTATATAGAATGTTAAAAATCAGTGTTTTAGCACTTACACTTTTATAGCACTGAAAAAATGCAAAGCCTTCATTATATGAAAGAGGAATTTTTAGATAAAAATAGTAATTAATTAATTCAGCATTTTTTTCTGTCTTTGCATAATCTATTTTTCCTGTGTCAATATTTATAATATCAGACCTAAGACCGTAGTTTCCTTGTTGTAAAAAACCTTTAATAATTCTAGTTTTATCATCAACTTGAAGATCAACGATTCTGTAAATTTTCTTTTCATCTTCAACTATATGAAAGTCTATACCTTTCTCAGTAAAACAATCCTTAAAAATCGTATAAAGATCTAATCGACCTAAAATCTTATCTAAAGGAGGATAAGTATTATGAAGTCTAAAATATTGCTGATCATAAGTTCTTATAGTGTACGGAGCTAAAGAATGCATACTTAATATTTTAAGAATTAAAAATACATTTTTTCATAAGTTTTAGTCAGTTAAAAGGCTTTATTTAACATAAAATCTCTTATGCGAAATTTAAGAAAAAAAGCTTTAGCATTTTTTTCTGTCTCTTCTTAATCGTTGATCTTTAGGCTTTCGCTTATTCCGTTTATTCAAATAAATCTGATCTGCATTTCGACAAGCCACTTCAAACTCTTTCATACTCCAAGCCTTCTTGGCAGTGAAGCGTACATAGTGTAAGTTTTTTGGAAAATACATTTGATTCAGCTTCTTCTGCTCGGGATTTCGGGCATTTAATATCGATCTCATTTTAGCCTGTAACGTGCCAATTTGATGACGTGTACCATGAAAAGTTCCCTTAGAACTCAATCTAAAAGTGGCTTCTTTCAAACGATCAGCCTGTTCAGTCGAAATTAAATCAATTTTTTTATTCAACTCCCGCGTTGCCGACTGCATAAATTCTTGCGATAGATACCAGGTAAAACGGATTTTCTTCTGAGAATATCGTTGAAAAAACTCCAAATGCTTTTTACGAACCCCGCGTAATGCACGAGTTAGCTCTTTCAACCGCTCGTTATAGCTCACGTCATCGTTAAATTTAATTCCAAACCGTTGCAGTAAAAATGCACTCACGGATGCCTGATTCCAACGTGTATGTTCATTTTCTAAAAAAGCAAAGCCGAAAATACGTTGAATACTGGAAAAACGCCTGACATCAGATGCATCAAAAGGCTTAAACACCCGATAAACCAGATCTTGGTTACTATCAATAGTTTTTACACGCTTGGCATGAACATTAAAAATAACGCCAAAGCGTTCAGGATGATAATAAACCCGAGAAAATTGTGGCTTAAGATCACTAAACTCAATGTATTGTCCCAGTACATAATCCCCATAGTGCAACAGTTTTTCTCTTTTGGTTGTCAAAAGACTATTCAACTTTTGCTTCTGTACCATGCTCGAATTTTTGGCGAGTATTTCTTTTAGCGTCAGCTTACTTCTTCGCGCTTCTCTGTAGCCTGTGGTAAATAACCAAAACTGGAATACCTCACTTTTGGCTGGATCATAATTGATGACCAGACTCCATACTGGTTCCCCGTAGTCCGATTTTTTCTTACGCTCAGATTCAGTCAGATCGAGGCCATACTTCAAAATTAATTTTGGAAGCACATGATGGAACTTTGAAAAAAGCACAGTATCAGAAAACCAAAACTTAGCCCTTCCATTCGAAATGCATTGCATAAGACTGAGAAGACAGTCTGTTTTCGTTGTTGTGTAGTAGATCATTATCTAATCAAAATATACCTTTTATGCGGAAAGCATAAAAGTTTATCTTTGATTAAAAAAGAATAAAAAACACCATTTTTATAAAATAGCGTTTTTTTTGATCAATTTTGGTAAATGTATAAATAAGAGTTCCAATACCCGAATAATCCAGGACTAAAAATCTTTTAAAAGTTCAAGATCAACACTAAACATTCTTTGCATTCCCAGCATATGATCAAATTTTTGCTCATATTCTTTCAAAAATTTTCTGGAATCTAATAAATGACTCAAAATCAATTTTAGACTCTGAATAGATTCATCCTTAGGATCTACTAAAGCTTCTTTTTCTTTTAACTCTTTACGAACTTCTTTAATTTGAGATGTTAGCGTTTTTATACCTCTATGATTTGCAATAAACATCATTTCAAACCATTCAAGATCTTCTAAAGTAGATTTCATATCATCACCATTTAATTTTATAAAAATATTTTTTTTAATGCTCTCACTCTCTCAACATTCTCCACAGCCTTCGTTTTACTCTGGGCTGATGGTGAATGTTGAGAGAGTTTCGGCAATACTCACCCTAAGAGCTTACAAAAAATTGCTTGCTCTTAAAGTATTGCCGAACACCAATTTGGGCTGACGGAGCCACGCATCGGTCGTCCACGACAGTAGGTAATTGTGCTTTCCTACACAGGCTGAGATTACGATTCACACACCGCATCGACACGTTCTCAAACCGAACAGGTCACTTCTCTCTGCGAGGGTTTCCCCAACATACAATTTAAAGCATCCCTGAACTACTCATCACGCTGTTGCTTTGTCGATATCCCCTAGTAGCAACTCCTGCTCTACATTACTGTAAAACAATCGCTGTGGTGCGCTAGCGTCGCTTTATTCCATCCACCCACACCACATGCCTAGACCCGAATAAACGGACACGCAGAAGCGGGCAAAGCTCGAATTCAAGATTGCTTATTTAATGGACACAAAACGATTCAATAACGAAGTAATTCATGTTTTGACTTGAAATTACTGCTCATAACGTTAAAATGTGCGAACAGGTACAAGCCTTTGGTGAAATCTGCACGAGTTGGTAGCTCTGCTGATCTTCGTTATCTGATGCGTCAACATCAAATAACTGCGTACCGCTGAATATAAGAAAAACCCGTTGATACTGCAAGGTGTCAGCGGTTTTTTTTTACTCAATTCAAGCCCTTAACTTTCACTCTTTCTAATTTCTTATTAAAAAATCATCTACATCTATTTGATTAATTTCTATTTTCATTAAAAAATAAGTTTCACTCTTTTTCAAAAAAAAATTGTTATTTGCTCAAATTAAATACACCAATATCTATTTGTTTTTGATTAATTTTTATAAACCCGTCCAAGATTTTTAGACAGTCTAGTTAATACAACAATTTAAATATTAGATAAAATCAGATGGTATATATGTAAAACTATATCTATCCAGTCTGTAAATTTTACAGTCTATTAGACAGTGACTTTAGACAACAATAGGCATCACTTTACAACATGAAAAGTCTTTCAGTTCTTGAATTATCCAAGCTTTACGGCATAAATAGACAGACAATTTACAATCATATAAATAAAGGAATTTTAAGTAAAAATTCTGATAATAAAATTGATTTTTCAGAAGCTATTCGTGTTTTTGGTGAGCCTGCTAAAAAAACCGATGTAAAAGAATCTGTAAAAGTAGACAGTCCAAGTTCGGCAGAAGTCTTACTACTTAGACAGCAGATAGACATACTAAAAAATCAGTTGGATGATGCAAAAAATAGAGAAAGCTTCTATCAAAATCAAATTGAAACTATGCAACGACTATTGGAAGCTCCAAAAACCAATACAACGCAATCTGATGATCCAAAATCAAAACAAGCAGAATCCACGGTAGAAGAAAAAGAGGACGTCATAGCTATGCCTCCTAAGGAATCAGAGGTCATCGGGAATAAACGTATTCCTGTCCCTGAACATATTGAGCCAGAACTAGAAAAAAGGGGGTTCTGGAGCCGTTTTTTTAAACCTTATGGCTAATATAAAACAACAGTTAGTTGTAAATTAGTTGTAAATTAGTTGATATAATAACTTATGCTTTTGGAGATAAGTTATGTCTGTTCAAGAACGCTTAAATAAATCTACAGTCCAATTTCTTAAGATTGCACATCATGTTGTATTCGCCAGGAAACGCTATGAAAACGGCAGACAAATAGTAGTTTCCCTGATTTATATTGCACAAGATGCACACCCCATAGCGGCAATCACAGGAACAGAGCGATTTTGGGATTGTCACGACATCAGTAAGGCAACACGATCAATTAGACGACACAATAAAAACTGTCTAATCCTGGATCGCAGAGACTTCATTTTTGAGAAAACGGAAGACCTAAGAGGCTTCAATGGCATCCATTGATTATTCGCCAAAGCTAAACAAAACCGTGGAACATTGATTGTTTTTTGATCGTGAAACATGAAAAATCATAAAAAAAGCCCAATCGGGTGTGATTGGGCTATCAACTAGAAACTACAGCATTGATTTCTAAAGAAAATTATAACGCATTTCGTATAACGTGTATTATGTTAATTTTAGTAGAACTAATAAATCTATATATTTGAAAATGTCATTTTACTCAATTAAATACTCTTCAGATATTTCACACTGTTCAACAAAAAAATGATCATGTGAAACTAAAATTACAGCGCCCTGATATTGGCTAATAGCCTGCGATAGAAGCTCTCTAGACTCAATATCTAAATGATTTTCTGGTTCATCAAGCAATAATAAATCAATACCATCAGGATAGTGACTCATTGCTAATAATGCGACTTTCAATTTTTCACCACCACTCAGTTCTGATAGTTTTAATAAAGCTTTTTCACGACGAATACGTAACTGACCTAACAAATTTCTCCACTCAACTTCAGTAAGATTGGAGTTATAAAGTGCAAGGTTTTCGATTACGGATAAATCATTATTTAATAAACTAAAGTTTTGATCTAAATACAAACATGTTCCACTAAAGAAAATATCATCACGTTGATGGGTAGAAATCAATTTCAATAAGGTTGATTTACCAATTCCATTAGCACCTTTAAGATGGATTTTTTCGCCAGCTTTCAATGCAAAATTAATTTTATTTGTTGCTGTATGGGGTAGCTTTAAATCATGAATTCTTAAAATCTCTCCTTGCTTCGTACTCTGTAAGTGGAATTCAAACTTCTGAGCTTTGATTTTTTCTACAATGGTCTGCCTATTAATCAGACTATTTTTCAAATCATCAGTTTGTCGAGTTTGTTGGGCACGTAGCTTACCTAAGCTTTGTCCAGCATTTTCCTTTTTGAAATCTAGAAAAATCTTTGCTTGAGAATTAGAATCACGAAGTTCATTGCCTTTAGATTGACGTTTATTCGCTTTCATTAAGCTATCATGTTGCCGTTGTTTTAACTGCTTTAATTCTTTTTTCTCATTATTAATAGACTGAGTTAATGCATCCATGTGTAGCTGATGCTGTTGAATGTAATGCTCATAATTACCTTTGTAGTGTTGTAAGCCTAATTCAGTTAAAGCATAAATATGTTGGACTTGATTGAGTAATTGGCGATCATGACTAATCAGGCATACACCACTAGGGTGTGCCAAAATACTCTCAATTAACCATTGTCTAGATGTTGAGTCTAAATGGTTGCTTGGTTCATCTAAAAGTAGATAGTGATCCTTTTTTAAAAACAAACGACATAAAGCCAGCTTTGTTTTTTGTCCTTCACTCAGTTTTTCTGTTGGAAAGTTCAAATCCGTAGGTAAGTCAGCATTTTCAAGTATATTTTGCCATTTTTGTGGTAAATCCCAGGTATTTTCAACTAACTCATAATCATCAAAACTAGCTGTATTGTTCTCTATACGCCGAAAAGCATGATGTAAATGATCTACCTCTAATGCTTGTGCAATATTTTCAGCATTAAGGCGTTCTAATTGTGCCAAATAATCATGTTGGATATTCCATGAAACTTGACCACTATAATGAATATCTAAAGCTTGGCTTTGATCTAATATTCTGAACAATAGGGATTTACCTAAACCATTACGTCCAATTAATGCAGAAACCTGTCCTGATAAAAGCGTAATGTTTAGCTGATCAAACATTTTCTGTGTAGAAAATTCTAAATTTAAGTTTGAAGCAATACATGCATGTTGCATAAAAAATTCCTCATGTAGAGGATATGCAAAATAGTGAAGATTAACTTATAAAAAACAATATATTATTTAGGATATAAAGTAGAGACCAAGAATATATAGCCACAAGTAGAATCTATTTTGCACATCAAAAGTTTAAAAATAATGATGAGAAAATGACTTACTTCATTGGCGTTACTCTTGGGAGGATGATTTGAATAAGGTTATTTTATAATGATAAGACAATCTGTCAAGCTTGTACTAAAGCTTCTAAAAGTTATTTAACATAATGGCGATTATGCGAAACGAGATCTACCAGCTCTCGTTTTTTGTTATGGAAACTGCTAAAATTCAAATACGCCATTGACGTATAAAGAGTCCATGTTATTTATTGAAACCAGCATCTTTACCAAGCAAATTAAAGACCTTGTATCTGATGAGGAATATCGTCAACTTCAGCAAGATCTTTTGGTACAGCCTGATAGAGGTGACCTAATCAAGAATGGCGGTGGTATTCGCAAAGTACGTTGTGCTCAAGGTAACAAAGGGAAAAGTGGTGGGATACGGGTGATTTATTATTGGGTCACCGAGGATGATCAGATCTTTTTCTTAGTGGCTTATCCAAAATCAGTAAAAGATAATTTAACAGATAAGGAAACCGCCATTCTGCACCAACTCGTGAAGGAGCAATTTCATGGATAACAACTTATTTGATGACTTGGTTGCTTCAATCAAAGAAGCTGGAGCTATCAAACGTAAAGAAGTTAAAGCAAGCCGAGTTACAGAACTCGAATTGCCTGATATTAAAGAAGTACGTGAAAAAACTGGCTTGAGCCAAAATGAATTTGCTGCACGTCTACATATTAGCCCCCGTACCCTGCAAAATTGGGAACAGGGACGACGCTATCCAACTGGACCAGCAGCTACATTGATTCGAATTTTAGATGCTCACCCAAGCCTTATTTGAAAAAATTACTTAAAAAATGGGAGCTTAAGGCTCCCATTTTTATTTCGTATAAGGTGTATTATGTTAATTTTAGAAAATCTTCACTACTATTATTTTAAAATAAGCCTTATATCCAAGCATAAAACAAGGTTGTCTAGACTTCTTTTAACAGTAAAGTTATCATAAAACTGAATTTTATTT
>NZ_VOXS01000030.1:0-11048 GCF_013420655.1 Acinetobacter sp. Q186-3 | reverse complement strand
ATTGAATGTGATTGATGATTACCGCCGCGAAGGCCTAGCCATTGAAGCAGGGTTCTCATTGCCCACAATCAGGGTTATTCGTACGTTGAATCAATTGCTGGAGTGGAGAGAAAAACCGTTAGTGATCTGATGCGATAATGGTCCCGAATTTATCAGTCACGAATTTATCAGTCACGAATTTGTGCGCTGGGCTACTGAGCACGGTATTCGTATTGAATATATTCAACCGGGTAAGCCACAGCAGAATGCGTATATTGAACGCTATAATCGAACCATACGTTATAGTTGGCTGAGCAAGCATTTATTTGATACTTTGGATGAAGTACAAGATTATGCAACAAACTGGTTGTGGCATTACAACCATGAAAGACCACATCAAGCTAACAAAGGAAAGCCACCTCTAATGGCTGCTTAACCTCTACTTTTAACTTCGGTTATTTATGGGAGGATTACCAAACGAACTCTACGACAATAATACTCATTTCATATGTAAGACTTTTAACGAGTTTGGCTTTAACTGTAGGACAAGCTGGAGTATTCGCAAGCTCAGTTGCACCATATATCGGAAAGGGTGTATTAAATCGGACAGCAGTAAGATTTTCTTCAAATGTTATTGTTGCTGCTCTTGCTGGAGCACGTGTAGTAGCAGGTTTGACTGTGATTTCCGTTTTATTGGTGGCTTTAGAGTATGCTCTTAAAAATTATGTGCTGGATAATGCATTCGAGGATTGGTGCCAAAAAACACCGTTTAGGAAAGCAAATAGCCAAGAAACGCCCTTTAAAAATGAAGATGAAGAATATCAAGAGTTTGTAAAAGCAGTAGTGAGTGTTTGAGTATGTATGATTTGATGAAGTTTGAAGGCCGTATTGAAGCGTTAGAAATTCATAACGGCGTGCTAAATACTTTGGGAAATGCAGGGAATAGCTTAATTAAGTCCTCAGCAATTTTAAGTACGGTTGCTGGTAGTGTTTCCTTGGGTGCACAAACTGTTTTTTTAGCCACACAAAGCCGTTTACATATCCAAACTGTTGTGATGAAAATAGGAGGAAAAGTGTGTGTAGGTCAGTTTCATCGTGCCCTGTTTGAAGCAGGTGAATATGTCATTTGTATTGCTCGACAAATTGAACCGAATGTATATGAGTTATGTTCAGTATTAAGTCCAAGAACGGGTTTATTACATATGCAAGTGGGCATGGGGGCAGCCGATAAACCCGCATATCAATCGATGATGAAAGGGGGAATAGTTTGGTATGCAATTACTGTTATTGGAGCTTTTTTAATTTTTATATTTGCTGGTGATCTAACCCAGAAAATGTTTATAATTTTAGCTGTAGCTTGTATTTTATTTTATTTTATTTTTATGTTTATTGTGAAAAATTCATTCAATTCATTACGACATTTGAATGAAAAATCAGAACAAGTTTTTGAGATGTACGGTTTCCAAAATCCTGAAAAGATTTATTTACTTACTGCTCGCCATCAAGATGATAATGCAAAACTAATATTAGAATCTGTTTATGAATATCGTAGAGCTGTTGAATATGATCCTTACCCTGAAAGTTATATTAAAGAGAAAGAAGAAAAAATTGATACATTTATATGATTTGCTGAAGTTTGAAGGTCGTATTGAAGCATTAGAAATACATAATGGCGTGCTAAATACTTTGGGGGGAGCAGGAGATAACTTAATTAAGTCCTCAGCGATTTTAAGTACAGTTGCTGGTAGTGTTTCCTTGGGTGCACAAACGGTTTTTTTAGCTACGCAAAGCCGTTTACATATACAAACTGTGGTGATGAAAATAGGCGGCAAAGTGTGTGTAGGTCAGTTTCATCGTGCCCTGTTTGAGGCAGGTGAATATGTCATTTGTATTGCTCGACAAATTGAACCGAATGTATATGAGTTGTGTTCAGTACTTAGCCCAAAAACAGGTTTACTGCATATGCAAGTGGGCATGGGAGCAGCCGATAAACCCGCATATCAATCGATGATAAAAGGAGGGCGGATTTGGTATGCAGCTACAATTATTGGGGTTAGTCTATTTATTATATTCATTGATGAATTTAATCAAGATATTTTTTTGATGTTATTAATAGTTAGTATTTTATTTTATTTTATTTTAATGTTTATTGTTAAAAATGCATTTAATTCATTACGACATTTGAATGAAAAATCAGAACAAGTTTTTGAGATGTACGGTTTCCAAAATCCAGAAAAGATGTATTTACTTACTGCTCGACATCAAGATGATAATGCAAAACTACTATTAGAGTCTGTTTATGAATATCGTAGAGCTGTTGAATATGATCCTTACCCTGAAAGTTATATTAAAGAGAAAGAAGAAAAAATTGATACATTTATATGATTTGCTGAAGTTTGAAGGTCGTATTGAAGCATTAGAAATACATAATGGCGTGCTAAATACTTTGGGGGGAGCAGGAGATAACTTAATTAAGTCCTCAGCGATTTTAAGTACAGTTGCTGGTAGTGTTTCCTTGGGTGCACAAACGGTTTTTTTAGCTACGCAAAGCCGTTTACATATGCAAACTGTGGTGATGAAAATAGGCGGCAAAGTGTGTGTAGGTCAGTTTCATCGTGCCCTGTTTGAGGCAGGTGAATATGTCATTTGTATTGCTCGACAAATTGAACCGAATGTATATGAGTTGTGTTCAGTACATAGCCCAAAAACAGGTTTACTGCATATGCAAGTGGGCATGGGAGCAGCCGATAAACCAGCATACAAGTCAATGATGAAAGGGGGGAGAGTCTGGTATGCAATAAGTATAGTTGCTATGTTTTTACTATTTATATTTACTGGGGGCTTAACTCAGGAAATGTTTCTAATTTTGACAATAGTTAGTTTTATCTCTTATTTTATTTTTATGTTTATTGTTAAAAATGCGTTTAATTCATTACGGCATTTAAATGAAAAGTCAGAACAAGTTTTTGAGATGTACGGTTTCCAAAATCCTGAAAAGATTTATTTACTTACTGCTCGCCATCAAGATAATAATGCAAAATTAATTTTAGAGTCTGTTTATGAATATCGTAGAGCTGTTGAATATGATCCTTACCCTGAAAGTTATATTAAAGAGAAAGAAGAAAAAATTGATACATTTATATGATTTGATGAAGTTTTAAAGCCAGAGAAACTCTTGAGATTCATAATGAATGCTTTAGGTGCTGGACGCGATAGCCAATATTGTCGTCTGCTCTATTGGCTAGTATGGCAGAGAGTTTATTTGTATCTGTACAAACAATTTTTGTTGCATCTCAAAGTCGGCTTCACGTGCAATATTTGGTAGCAACGATTAACGATAAAGGGCTTTGTTGCACAAAGCTGTTCTTAAGGACTCCTTCGGCAATATAATTTCCAAATGAAGAAGCCTACACACAAAATCTACCGCACAACCAATTGGCCCGCATATAACCGAGCTCTCATTAATCGTGGGAATATTGCCATTTGGTTCGATCCAAAAACACAATGGTATGCAGAACCTCAAGGCAAACAAGGTCGAAGTCAAACCTACTCCGACATAGCGATTCAATGCTGTTTGATGATCAAATCTCTATTTAGACTCACTTTACGCATGGTCACTGGCTTTGTTCAGAGCCTCATTAAACTTTGTAGATTAGATTGGACAGCGCCAGATTATTCGACTATTTGTAGAAGACAAAAGCATATTGATATTGCGATAAGCTATCAGAAAAGTCGTGATGGTCTCCACCTACTCGTCGACTCTACTGGCTTGAAGTTTTTAGGTGAAGGTGAATGGAAACGTAAGAAACATCAGCCTGAATATCGTCGCCAATGGCGTAAACTTCATATCGGTATAGATGAGCAGATTAACTCTGTTTATACCGATGGAGCTTATGACACCAAGCAATGCCGTCAGGTCATTGCAGATCGGCAAGCGCATGCGGTGATTCCACCTAGAAAAAATGCGAAACCATGGAAAGATACAAAGAGTAGCTCGCTAGAGCGAAATGAATTACTTCGAGCAATTAAACGTTTAGGTAGGATACTATGGAAAAAATGGTCAGGCTATCATCGGCGAAGTTTGGTTGAAACTAAGATGCATTGCATCAAATTATTAGGAGATAAACTCAGTGCAAGGAGTTTTGATAGCCAAGTGAATGAGATCCATGCACGTGTAGCAGTCCTTAACAGATTTACGGAATTAGGTCGCCCACTTACCCAAGTTACGCCTTAAATTTGGCTCAATTAAGGGCGCTTTGCATTTCAAATCTTTGTGCAACAAAGCCGTGGTAAAGTTATATTTGGAGGTTTCTTATGAGTGGTAACTATGGTTATGAAAATCAGAATTTGATCAAAGGTTTGAAAATTAACCATGAAAAACCACAAGTATTGACCTATATTAATGAACGAGGATTAATTAACTTTAATTTAGATCCTAAAAAAAAATTAAATAATAAGTTGATTCCATATTTTAATATTCAGCAAGTTAACGATGATTATCTAATTTGTAATGATGCTTGGGATGAGATCAGGGGGTTGCCAACCATGTTCTCTTTATGGTTTAGCTTTTTAATGATGATAGGGCTTATAATTCTATTAATAGGCTTTCCTGGCTTTTTATCTGAATCAGGTTTTTCATTGATATCCTTAATTGGAATTATTCTTTTATTGGGAGGTATATTTTTCTTTTTTAAAATATTTAATATTTCATTTGGTCGTGAGTTATTTGGTTATACGCATTACCCTTTGATTTTTAACCGTAAAAATCAAGAATTACACTATTTTGAACCTTACCAAAAAGAATGGATTTCAGCTCCATGGAGTGATTATCATTTTTCTATAAATATTAATGAAAATCATGAATACGCTGTGAATGCTTCACTGATTGATCAAAATGAGATCATTCAACAAGTGGTCGTCTTTCCATTTAGATTTCGTAGCTTAAGTTTGGTTGAAGGTCATTGGGAGTTTTTTAGACGCTATATGGCGGGTGAAGACATAGAAAAATTAAAAAATAATATTCATTACTATGCTCCGAATGTTATTTACAGTAAAGAGATAGCAAGTGAAACTTGGTTTAAACTTAAACTACTAAGATTTTCAGAGCGAAATTATTCAACAGATCAAGTGAAATTACCTTCTGACTTCAATTTAAATCTTTTGATTTTTGGTATTCCTCAATTCTTAATTAGAAGGCTTTGTGTGAGAACATCTAAAACTCCTCAAGTCCCTCGAGAATGGATCAATTAAATTTTAAATGATATTTTTAATCCATAGTTTTATTTAGCAAAGCTATTTAATTATGAGTATTGATAAAAAGCCCTTTCGGGCTTTTTATAAAGAACTTAAGGTAACTGCTTGGCTTTGTTGCACAAAGATTTCATAACTATATGATTTTAAAGGTTTTGATTATTTTTTGATCCAAAATTAAATTTATTTAAATCAGATGCTTACATATTTATGCAACAAAGCCCTTCAATTGAAAAAGAAAGGAATATTGGTATGTATTATCAAGAACAAGGAACATTGTACTGTGGAAATGAATTACCGATAATAAATATTTAGTAGAAAAAAATTATTTAAGTGTAAAGATAAAGTTAAGAGATTAGTTAGGGGCAAATAAGTATGAAGTTAAATAATTTGAGTTTGGTTGTTTTTATACTTTTTATATTTACTGGATGTGGTGAAATTTATTCTCAACCTTATGATAAATATCCATTTGAAGTGAAAATGAAAGCTTTATTAGGGGATAACCTTGAAATTGTGAACTCAATACGTAAAGCAGAAGTCCAAATTTCTTCTTTTAGATTTGAAAAAGATCCTAATAAATTGAAAAAAGTAATTAATCAATTAGAAAAAGATGGTTGGATATTAAAGGGGCATGGACAAGGGGTAGATACATATTGTTTAGGAGCTAATAATAGTATTAATATTGTTAGCCCTACTGCAATTGGTGTTTATGATTATCAAGGAGGTAAACTAAATATAACTGATTATAATTCTGATGCTATATCTTATAGTTATAATAAATGGGGCGAGGATTTGTGTGAATGATTTTTGGAAAATTATATTAATTTCTTCCTTATTAATTCAATTAGGTTGTTCTAATAGAATATATGAGCAACCTTCAGATAAGTATCCATTTGAAGCAAAAATGAAAGCTTTATTAGGTGATAATCTTAAAATTGTGAACTCATTGAGTAAAGCAGAATTAGGTGCTATGGCGGGAGCGAAGATTGGCTTAATATTATCACCTGTGACAGGTGGAGCATCAATTGCGATTGGTGGTATTGTTGGTGCAGGTATTGGTGCGGTTGCGCTAGGAGTTGGTGGTGGATTTGCTGGTAGTTATGGTGGGACACAAGTTGCTAGGAAATATACGGGTGTGTGTGATTAAAAGGTATAGTTATGAATGAGGTTTTATTCGTGATGAAAGAAATGATTGAAAATAATACTATTTTAATGAATTTTGTTATGTTAATTATTCTTTTTAATTTGTTATTAATGTTTTTTACATATATATATAATAAAATTTATATTTCGATTTATAAAGATGATTTTATTGATTTGTTTTTTGGGAGGAATAATGGAGTCATCTTTAATCGAGTAGGTGGGGATTTGGTTGTTGTCGCATATTGGTTTTTGATGCGTTATTCTTTTGAAGTGATTTCATCGAGAAAAATACGTTTCCCTTCTATTAATGACTCTCATGCTAAACCATTTTATATGACGCCGAATGCTTTTAAAGAGAATATTGAATTATTTAAAAAGAATAGGAAGGGGTGGCTGATTTTTAATCTGATATCTTTTTATATAACATATATATTGGCTATTATTTTTCTAATTTATATAATACTTTTTATTTAAAATTCTTAACTTAAAAATTTAGGTGTAAAGAGGGCGAATTCAAACATGAGGTGCGACAGTTTCAAAAGCCTTATGATAAAGCTGAGCAAATTTCTCTAATGGTGTAAGCCAATCTAACGCTTTTCTAGGACGAGTATTCAGTGACATGGCAACTTGATTTAAATAATGCTGATCTGCCTGATTTAAATCAATCCCTTTAGGTAAATATTGCCTAATTAAACCATTCATATTTTCGCATGTACCTTTCTGCCATGGCGAATGTGGGTCACAGAAATATACATCTATGCCTAAATCTTCTTCGAGGATTTTATGTTCTGACATCTCACGTCCACGGTCATAGGTCAACGTTTTACGTAGTTCTGCAGGTAAATATTTCAGAGCTTCAGTTAAAGCCTTGCGCACTGATTCTGCCTTTGCATCAGGTAATGTTGCCAAGATACAGAGCCGTGTATTTCGTTCAATAAGTGTTGCTATCGAACTTTTATTGTCTTTACCTTTAATTAAATCGGCTTCCCAATGACCCGGTATTTTTCTTTCTTGAACTTCGGCTGGGCGCTCATGAATAGTTTTAATATCCTGTAATATAGAATCTTTTTTAGGTTCACCGTTAGCTTTTCGCTTTTTATTTTCATGACGCAGACAGGATAATAAGTCTTTTTTCAACTCACCCTTTGGTAATGCTCGTATAGTTGAATAAATCGTTGTATGGCTTACATTCATTGTTTGATCCAAATCAGGAAATGTCTTTAAACGCTTTGCTATTTGCTGAGGAGACCATAAACAACGGATCGCTTCAACAATAAATTTCCAGAGGATTGAATCGATTTTGAGTTTTCTGTGACCGCGTCTACGTCTAGCGAAGGTGTTATCAGAAGCATATTGAGCTTGATAAACGTCATTGATGCTATTTCTTTTAAGCTCACGATAGATCGTACTAGGATGTCTTTTAATGAGTTCAGCAAATTTTCTGGGTGAAAAGCTTTCTTTTCTTGACTCAAGCATTAATGCAGTACGATCTTCAAAGTTAAGATGATGGTATGACAATTTTATATACTCCATAAACCCTTTAAATTAATTAGGTGGTTTATGTCGCACTTCAAGTTTTACTCTGCCGAGAGTTTTGATATGTCTGTTTATCAGGAAATGGTGTCTAATTTATTAGAGGACCCTATGGTTGCAACTATGATTATAGCAATCTTTTTTAGTGCATTTTTAGTTGTTTTTATTATTGTTTATAATAAAATTTATATAAAAAAACATAGGGATGATTTTTTAAATTTATATTATGGAACAACGAATGTTTCTAAAGGGATATTAAATAGTTTAGATGTAACCACCTTCTTTTTTTTGACAACTTATGATGTTCAGTTAATATTAAATAATATTTTTAAATATAATAAAAACAACCCATTTCCAAGTATTAGAGATAAAAAAACTCCAATGAAATTGACTCCTAATGCTTATATCGAAAATATTGATAAATTTAGAAAAAATCACAATCGATGGATGTTTATCAATTGGATTATAAATTTTTTAATAATTCTTACTTTTGCAGGGTTTTGTTGCACAAAGATTTCATAACTATATGATTTTAAAGGTTTTGATTATTTTTTGATCCAAAATTAAACTTATTTAAATCAGATGCTTACATATTTATGCAACAAAGCCATTATGCCCTAGGGGCCCCTAAATCACAGGTGATTGAACTGTTCAATCTGAGCTTTATTGCTAGAGCAGAAAATGTGGTGTTTCTGGGGGCTAGCGGAGTAGGAAAAACGCACTTATCTATGGCATTAGGCTATAAGGCCATCATGAACAACATTAAGATCAAGTTCATTACCGCAGCGGATTTAATGCTGCAACTGAGTACAGCCTATCAGCAAGGTAAATTGAAAACCTATATGCAGCGTGCGGTACTGGGACCAAAGTTACTGATTATCGATGAAATTGGTTATTTACCGTTTGGACGTGAAGAAGCGAATCTGTTCTTTAACGTGATTGCCAAGCGTTATGAAAAAGGCAGTACGATATTGACGAGTAACTTACCCTTTAGCCAATGGTCTAAGTCATTTGCGGATGATGTCACGTTGACCGCTGCGATGTTAGATCGGCTATTACATCACTGTCATGTGGTACAAATATCGGGTGAGAGTTATCGTTTGAAGGATAAAAAAGAATTGGGATTCAGCCCCAGGTTGAAATTTAATACGAGATCAAAGGGGTCAATTTTACTTTGCCATTTGTAAGGTGAAAGGGGTCAATTTTAGAATGCCGTTGACAAATACTTCTGCTTATGTAAGTGATCCAACCCAATGGGTTGATCCGATGGAGTTAACTGAATGGACTGGTTCAAGTTATCAAGTTAGTGTTCTTGCCGGAACAGGAATTAAATATGATTTAAGATCCCAATGCCTAAATAATGAAAGAGGTGTCGCATCAATAGTTGTTGGTGGTGGCTCATATGGGCGGGGGCACTTTAGGAGCGGCAGGAAGTAGATCAGTAACTTTTCATGACCCATATGATGGTGTTTATAAAGACGCATTGAATGGTGGGTGGGGAGATGTAAGTGCTAGTGTTGTATTATTTAGAGGTATAGGTTTTGGTAAAACTGGTTTAGGTGAAGCATCTAGTGATGGCTTAATGTCGACATATGATAGAGGAGTCGCTGGTAGTGCTGGAGTTTCAAGTGGACATGTTATACCTAGTTTATCTAGCTATAAGGTTGAAGCTTGTTTTACAAATGACCCACGTGGGCCCATTTGTAATGGTCGAAATGGTAGATGTGAAAAAAGTGTACCTAAACCAAAGCCTCGATCATATATCGATCCCAAAACCATTCCTGAGTATGATCCTCGCTCTCATGCACATATTCCGCCAAATAATGTCAACATTAATGACATTTTTAACAAAATGAGTTTTTAAGAGGTTATGTACAAAATGCTGAAAAAGAAATTATTGGTGAGTCTAGCTGTAAGTATATGTATTACTGCTTGTAATGCTTCAAATACATCATCTGATTTAAATATGACATTTGAACAAGCTGAGCAGTTAAGATCACAAGCAGAAGCTGCACCATCAAACTCTGATGAAAAGAAAGAATATTATAAAAGACTCGAACCTATTTATGAAAACTTGGCAAAAGAGGGTAATAGTGATGCTCAACTAATATTGGCAGATATTTATTTTAAAGCGCTGAGTGGAACTTATGATACTAAAAAATCATTTGAGTGGACAAAAAAATCGGCAGATAATGGAAATGTCTCCGCTATGTATAATACTGGTTTTAAGTACTACACTGGAACTGGAGTTCAAAAAAGTATAGAAAATGCAAAAAAATATTATCTTAAAGCTGCTAAGTTGAATGATGTTGATGCAATGGGCTCTATAGGCTCTATTTATATTGAAGAAGGAAATATTGAAGAAGGGTTAAATTATTTAAAAAGTGCAGCCGAAAAAAATGATGCTCTTTCATTATTTGAGTTAGGGTTGATATATTGCGAAGGTGTGGTTGTTAAACAAGACTATAAAATTTGTAATAATTACTGGGAAAAATCTGCATCATTAAATAATGCTGAGGCTGCTTTAAATTTGGGTATTAATTTGATAAATAGTAATGGTATCACTAAAGATGTGGATCGAGCTATTAAGTATTTTGAATTAGCTAGTAAAATGAGTAAAGGACAAGCATCTTATAACTTAGGGGTCATATATTCATCTCCAGATTATAATAAGTTAAATGAAAGTTTATCTCAATTTTACTTTAATAAAGCATATGAGCAAGGCATCTCAAGTGCTAAAGAAAAGATAAAACAGTAAGTATTCAAATAATTTTCTGTAATTTATAAGAGATAGCATAATAATGCTCAAAAATAAAGTTCTGTTTATTTCCGCTATAAGCATTGTTATATGTAGCTTAATTGCTTGTACAAATTTGAATAAACAGGACAAGTTCCCTACGCTCGAGGAAGAGTGTAAATTAGCAGGAAGTAGTAGTAAGCAGTGTGAAATTCTTAATTTAAAAGATCTATTCTTAGATGAAAAAGAGAATCTAATGGGATGGGTCTATCTAAATGGGCTCTGTACACGACAAATTTCACAGAACCCTTATCCTATCAGGATTCTGCTTTCTTAAAATTGCCAAAATTTCCTTAAACTCTTCTTTTTTCCCAAAACCAATTAAACGCTGAATCGCCATTTGAAC